>CAYYWC010000001.1:0-211730 GCA_964475295.1 uncultured Candidatus Saccharibacteria bacterium
TGGTGCGGATGAAAGGACTTGAACCTTCACGCCCGGAGGCACGTGCTCCTAAGGCACGCGTGTCTACCAATTCCACCACATCCGCAAACTATTTCGATTGTCAGTGAACTTATTCTATAGCGTATTATATCACAGGATCCGCCACATATACACAGCTTTCTGCCCTAATAAATACGAGTATACACAGTTATGAATACATCTAACTATTGCTTTTTTATTATACTTATGCTATAATAAAAATATGAGCCTGTCACGCGAAACACTTCAGACTATTGCGGAATCGGAAACGGTTCACTTTTGTAACGCCGAGCAGCAACTTGACCTCCATAGGATGGGCAACCACAAACGGTACGACGACCCTCTCATTCATGCACGTCGCACCAATTGCGGAATCGCTACCGCGCTCTTGCAGCACACGCTACGTGAATATCACGGCATCGAAACGACTCGCCTCGTCGGTGAACCCCCTCAAGCACCAAGAACGTCTTCTGGCCGCACCTTTAGTCATGTCATCCTTCAGCATGACCGCTTTATTATCGATCCGACAAGCGGCCAACTCGCCTCCTATATGGGTCTTGATCATGCAGACAAAGAGACAGCTCTAAGCCACTATCCGAGTAATGCTGCACTTGTCATCGACACTACCAAGCCCGAAGAAGGCCTTGAGCCCTTTGTTGACTCACTCATGACAATTGAACAGCTAGAGCATGTTCGACGACACAAATATGGACCGCTCCGAAATCTCGGGAGACAAGCTGTCTCGGCAGCCGTATATGACATCTACAACCTTGATCATTATCGACCATTTCCAGTTGAGCCATTCCTCGTTTCGTATGATTACATCGAAGGCCTCAAGCAGACATCCGACTCCCTACGGTCAGAAATAGAAAAAGATGCCTCTTAGCATCTTATGATAAACCCATTATTATGACTCTCGGCGGAAATAGGTGAGGTTTGCATTACCATAACTACGATTGTCCACCACAACAATTCCCTTAGCTCCGGACGGAACCTCACCCTTTCCTGAGTGCGATAATATCATAGTACCGCCAATTTTTAAATGCTTGAACAATCGCTCGACTGTGGAAAACTGCATATCATAATAGGGTGGATCAACAAAAATAATATCGAATACCTCATCAGGATTATTACCCGACCACGATGCAACAGGGGCACGCACAAGTCGCACAACGTCCCCACAATCCAGAAGTTCAATATTATTCGCAATAATCTTCTGCGCAGTTCTATCTCGCTCGACTAGCGTCACAGACTGGGCACCACGACTCGCCGCCTCCAATCCAATCGCACCAGAACCTGCAAATGCATCAAGTACGATGGAGTCCACGATATCAGTATGAATACCATTGAATATAGCCCCTCGAATTCTCTCGCTCATCGGATGCGTGCGACGATTGTTGGGCGCACCAATAATGCGCCCACCGTATGTGCCGCCAATCAAGCGAATCTTCATCCTTGCTTCTCCGCCAACAGCACGGCTTGATACCATGCAAGAGTAACCGCCTTAACGATCTCAGGAATGAGCACGCGATTTGTTTGCGACGCAAGCTCACGAGTCCAGCCTCGACTGCCAAAAGTCTCGTACATCTTCAGCGATGTCACTTTCCTGAGCGACTCATAAAACAACTCTTCAAATCCATGTTTCTCTAGTCGAATGACGTCATTCCCGTTCGCGCCGATCGAAGTAGGAAACTTCACTGACGCAATTGTCGTCGCGACACCCCATTCAAACATAAAATGAGCCGTAAAGATACCACCACTCCCCCAGTACTTCCAATTCTTTTTTAACGTATCGAGGTGATTATCACCACGGATCATCGCCTTGTCACGTACCGAATCACGTTCATGATGCGCCTTGCCCCACAACTCTTCAATCTTTTCTGCTAGATTATCATGATGAGCCGGTGTGAGTCCGTCTGTCACTGCATGCGCAAGCCAACCGGCTTCAAACGCAGCGCGCTCGTGATTCCCTTTCTTTAGAGCCATACTGAGATTATAGATATGGTCATGAATGAGCGTCATGAGCCCTCGATCACCTAGATCATCTGGATTGATATGATGCCATGGCTCGTCAGCCGAAGGGCTCTTGCGCTTTATGCCATCAGGGCCATTCAATCCTTCAAAATGAAGTATTTCCTTTGTCGACGGAAATACCACCCCTTCTGGCAGGCGACGCGCTAAGCTACGTCGGGCAAGACGGTCGATTCGCTGATGCACACCCATAATGCGACCAGATTTTGTTCTTATTGTTGTTCCAGAGTACATGAATAGTTAGTTTAATGTTGTTAGGCGCTGATATCTCTCTACTTGCTCAGCTAGCTGACTATATTGTAGCAGGTCTTTGCCCGATAAGACGAACTCACGAGCTGCTTTCTGTGCACGAGCGATGAGCTTGGTGTCGGCAAGCGTCGCAATCTGTAGATTAAGAGCACCGTGCTGCGCCCTGCCGTAAATCTCACCAGGACCACGTAGTTTCAAATCAACCTCAGCTAAATAAAAGCCATCATTCGACTGTTCAATTTCCTTCAGGCGCTGACTCGGCTTCTTGCTGTCGCTCATGACAAGATAACAATAACTCTGATGATTAGATCGTCCAACACGCCCGCGTAGCTGGTGGAGTTGACTTAAGCCAAAACGATCAGCATTTTCGATAATCATTGTCGTTGCGTTCGGCACGTCTACACCAACCTCAACCACCGTCGTGCTGACAAGGATGTCTAGTACACCACTCGAAAACTGCGTCATAACCGCATCTTTTTCATCAGGCTTCATCTTGCCATGCAGTAAGCCGATGCGACGATGCTTAAAACGCGTACCCTGAAGACGCTTATACTCCGCCTCGACTGATTTGACATCATTCTCAGGGTTTTCGTCGATTAAGCTACAGATGATATACGCCTGTCGACCAAGTGCAAGCTGCTCATCAACAAGATCATAAAGCTGCGCCGTACTGTTCGGCGACCAAAGCTTTGTGATGATTTCCTTACGCCCCCTTGGACGTTCGTTCAGTATACTCACATCCAGCTCGCCATATACTGTCAGGGCGAGGCTACGTGGAATTGGTGTCGCCGTCATTGCGAGCAAGTGCGGCATTCTCTCAGACTTTGCCAAGAGTTTTTGACGCTGCTCGACGCCAAAACGGTGCTGTTCATCGACCACCACAAAGCCGAGCTTGTGAAATTGCAGCGAATCCTGAATGAGCGCATGTGTTCCTACGACAACATCGACCGATCCATTCGCAATTTGCCCGTAAAGCGTTTGGCGCGCTGCACCCTTCACACTGCCCGTTGCTAGTCCAACCGTCAAACCAAACGGCTCAAGCAATCGGCTCAATGTCTCGGCATGCTGCGAGGCGAGAATCTCGGTCGGCGCCATCAGTGCTGTCTGAAAGCCTGCTTTCGCCGCAGAGAGTGCTGCCAGCCCCGCCACGACAGTTTTGCCCGAGCCAACGTCACCTTGTAATAGTCGATTCATCGGCGTTTGTTTCTCAAAATCTTGAATAATTTCCCACGCCGCTCGTCGCTGCGCATTCGTCAGCTCAAATGGCAATTTCGCCACAAACTCTTTCACTACTGCAAGATCAAACGGAATGTGCCACCCCTCGAGCTTGGCATTTTGCTCGCGATTATACTGACTCGCAAGCAGTAGCTGGAATAACTCCTCAAATGCCAGTCGCTCACGTGCCGCCGCGATATCTTCTACCTTTTTTGGGAAATGCATCCCCAGCAGTGCATTGCCATAACTCACAAGGTTTTCTTTCTGGATCATCTCACTCGGCAGCGTCTCAGGCAGCATCGTCATGAGCGGCTTGAACTCCACGAGAATCTTGCGCACGAGCTGGCTTTTCAGGCCTTTGATGGCTGGATAAATTGGCAGGAGTCTGTCGGTCGAGACCGTATCTTTGCCCATGTCGCTGACCTTTTCTGCACTTGGATTCGTGAGTTGATAGCGATTGTAGCTAAACTCAAACTCACCTGAAAAAAAGAATTCATCGCCACTAGCAAGCTGCGCTGTTCGATACGGCTGATTGAACCAAACAGCTTGGAGCTTACCCGTATCGTCAACTAGCGTTGCTGTCGTAATCTTCATACCGCGGCGCACAGGGCGCGTTGCAATCTTCTCGCACCGTGCCTTGATGGTAGCTTTTCCAGGGTGAATATCGACGATATTCACGATTTCTGTAAAGTCTTCGTGCTTGCGCGGCAAGAATGTTATCAAATCACCGACCGCATGCAAGCCAGCCGCTGCAAATTGCTCGGCTGTCTTTGGCCCAACGCCCTTGATATGCTGTAGTGGAGTCGATACCTTCACTACTCTAGTGTAGCATCTGGCTTATATCGACAGCCTGTCATATTCTTGACAGACGTATTAAATGGATGCTCTGCTGTATACGTACGACTGAGATACGAGAGGCCGCCCACTGCGGGACAAGGAATGTCTCCATAGAATAGCGTATAGATAAAAATTCCATTGTATACCGGGTCTGCACCTGGCGCCACGCCATTATTTAATGTTGTATATGATGATAATAACTTCCCCGCTGAAAAGTATGGTGCAAGCTTGCTGTTCATATCTTCTGTAACAGCCATGTTAATCCGTAACGTACTTCCCGACGTTGCAATAGCCCCTTCTTCGCATGAATCATAAAGTGGCTGAGGGTGAAGGCATGCAACCTGAAAAGCACCTGCGCCACTGTATGGATACTCGCCATGCTCAATCACATACAGCGCAAACGACCTACTGAGCTGCGATAACGCCATGACCTGATTCGTTACGCGTGCCCTATCTTGAATGCCAGTATAGACAACGACGCTTATTGTCGCGAGAATCGCCATGACAACAATAACAACAAGAAGCTCTACGATCGTAAACCCCCTGCGCACCTTCAATAGATTCCCACTACTCATACACCCTCCCCCTTAGCCCACCGACCGCAAGCCTACTTCAAGTTGCTGCGCCAGCACTGCAACACGAGCGTCAATTGTCGCATACTGCTCCGCTACACGAATGGGGTCTTTACTCGTCACAGACTCATACCACATCCCGTAAATCTTCATTTTTGGCTCGGTGCCACTCGGGCGAACAATCAGTCGGCGACGCCTGTCGCCAAGCTCAAGGGCAACTGTATCATTTGCAATACTATCGATCAGGGTAATGTCACCAGTCTTTAAATCTCGCCGCTCAAGCGTCTTATAGTCCAATACAGCTGTCACGTCCTGCTCACCGATCTGTCGCGGTGGTGATTCGCGAAGTTGCCGCATCATGTTTCGCATTTCAGTGAAACCATCAGCACCAGGACAATCAATATTATCCATACGCTCGACATAGACACCATGCTGTGCGTAAAGCTCAAGAAGACGGTCATAGAGTGTCTTCCCGTGCTGCTTGAGCTCTGCTGCATACTCGGCCATAGGCAGTGCAGCACTCGCACCATCCTTATCACGAGCGTAGTCGCCCTTTAACCCACCATAACTCTCCTCACCACCAAAAACAAATATCTCATTTGTTGATTCTTTTTCTCGGATCAAGGCACCGATGTATTTAAAGCCTACAGGTAAATTCGCGTAGCACATCACACTATAGTGCTCAGCAATCGCTTTACCCATATCTGTTGTTACAAAAGTATTTACGAGATAATGTTCGGGTGTCAACTGCCCTTTTTCTTGTAATTTCGCCAAGCTATAATCAGCAGCCAGCACATACGACTGATTGCCGGTCAGATAAATCGTACCGTCACCTTCGCGAACCATAACGCCGAGCCGATCGGCGTCTGGATCATTCGTGATGGCGATATCTGCCTGTGTCTCATGCATAAGCCTGACTGCCTGCTTGTTCGCAGCGCGCTCTTGCGGATTTGGCTTACCATTCTCGACAGTCGGAAAGTTGCCGTCCGGCGCCATTTGCTCCTCAACAAGCACAATATCCTTGAAGCCAACCCCCCGAAGCGTCGGCAAGACATTTGTCTGCCCCGCACCGTGAAGTGGCGAATAGACAATTTTGAGGTCGCGTGCCTCACCTTCAGCCTGTGTAAGCACTGCATTGATATACGCCTCATCGACGTCCTTGCCGATACGCACAATACGCCCATCGTGAACTGCCTCGTTAAAATCAACAGAATGAATATCGGTGATTTCCTCTGCGACGGAGAGCACGCCCGTATCATGAGGAGCTGCCAGCTGCGCACCATCGCTCCAATACGCCTTGAAGCCGTTGTCAGCTGGTGGATTGTGGCTCGCACTAATCACGATGCCAATCGCCGCCTCGAGCTCACGTACCGCGAAGCTTAGCTCCGGTGTCGCGCGAAAGTCATCAAAAATATACGTCTTGAACCCATTGCCGGCGCAGACACTTGCGGTGTATCGACTCAGCTCAGGAGAGCTCAAGCGCGTATCACATGCAATAACAACACCTTTTTCGGGTGCATTCGCATCAGCACGTCTTGCGTACTCACAAAGCGCCTGAGCCGACTCACCAATCGTCACGCGATTGATGCGATTTGAACCGACACCCGTGACGCCGCGACGTCCGGCTGTACCAAATTCAATCACCTTAAAAAATGAATCTTCAAGCTCCTGCCAACGCTGCGCAGTAATCATTTGCTCAAGCTCTGTCTTATATTCGCTGTATTTTGGCTCACGTAGCCATTTCTCAATGTTTGCTGCTGCATCAGCCGAAACATGTTTACGAAAATCTGTCATACGCCCTCCTGTTATCCTCTATAGTATAGCATTTACGATACCTTCCTATGGGTAGTACGCGTATATATCATAGTTGCGACAAATGTACTGAGCGGCACCGCAACAACAAGTCCAATGCTCGCCACGAGTGTCCGCGTGATTTCTGTCGCGATATATTCACCATTCAGGGTAATAAGCGGTGAAACTGAACTGCGAGACATCATCATAATTATAAACGGAAGTGACGCACCGACATAGGCCAGTGCCAAGGTGTTCACGAGGCTTGTGATATGCTCGTTTCCAACAGAAGAAGCTGCCTTAGCGAGCACCGCACGGGATTGCTTCTGGTCGGACCTATGAAGTTCCTCGACTGTCGCGACTTGTGTCGTGACAATATCGTCAAGCGCACCAAGTGAAGCAATGACAATACCACCGATAACAACACCCCGCATATCAAGTGCTTGGTTATCAATCGCAAGGTAGAAGGCTGTCTCGTCTGCAATACCTGTTAGTGATACAAGCCATGTCGCAATCCACGCAAGAAGCGCGACGAGCGTAAGGACAGCCAGAATGCATGCAATCGCAATATAGGTCCGTCGGCGCCTCCCGTGGGCCACGAGCACCGACGCGATAGCGATAACATATGACCCAATCAATGTTATTAAGAAGGCATTGTGACCCTTGATAATCATCGGGATAATAAACCAGCCGATAACAAGAATACTAAGCAATAGCCCGGCAATACTCAAAGCACCTCTTCTGTCACTGACAAACACAACAAGCGCAACAAAAAGAGCAAGGAGTACTGCCAATGCGTTAAGTCGCACTCGGTCGACATAACTGACACTCCCCCTGTCATTTGCTTTATCCATGAGGCTTTCAATCGCAAAAATCACATCACCCTTCTTTAATGAAACACCTGGGCCACTCGTTCCAACCCGAACTTCAACCTGCTCGCCTGTACGATTGCCGTCGAGGAGTTCGCCTTGAGTCTTTCCGCCCGCCGGTGCCTGAAGAATACGCACGCGCTGATATTGAGATGTTTGATCAGATGAACGAGCCTCATAAAACGATGCCTGCTGATCAGGTGGCCGATATGGCGTCAGTGTTGTCGCAATAAAAAGAAAAATACCAAGACACACCACCACGCCCCCAAAGAGTAGCCACTCCTGTCGTGTACGACTTCGCTTGAGACGCTGCCACCAAGCGGCAGCCTTCGTCATCATCGTCATGAGCGAACAAGAATAAAGGTATTCTTACCCTTTTTAATAAGGGCTGCTCGGTCAAGTGACGCATCCTCAAAAATCTTCTCACCATCAACCGACACCGAACCGGCCGCAAGAAGACGCCGCGCCTCGCCCATTCCCTTCACGACCCCAGATTCGACAAGTGCAGCAACAACTGTCCCACCAACCATAACTGCTGGAATCTCCATAGCTAGTGCTTCGACATCGTTTTGACTTAGTGTCGCGACAGTCGCCCCTCCAAAAAGCACTTCCGTTACACGCATGACACTCTCGGTACGTTCACGGCCATGAATGAGCTCGGTAACTTCGTGTGCGAGCTTCTTTTGCGCTGAACGTGCGCCCGGGTTGATCTCATGATTCTCAGTAATCGCATCAATCTCGTCTTTACTAAGTAACGTGAAGAGCTTAAGGTACTCAATGACACTCTCGTCATCAGTATTGAGCCAGAACTGGTAGAATCTATAAACACTCGTCTTGTCTGCATCAAGCCAAACAGCACCGCCCTCAGACTTGCCGAATTTACGACCCGTGGACTTATTAATAACGAGCGGAGCAGTCATACCATAGACCATATTGCCGTCTTTCTTGCGGATTAGCTCAACGCCAGACAGGATATTACCCCACTGATCGCTACCACCAATCTGAAGATTTACATCGTAGTGATTGTGTAAATGCCAAAAATCGTAACCCTGAAGCAGTGTATAGCTAAACTCTGCATAGCTAATACCAGAGCCGCCTTCGCCAATACGAGAGGCGATGAAATCACGCTGAACAAGCTGACTCATACTGAAGTGCTTCCCGACATCACGGAGGAAATCTAACACACTAACGCCCTTTAGCCAATCGTAATTATCAACTAGTGTAAACTCTTTGCCGCTAAACAATTTACTAACCTGAACAGCAAGCGCCGCTTTATTGTCAGCGATCACATCCAGTGATAGGAGTTGTCGCTCATCTTCTTTGCCACCTGGGTCGCCAATCACACCCGTACCGCCACCGACAAGCAAAACAACCCTGTGCCCATGGTCAAGGAAGCGACGCACCAGCATATAGACCGCCAGGTGTCCGACATGCAAACTATCGCCAGAAGGATCGGTACCAAGATAAAGAGTATACTGCCGCTCGTCTAGTTCGGTTGGTGCAGTAAATGTCGCCTGGTTATAAAACCCGCGCCACTGTAATTCTTCAGAAAGCTTCATTCTCTCTCCTTATCTGTTATTCTCTCTTGAAGTATAGCACGATTTCACCATACTTTTCCTGACACACCGGCAAAATCGGTGCTATACTAGAAGATAATAATGCTTATCAGGGATAGAGGACGTGACGAAGAAGAAAACATCTTCACGCAAGCATAGCGTGTATTCAAACCTTGCGCATAAGCGCAAAACAAAAAAAGATGCAGCGGCGCGTAAACGTGCCGAATACTTGGCGAGTCTTCCAAAGCACCCTGTTAAACGCTTTTTCTATCGACTTCACCCAAAGCGTGTCCTAAAATATTGGTTCTCAAAGCGCGGCTTCCTGATGGGAGTCAAAATATTCGGTGTCGTTATCTTGCTTGGAGTACTCTTTGTCGGAGGGCTGTTCGCCTACTTCCGCAAAGACCTTGACCAGATCAGGCCAGAAGAAATTGCAAAACGCGTCCAAACAACCGTCTCTCGCTACTACGACCGTAATGGTAAGCTCCTATGGGAAGATAAAGGTACGGACAACTATAAGCTCGTCGTTCAGAGTGATGAGATAAGTGACTATCTCAAAAAAGCAACCATATCAATCGAAGATCGTGACTTCTACAAGCATCACGGCGTCAGCCCCTCAGGAATTGTACGGGCACTTGTCAACAATACCTCTAGCTCAAGTGGGGGTGTGCAAGGAGGGTCCACTCTAACACAGCAGCTCGTTAAGCAAGTCTTCTTCGCCGAGCAGGCAGGCGAGCGCGGGCTCGCAGGCATCCCTCGAAAGATCAAAGAAGCGATTCTCGCAATTGAAGTAGAACGAATGTACAATAAAGACCAAATCTTAACGCTCTACCTCAATGAATCACCCTACGGTGGCCGTCGGAACGGCGCCGAATCTGGCGCACAGACCTACTTCGGCAAACACGCAAAAGACCTAACGCTTGCAGAGGCATCACTCCTTGCTGCGATACCTCAAAATCCCGCCGTCTACGACCCCTATAATATCCCAGGGCACGAGCGACTGCTCGCAAGACAACACCTTGTTCTCGACGCCATGGTCGAGGAGGGATACATCACCAAAGCTGAGTCTGACGAAGCTAAAAAGGTGGCGATCATTGATCAGATTAAACCAGAAGCCGACCAGTACGCAGGTATGAAGGCGCCTCACTTTGTGCAGACTGTACGATCTGAGCTCATCGCTGAGCTAGGCGCCGCGACGGTTGGAAAGGGCGGATTGACTGTCACGACAACACTTGACCTTCGCATACAAAGAAAACTCGAAAGTGAAATGAAAGCATTCTTCAAAAGCGGCGTACCCGGCTCGTACAACATAAGCAACGGTGCCGCCACTATCGAGGACACTAAAACAGGACAGATTGTGGCCATGATGGGCAGCAGAGACTTCCGCTACAAGGGATTCGGTCAAGATAACGCTGCGACTGCTTTCATTCAGCCAGGATCAACAGTCAAGCCGCTCGTGTTCGCCAAGTTACTTGAAGATAAGGGGAGAGGTCAGCAAAATTACGGATCAGGAACTATTCTTCGCGATGAACCAATTGATTCTATTTACGGTGCACGTCTCAATAACTGGGATAATAATTTCATGGGAAATATCACCATCCGACAAGGACTTGCGCTCTCCCGCAACATCCCCGCTGTCAAAGCAATGTATATCAACGGCGTGGATGAGACGATCAAGAAAATCCATGAAATGGGCGCTCAAAGCTACTGTGAACAGGAAAAATCACAGGGTATCGGTCTATCCTCAGCAATAGGTGGCTGTGGCGTGAAGCAAGTGGATATCGTCAATGCCTACGGCACACTCGCGCGATCCGGGACCTACAAGCCAACGGCTATGATTCTCGAAGTAAAGAATACGAGTGATCAAGTCGTTAAAAAATGGAAAGATGAAAGTAAGCAAGTCGTTGATGCACAGATAACGTACATCTTGGCTGACATCCTTTCTGATCCAGTCGCACGAACATCACTCCATGGTGCCTATCCACTTGGGCTAACGGTAGATGGC
The DNA here is from genome assembly GCA_964475295.1 of uncultured Candidatus Saccharibacteria bacterium. Lineage (GTDB taxonomy): Bacteria > Patescibacteriota > Saccharimonadia > Saccharimonadales > Saccharimonadaceae > CALMAK01. Next base: position 11,144 of record CAYYWC010000001.1, read on the forward strand.
GTACGAACCGCAGGAAAAACGGGAACCTCAGATCGCGACAGCAAGCCAAAAGACCTGTGGATCATCAACTACAGTCCGTCACTTGTTATGGGTCTGTGGCTTGGAAACTCTGACACAAGCATTATCACAACCTCAAGCTCAACACTTGGAGGCGTTATCGTTAGCAACACGCTCGCGTACGCGCACAAGGAAGTCTATGCGAAAGAGAAGAAATGGAAGGCGGACGCATGGTTTAAGCGCCCAGATGGCATTCAGCAGCAAGGCAAAGAGCTTTATCCGTCATGGTGGAATAAGTCTCAGGGCCAGAAGCAAGACAAGCTCACATTTGATCGCGTCTCAAAATACAAAGCAACAAAGTGTACACCAGAGGCAGCGAAGATCGAACTCGACGTCATCAGAACGACCGACCCTGTCACAAAGAAGAGGACCTACATCGCCCCTTCTGGATACGATGCCAATAAAGAAGATGATAAGCATGCATGTAACGATGCAAAGCCAAAAGTCTCTAATGTTAGCTACAGCGACGGTATTGTCACCTTTTCGACCACTCCTGGTAAATTCAAGATTAATAAAGTAGAGATTTTTGTTAATGGCAAGTCCGTTGGAAGTGTATCAGGATCAAGTCAGTCGGCAAATATCGGCCCCGTCAAAGCTGGCAGGACCATCTCGATCGTCGTTACTGATGACGGCTACTACACCACCCAGTCTGCATCATACATAGTCCCCGCACCTATAACGAATGACGAAGAAGACTAGATAGACGTCTACCGTCGGTCTTGCTTATTTACCAACGCAATGAGACGATCCTCACCACTACGCGAGGTCGTCTTTTTCCATGAAGTATTAGGCTTTTTCGCTCGCACGGCTGTCTGCGGTACGCTTTCTACAGGAGGCTTGCGTCCGCTACCAGCCTTAGATCCACCTCGTTTTATCTCATCAACCTTCTGTTTCTTGGGAGACGCCTTCCCGCCACCCTCAGCTCCGCGAGTCTTTTCTATCAGCCGAGCAAACATCATCCGTCCGGCGCTCGTCTGCAAACTACGAATAATCTCAACTTCAACAATCGACCCAATTTTACTCTTTGCCTGCTCAACAACAACCATCGTACCATCATCAAGATGTCCGACAGCTTGCGTTCCATCATTGCCTTTTGTTGTTAATGCAATTGTGATCTTCTCGCCAGGAAGATACGCCATGCGAAGACTACGCGCAAGCTCGTTCACATTCAATACAGCAATGCCCTCGACAACAGCGACCTTATTGAGATTATAGTCTATCGTACAAAGCGCACCCCCATGCTCCTTTGCAAGCTTTAGAAGGCGTTCATCAACACCCTCCTCAGCATGACTACCATCAGGAAATATCTCAACAGTCACCTGCTCAAGCGCTTGCAATTCCGTAACAATATCAAGTCCGTGCCGAGCACGAGCCCGTTTTTCACTATCGCCGTTATCTGCAAGAAATTGCAACTCGCCGATAACGCTGCGCGGAATCATGAGAGTATCTGTCACGAATCCAGACTGCGCAACAGCAATGATGCGCCCGTCAATCAGGACTGATGTATCAACAAACACCGGTCGACCCGCCCGCTTAGATCCACCACGACGCGTTGTTCGAATCGTCATAACAGTTACTTCAGCGATAATAACAAGAAGTAAAATTATAATTAGTATGTCCATAAAATATTCTTTCCGACTACGTAACGTAGTCAATCAAGGCTTGGCGAATATCACCAACGCCACTTATAAATGAGTTCTTTGAAGCACCTTTTGGCGCTAAGGCCCTTGTAAAGCCAAGCTTTTTTGCCTCTGCAACCCGCTTGTCAACACCAATAACACTGCGCACCTCTCCACCGAGACCAACTTCGCCAAAAACGACCGTATGATCATCGACCTTACGACCTGCAGCTGCGCTTGCAATCGCCATGCAGATTGCCAAATCAGCAGCCTGGTCCTGAAGCTTCAACCCACCAACAACATTAATATAGATATCTTTATCGGATAAATTTAATTTCGTACGCCGCTCAAGTACAGCGATTAGAAGATTTAGTCGGTTAATGTCAAACCCCGAAGCCGTACGCTTAGGATATCCGAAATTTGTCGGATTGACAAGAGCTTGGATCTCAACCAAGAGCGAGCGCGTACCCTCAAGCGTCGCTAAAACAACCGATCCATCTGAATTTTGGCGCTCTGCTAGCAGCACAGCCGATGGATTTTCGACCACCTGCAGCCCCGTTTCGTGCATCTCAAAAATTGCCGCTTCAGCAGTTGAGCCATACCGATTCTTGATAGCCCGTACCACCTTGAAGCCTCCGTAACGATCACCCTCAAACTGCAAAACAACATCAACAAGGTGTTCAAGCACCTTCGGCCCTGCGATACTCCCCTCCTTTGTAACATGTCCCACTAGTATAATTGCAGTACCAGATTCTTTCGCCGCTCTAATAATCACGTTACTACTATTAGTGATTTGGCTAACCGTTCCGGGTGCACTCGTGATATCCGTGAGCGATAGCGTCTGAATTGAGTCAATGATAACAAGCCTGTGTGCACCGCTACGAATTGTTGCTGCAATGTTATCAGCACTCGTGCTCGCAGCAAAACTAAGCTGCTCATCAGAATCAGCACCAAGGCGCTCTGCTCGCAGCTTCACTTGCGAAGTTGACTCCTCACCGCTGACATAAAGGACGGGAACACTCCGTGCAACATTGTTTGTCACCTGCAACAGGAGCGTACTCTTACCAATCCCCGGCTGGCCCGCAAGCAAGATAACACCCCCGGAAAGAATACCCCCACCAAGTACATCGTCAAGGTCTCCTATCCCTGTCTTCATTCGTTCTACTGCAGCCTCTGACGCAATATCCCTGAATGATTGCGCCTTCAATACTGTCCCGCTCGAACTAGCTCTTGCAACAACAGACTTACCCATATCCCCGACAGCCTGCTCAACAAGAGTATTCCACTCACCGCAGTTCTCGCACTTGCCTGTCCATTTACTATATTGCACTCCGCAATTCTGGCAAATAAATTGTGTTTTTGCTCTCGCCATACCTCTCTAGTGTATCACTGATAGCTGTCAATACTGCTTGTAAGCTTTTCAGATCTAATAACAATCGCGTTATACTCCCTTAACTTCTTGTCGTATCGCGCACGCTTCGAGTCAAGACCCTTCTTCTCACCACCAAGTCGCCGCCGCTCAGTCTGTAGTCGGGCTTGTCGTGTATTATAATCATCAACCTGCGCACTATCAGTCCTGTCGATCATAGTAAGTTGATTATTATGAAAATCAGTCTCCCTACTGAGCCGCTCGACATCACGATTATACACCGCGATTACCTTGTTAATGCTATTCGCTATTCGCTGCACCTCATTGCCAAGCTCTTTCACCTTCTCGTCAATCTCCGTCATGACGTCATGATAGGACAGATAGAGTGCCACGACCTTCTGTCGATCATCGAAGTAACGACGATAATGCTCCTCGAGCTCATCACCTAGTCCATCAGAAAACTCCGTACCAATAATACTATGGAGCTCATTGATGTGACCTCCCGGCTGCTGCCTAGCATAGTACGCCATCCGCTCGGCTAGCTCTGGCGTCTTGACGCGCTCATATGCATCCTCGAGGAGCAGGCCAAGCTTGTCTCTCGTTCGCACCGAGAGACGATCCCATGCAGCATGTAACATCTCATGCGCGGCCGTCACCTCCTGAATTCCGTCAAGCTCCTTATTGGTCACATTATAAATAAAAATCTGTTTTCCATCGTAGCACCCCAGCACAGCTGCTGCCATTTCACGGCGGCCGCAATGTTGATTAAACTGGGCAGCATCATTGATAATAGGCTGGCTTGCAAAAAAAATACGCTCACCCTGCTTGCTCATGGCTGCACGACTGGCAAGCGATGCGACAGATTGTTCGGGCTCACCAGCCACCTGAACTACGAGCCAATCCGATACTAACTGACGGTGCGCCCACCAGAGTATCCCGCCGCCAATGATGATAGCGGTAAGTATGCTACCGACAACAAAACGAGCTCTACGCTTCATGTGTTACGTCTACGACTATTTCACCCTTGCGCGCCTGTGCGATAATCACATCGCCCTTATCATAGCTTCCTGCCAACACACCTTCTGCAATAGTGTGCTCAAGATGGTCTTCGATTGCTCGACGCAATGGTCTTGCGCCATTCATCTCGTCGTACCCCTTTTCAATCAAGAACCGCTTTGCCGATAGCTTCACAACGAGGCTAACCCCCTGTCGCACAAGACGATCCTTTAGCTCGCTAATCAAATTGTCGAATATTTTACCAATTTCTTTCTTTGTAAGAGCACGAAACGTCACAATCGCGTCAAAACGATTAATAAGTTCTGGTCGCATCATACGCTCTAGTGCCTCTCGCGCGGCGGTAGCATTCTTGCTATGCTCCGTATCAAGCGCGTCATTATCAGTCTTTGATGTCGCATAAAAACCAAGGCTTGCCTCTTTACGCATTCTGTCAGCCCCGAGATTGCTTGTTAGGATAATAATTGTATTGCCAAAGTTGACAGTACGACCCTTCGCATCGGTCAGCGTACCGTCCTCAAGCAGCTGCAACAAGATATGAAAGACTTCCGGGTGCGCTTTTTCGATCTCGTCAAAAAGTACGACACTATATGGCTGACGACGGATCTTATCGGTGAGCTGCCCACCATCATCGTAGCCAACATACCCGGCTGGAGCCCCAAGAAGTCGTGATGTCGTATGACGCTCACCAAACTCACTCATATCAATTTTTATTAATGCACTCTCACTCCCAAATACCTCCCGTGCTAACACTTTCGCCAGCTCCGTCTTACCAACACCAGTTGGACCCATAAACACAAAAGAGCCAATCGGTCGCCGCGTACTTGCAACCCCACTGCGGCTACGTCGGACAGCTCGTGAAACTCGCCTAATAGCCTCCTCCTGACCAATAATATGCTTTGAAAGGTGCGATTCAAGCTTGCGGAGCATCGCCGCCTCAGAGCGTTGAACTTTCGTAACCGGAATACCCGTAATCGAAGCGATTGCGCGAGCAATATCATCATCCGTCAGTACGATAGGCGTCTTCTTCTCATACGCCTCCTTCACCTCATCAAGCGTCTTCAGGAGTTGACTGATACGAGTCTTATAGAGCGCTGCACGCTCATAATCTTCGGCAGCGACAGCCTCGTCCATCTTCTCATTCAGGCTATTGAGTTGCTTCGTATAGTCACGTAGCTTACTTGGCTTGCGCCCCGAGTGCACTCGAACAAGTGAGGCCGCCTCATCGATAACATCAATCGCTTTGTCGGGCATAAAGCGATCGGCAACATATCGGTCCGCCATATAGACTGCGTCCTCGATCACCGTATCATCAATCTCCACGCCATGGTGAGACTCATAGTACCCCTTGAGGCCTTTCAGTATCGCAACAGTATCCTTGAGGCTCGGCTCAGGAACAACAATTGACTGTAAACGACGCTCAAGTGCAGCATCCTTCTCGATATGTTTTCGGTATTCGTCGAGTGTCGTCGCACCAATCAAGCGTAATTCTCCTCGTGAAAGTGCCGGCTTCAGCATATTTGCAGCATCAAGTGCACCCTCAGCCGCACCAGCGCCAACAAGCAAATGAAGCTCATCGATGAACATCAGTACGTTTGGTTGCTGTCGAAGCTCTGATGTTACTTTCTTGAGACGCTCTTCAAACTCTCCCCGATATTTTGTTCCTGCAATCATTGCCGCAAGATCAAGCTGGATAACTCGCTTATCAAGCAGGTAATCCGGTACGTCCTCATGAATAATCCGCTGCGCAAGACCTTCGACAATAGCCGTCTTGCCGACACCGGGCTCACCAATTAAGACTGGGTTATTCTTTGTGCGACGGCTCAAGACAGTAACCATCCGCTCAATCTGTGCATCACGACCGACGACAGGATCAAGCTCACCTGCTTTTGCGCGCGCCGTCAAGTCTACGCCAAAAATACCAAGCGCACCACTGTCTTTCTGGTGTCTTTTCTGCATAAACTCCTGCGGGATATCATGCAGACCCTTCGCATGACGCCCAAAGTACTCTTCGAGTTCACCTGTAATGCCCGCGATATCTATGCTCATATCACGCAACAGCACTGTAGCGCGAGCATTTTTCTGACTAAGAATGCTATAGAGAATATGCTCCGTACCAAGGAAGTCTTGATGAAACTCCTGAGCAATCTCCCAGCTCATCCGCAGTGTCAACTTTGCAGTCTCGGAAAGCCCCTTCGCCCCTGTATCGATGACAAGTGTACGAGGTGTCATGTTGAGTGCTGACTCGGCACGATCAAGTGTTACTCCAGCATCAGCCAGCATCTTTGCTCCTACAGAAGAGCCCTGGGCAAGCACACCGAGAAGTAGATGTTCGGTACCAATATACGCGCTGCCATAGCCTTGAGCAATCGAGCCCGCATGATGCAAGCTAGTACGCGCATTATCCGTCAAATGAGTGATAAATTCTGCGAAGTCATCTGCCATATTGCTATTATCTCACCTCCTCCCGTGAATCACCAGGTGTTTCGTATACATCTTAATGTATCATGAAATTAGCACTCCAGTCAATAGAGTGCTAATTTATTTGGTGCCGCCCGTGATGTATGCCCTCGGACTATTCGGCCGACTCCTCAATTGCTGAGAAGAGGTCGTCTTCGATATTCTTTTTTGGCTTCGGGTCGGCTTTGGTCTCTAGTGTAGCCGTCTCGATATCTAGCTCATATCCGGTCAATCGGCTTGCCAAGCGCACATTCTGCCCTGCACGTCCTATTGCGATCGATTGCTGATCCTCGGCGACAAATACTTTTGCGCGCTTACCCTCTTCGTCGATCTCGACCTTCGAGACCTCTGCTGGAGAAAGTGCATTCTTGACAAACTGCTCACTCGACTCGTCGAACGTTACGATATCAATCTTCTCCTGATCGCCAATCTCGTTCATGACTGCCTGCACACGTGTACCATGCCCGCCAACAAATGTACCGACAGGATCAACGCCTGGTACCGTACTCGCAACCGCCAGCTTTGTGCGACGCCCCGCCTCACGAGCAATCGCCCTAACTTCAACCGCACCAGTCTCGAGCTCTGGCACCTCCTGGCGGAATAGGTACTCAACAAAAGCTTCATTTCCACGACTCAGAATAAGCTGCGGCCCACGGTTGTCGCGCTCGATATCCTTGATAAAGACCTTGATGCGTGATCCGATACTATAGAACTCACCCTGAATCTGCTCGCTCTGCGGGATAATCCCGACCGCCTTGCCAAGCTCTACGCGCACAACTCGCGGGTCAACACGCTGAACCGTACCAGAGACAACTGTGCCAATCTTGTCTTCGTACTCAGCCAGAACCACCTCACGCTCTGCCTCACGTAGACGCTGCAGTACAACCTGCTTTGCTGTCTGTGCCGCAACACGACCAAAACTGGTCACCTCATGACCTTCATCGGCAATCATATCACCGACCTCAGCATCACTCTGTACTTTTCGGGCGTCAGCAAGACTAATCTCAACCAGATCAGAACCAACCTCTTCAACCACCTCACGCATCACGAATACCCTTGCTGTGCCATCATTTACGTTTAGCTCAGCTCGCACTTCTTGTTCACGCTCGCCATTATCACGTCGCCATGCGGCAGCAATCGCCTGCTCGATGACAGCCATAACAGTCTCCTCTGGGAGGTTTTTCTCTTCAGCAATCGTACGCATCGCAAGTGTTAACTGCTTAATATTTAATTCATCCATGTTATTTCCTTCCTTGTTCGTTATGCAAAAGTCCGACCTTATCGGCCGGACATCTTACATGCATTATATCACAAAATTTCCTCGTGTCGCAAGTCAGTACGCATCCTGGATACATTTTGAATATGCAGCTGTATCTTCGGTCCTTCTATATTCATCATAGCACTGCATGTATGCGTTAGACCCTGAAGAGCTACTCGCGCCGTCATCAGTACGGTTATCAAACGTTGACGGGCGATCCGAACCACCACGCTGCGATGGACTAGACGAGTCACGCGACTCGCTCGTCGACGGTGTGTAGCTACTGCTCTTGCTGTGCGATTTGACGATAACCGCAACAAAACCAAGTACGAAAACAATGCTAGCCACGATCAAGAGAATCGTAGCGAACAATCCGCCAACCTTATGCTTACCAACAAGCTTAATCATGTACCATGCAACGAGAGCAAAGAGCGCCGTCGAAATCACAAGCGGCAAGAAGCTATAAAGATATACTGGCCCGACATCTGACCCTTTCTGAATCGTCAGAAGCGGCGTTAACCCAACCGCAACAGTTGTTCCTGCGAGAAGTAGTGTCTTGATAATGGCAACTGCAGCACCAGCTTGCGTGACACCCCTGTAGCCATCAGCCTCAAATGCATCATTTGACCGCTGAAAGAGCACAAGTGCAAGTCCCGCAAAAAGCACAGACAAAAGTGATGTAATGACAACACCCGAATATCCTCCAAGATGACTTAAGAAAAAGGTTGTTAGGCCATCATAGCTAGCGGCATGCCCGCCAAAAACGCCGATAGACCCAGCAATTGCCCCGACAAAAAGCCAGGCTGATGCAAGTATTGACACAACAGCAAGACTGAACTCCAAGCCAGGATACGTTGCTTTTCTGGGCGGCCGTGGCGTGTATGCTGGCTGATAATACTGTTGCTGCACTGGCTGCTGTGGTGTAACGACCGGCGACGGAGCAGGAGGTTCCGGTGCCTGAGGAGTCGCTGCAGGTGCTTTTGACTTTGTCATGATAGAATACCCCTTTATATTATTTGCTTCTATTGTATCACGTCTAGACTACCATGCGGTATAGCCTGCCCCGGACACGAGCGGAGTATGCGCTGCATCGCCTCCTTCTCAGCACTCACAACCCAGAGGTTATATTTTTTCTTGACTGCAATCTGCCGAGCAACATATTGACAGCGAAATGATTTGTGCGACGGCAGCCAAGTGGCTGCATCGCTGTCGCTTTTCTGCTGATTTGCCTTGCCCTCTACGGCAATAAGGTTTAATGGATCGTTCGCAAACTCGACGCGACGAACCTCTGCTAGCTGCTGAGCGCCTGTCTGCCATGCGTTGCTTAGGGCCACCACATGATCAATCTGCACTGCCTGACTTGTTTCGGGACCACGCACAAAAGTAATCTGTTTATCGGTATACGGATCGTGCAAGATTCCTCGAATTACCCGACATTCATCATCCACCTCAACCCGTGTCATGTCACGAGCAAGAATCGTATTGCGCATATCACACCCCTGTACGCTCACCCACCCGCTGCCAAATTGCGTACGACTGTAGCCTGTTTTTGGTGCTCTACCCTTCACAGGAAGCTGTGCGAGTATATCGATTGCTACGATACCTTTATCCGTCACTACGACTTCCTCTTTGCTCTCTGTTGAGGCATACCACAGGCTAGGTGTCTGAGATAAAAACAGTACAGCCCCAATCGAGACAAGAATAACCAGCATAATTCGCCGTCGACGTAAGCGCCTCATCATGTGCCATATTATAGACACACCGTAAGACGAGCACAAGAACACCCCTCATGCTATGCTAAGTATATGACAACAGTTCCTCGATTCATTACCACATTCATACCAACCCACTATGACCTATCACTGGCGCTCGAACGTGAAGCGCGCACGTTCAGCGGCACTGTCACGATTAAGGGCGCATCGACAGAAGGTGATATTTCGCTCCACAGCAAGGATCTCACGATTGAGCGCGTCTTGATTGACGGTCACGAGGCAAGCTTTAGCCATGGTGACCATGATGAACTGCGCCTTACGACCGATCAGCTCCGGGCAGGTGACCATATTATCGTCATTGGATTTTCTGGGATAATTACTGACGCGATGCACGGCCTCTATCCGTCCCACTACGAGCACGACGGAAAGAAAAAAGAACTTCTCGCGACACAATTTGAAAGTCATCATGCACGCGAGGTATTCCCTTGCGTTGATGAGCCTGAAGCAAAAGCAACATTCGACCTAACTCTCACAACTGAAAAAGATATCACCGTCCTCAGCAATCAACCTATAGACTGGCAGCGTGTCGAGAACGAGCGCCTCGTGACAGCCTTCCAGACCACCCCACGTATGAGCACCTACCTCCTTGCCTGGGTTACGGGAGATCTACACAGAAAGACCGCTACCACAAAAGATAATGTCGAAGTGAGTGTATGGGCAACACCCGCCCAACGCCCCGAGGCGCTTGAGTTTGCGCTTGAGCATGCAGTCAAAACAATTGAGTTTTTTGAAGATTACTTTGATGTTCCATACCCACTACCAAAGAGTGACCATGTCGCACTTCCAGACTTCTCATCAGGTGCAATGGAAAATTGGGGACTTATCACCTACCGGGAGATTGCCCTGCTTGCTGACCCAGCTACGACAACCGTTGCAAGTCGCCAGTATATTGCAACCGTCGTTAGTCACGAACTCAGTCATCAGTGGTTCGGCAACCTCGTCACCATGAAATGGTGGAATAACCTCTGGCTCAACGAAAGCTTTGCAACTCTCATGGAATATGTTGCCGTTGATGCGATTCACCCTGAATGGAATGCATGGCTTGACTTCGCGACGCACGAAAGCATCCTTGCGCTCCGCCGTGACGCTATCGATGGTGTTCAGTCAGTACAAGTTGAAGTCAACCATCCCGACGAGATCAGCAGCCTCTTTGATGGCGCGATCGTCTATGCGAAGGGTGCGCGCCTGATGCGTATGTGTCAAGAGTATATTGGCCATGAAGCCTTTCGCAGAGGTCTTACTTCGTACTTTAAGGAATTTGCCTACCAGAACACCGAAGCAGATGACCTCTGGCGTCACCTATCGAAAGCAAGCGGTAAAGATATAACTAACATGATGAATCAATGGATTTCACAACCTGGCTACCCAGTACTCCATGTCTCTGGCGATACAGGCAGTATCACGCTCGAGCAAGCGCAGTTCTTTATCGGTGAGCACCAATCAAATAACCGCCTATGGCCGATTCCGCTCGGATCTCCATGTAGCGAAATGCCAGAGCTACTTAGCAAGCAGCAGACTACCGTGACACGGCACCATACAACACCCCTACGCTTCAATGTGCGAGATGCAGGACACTTCATCACTCACTACACCCCGGACCACCTCGCAAACCTTCTTGCAGAGCTAACATCATTTGATGAGATTGGCCGCCTGCAGCTGCTCCACGAACAGACCCTTCTTGTTCGTGGTGGTATCACGCCAAGCGCCAACCTTATCAAACTCCTTCAAAGCTATCAGGGGGAGACGGCACAGAGTGTCTGGGATATTATGGCGCTTGCCTTCGGGGAGCTCAAGAAGCTTGTCGAGACTGACGAAGGGGCCGAGAAGCAATTACGAGCATTCGCGCGCCATATTGCGCAAGCGCAGTTTGACCGTCTCGGCTGGATACCTCAAGACAATGAACCAGCAAGTGACACCAAGTTACGGTCGCTAATTGTTGGACTCATGCTTTACAGCGAAGACGAGGCGGCCATACAATATTGCCATGAACTATACAGTAGAGGAATTGCTGCAATCGATCCTGAGATTCGATCACTCGTCATCAATACTGTTGCTAAAAATTCGAATGACAACTCTATAATCGTAAATCTACTCGAAACATATAGCACCTCCCAATCTGCTGACCTTCGAGAGGATATCGCATCAGGCATCACCAGCGCAAAACGACCCGAGCATGTCACACTACTCCTTGACGCACTTACCGACAAAGAAATAGTCCGTCAGCAAGACCTCTTCCGCTGGTTCGTCTATCTGATACGTAGTCGTTATGCACGTGAGGCGACATGGGACTGGATGAAATTGCACTGGGGCTGGATCGAAACGACGTTCGCTGGAGATAAGAGCTATAATGACTTTCCTCGCTATGCAGCAAGTGGTCTCGCGTCTCGCGACCAACTTCATGATTACATCGACTTCTTTACACCAAAGCGCAACCTACCAGCCCTGACGCGGACTATCGATCTAGGCATCAAGGAGCTTCAGGCTCGTGTTGACCTCATCGAACGTGATGCACCAGCCGTCATTGCAGCGCTTAATGACAGATAACCGATGCAGCAAACCTACTCAGACGCACTCATAGCAACACTCCGACATGGTGGTGTTGCTATTATGCGAACTGATACGATCTACGGTATTGTCGGCCTCGCAACCCATGAAGCGACGGTCGAACGCATCTACCGAAGTAAACAGCGGACTCCGACAAAATCTCCTATCATACTGATTGGTGATATATCCCAGATGTTCGATAGATATAATGACATGATTTCCGCCATCTTTCCGACATACTGGCCGGGACCAAATAGCCTCATTCTTCCAAGTAGCAATGCACCGACATGGATTATTCGCGACAACGCCTCGGTCGCCTATCGACTACCTGCCGATCAGGCACTTCGCAAACTCCTCATCGAGACAGGGCCACTGATCGCACCGAGTGCAAATCCAGAAGGTGCACCACCCGCACTATCAATCGTCGAGGCTCGCGCATACTTTGGCGCACATATTGATCACTACGAGGATGGCGGCATATGTAGATCACCGGCAGCTTCTCGCATTTATAAAGTTAACCCTGATGCCACCGTCACACAGCTTCGCTAGTCGAGCGTCACCCACTCCTCGACTACATCATCACCGACAACCGATGCGGCCGCCAATCGGAGGTCGCCCTCCTGTGGGTACCTCAGTGCATAATACTCCGCAGCAAATTTCATCTGCCGCAACTTTTTTGCTGTAATCGCTGCCATACCACCACCCTGATTAGTATTCTTTCGATACTTTACCTCAGTAAAATACACCACACCATCCTTGCGAGATACAATATCAATCTCGCAGAACCTCGTGCGCCAATTCCGATCCAAAATCACGTGTCCCTTACGCTGCAAATATTCTGCAATCACATTTTCAGCCTGATCACCAATGACTTTCGTTGTCTTGACTGCAGAAATATCTCGAGGAGAGACTGGCCGTAGGCTTGAGCCTACCCCTGTATACTTCTGCAGCGGCGCAAAGCTCAACCTATGCTCAGGCATCACACCATATCGTTCAATTGCCGTTCGGTGCTTTGCAACACCGTAACCCGCATGCGAACCAAATCCATACATCGGATAGCCCTTGCCGACCCCTACCATGTAGCGATCACGTTCGACCTTAGCGACAATCGAGGCAGCACTAACGCTTGGCACTAGAAGATCTGCTTTTGGCATCGTCTGCACATAGTGACCCTTACCCGTATCTGCCAAAAAGTTTACTGTACCGTCAATAATAATCTCAGAGTAAGGTGTAGCAATCCCCTCTACAGCACGCCTTGTCGCAAGACGTAGTGCCGCACTCATACCAATCTCATCAAGCTCCCTCGCGCTCACCCAGCCACTTGCATATGCAGCCGCCTTTTCTACTACTTCGTCGTAGAGAATTTCACGCTTATTCTTCGTAAGCTTCTTGCTATCTGTCAATCCCTCAATCTCAGCACCACCAAGCACCACCGCACCCACCACCAATGGCCCTGCCCATGGCCCACGTCCAGCTTCGTCTATTCCAAGAATCATACTCTTATTGTAAAGCAAAACGCCCCTTAGGGGTGTTTGATGCTATGTACGACCAAAATACCCTACAGCTTGATTTCTACGCTTTTACTGCTCCAGATTGAAGACTCAAAGTGTAAGATCAATCCTTTATCTCCCTTTGGCACCTGGAATACGATCGAGCCAGACTTCTTGCCACCCTTTGTAAGATCGCCAGAACCAAGACTATTGTCCGGCTGAGCAAGCATTGCCTCTGTGTAGTCTTCAATAGTACCGTTACTGTCTTGAATCTTCCAATCAAATGCATTATACGAAAGCTTGTCGTCAGACTTATTCTCAATCTTGATATCAATCTTTACAAACTCTTTACCATCTTTTGGTATCGCATACTCATTGCCGGTGCTGTAGTTACGTTCTACTGACGTCACTGTTATCTCTCGCCCATCAAAGGCGATGACATCACCAACCGTAAAGTCGGTCTTACCAGAGTCACCCGACTTTCGTTCAGACGTCGATCCTGTGTCTGCTTGATCAACCTTCTTCGGCTCGCTATCACCACTACTAGCAATCGCGATAACAACGATGACAATAATAATCAGCGTCATTATCCCAACTATCTTGTTCGGTTTTTTCTTTTCACTCTCAGACTTAGTCTTAGCCATACCGTCCCTCTATATATTAGTAACTTTGCTTTTAGTTTACCCCCCCCCGGCACATTTTGGCAAGTCAAAAACACCCACGCATAATTCGCATGGGTGTTTTACTGATACGCTAGAATGTGTTTTATTCTGCTTTTTCTTCAGTCTTCTCGTCAACTGGCGCTTCTTCCGCAACCTCAACCGGAGCTTCTTCGATCGCGTTGATTGCCTCACGGTCAAACCCAACAGCGGTAAGGCGAGCGCCCTTGCCGCTTCGATTGCGAAGGTAGCTAAGGAAGTTACGGCGAACCTTTGCACGTCGCACAACTTCAACTTTCTCGATCAGTGGACTGTGGAGTAAAAAGCTTTTTTCGACTCCAATGCCGCTCGCGATTTTACGGACTGTAATACGACTGGTGTGCTGCTTTTTACTATCAGTACGAATCACCACGCCTTCGAACACCTGGATACGCTCTTTATTACCCTCTTTAATCTTCTGATGGACACGAACGGTGTCACCACTGCGCACATCAACAACAGCATGCTTTTTCTGCTCATCGTTGACCTTCTGGATTAGTGCAAAACTCATAATAATTACCTCTTACGTTATGCTTATTTGATACCAACGGGCCACGCAGTTGTACGTCCTGCGGCTCCACGCTGTCAAAGAAGACAGTTACTCTGTACAATCAATCACTGATTATAGCACAAATCGTATCAATAGGAAAGATTAAATTACTCGATTAATCTCATCGAGTGTCGTATCTCCTCGAAGTGCCGCAAGTACACCTTGCTCAAACAGGGTAACCATACCGGCATCACGCGCAACCTGCTCGATAGACTCAGTATGCACGTCAGTCGCGTCACCCCTTAGGAATGCCTGAATTGGCTCACTGACAACCATTTGCTCCATAATGACAATACGGCCCTTAAAGCCAAAAGGAGACCCCTCAGACTTGACTGGACGCCATAGTTTGAATGTATCAAGATCAGGATGCTCAATATGTGATGGTAGATCCCTGAGAGCTTCTTTGACCCACTTGCGTGTCGCGTCATCTGGCTCATACTCTTCCTTATTGTCATCGAGTTGACGAACAAGACGCTGTGCGATGACCATACGAATCGCCGTACTAAAGATCGGGTTGACGCCAATAAGGTCAATCATTCGACTAAACGCAGCACTCGTCGAGTTAGCATGGAAGCTCGAAAGTACCAAATGCCCTGTGATAGACGCCTGGATTGCTGTCTTTGCTGTATCTGCATCACGGATCTCACCAACCATCACAACATCAGGGTCAAGTCGCAACACTGATCGAAGACCATCTGCAAAATGCTGCCCGCCCGTTGTATCGATTGGAATCTGCGAGATACCACCAATACCATACTCAATTGGATCTTCTAGCGTAATGATCTTTCGGTCAGTTGAGTTAAGTGCATTGATCATACTATACAGTGTTGTTGACTTACCGCTACCGGTTGGACCAACCATCAGCACCATACCGCGAGGGTGACTAACGACTTCGTCAATCTCTTTTCGCTCCCTCTCCTGTATCCCAAGCAGGTCGAGATTAAGCATCGACTCGTCAAAATTAAATAAGCGCATAACAGCATCCTGGCCGTATAGTGTCGGAACTGTCTCGACGCGAATATTGAGAAGGTGCGTTGCTCCGTCACGCGTAATCTCTCGCTGCATATGTCCAGACTGCGGAGTCTTCGCCGCCGATGATACACCAGCCCGACTTGCAAGCTCTCCCATAATTACTCGATATCGATCTCGCTCGAGATCAGCAACAGGATGGAGCGCACCATCAACACGCATTCTTACTCGTATAAAGGTACGCTGGTTCTCGATATGAATATCACTCGCACCAAGCTTATCAGCCTGATCAAGAAGAAAATTAAAGAGGTCATCTGTACCGACCGAGTTTAGCGTTTGACTCACCTGTGAAAGCGTCTCGCTATCTCCCTCGCTTGCAATCTTAATGTCATCATAGATGACTTTCTTAGGTGGATCGAAACGTTCCATAAAAGCTCGATAGCCACTATTGCTGACGAGGTAAATAATGACATTTTGCCCAATATCAGCGTACTTTTTATGGATCTTTTGTGAAACTGATTGCGGTGTCTGTGTTGTAATACCAAACTGCCACGGCTCAGCCTCATTACCAGCAATCAGAGGAATAATTCGACTCTTATGCATCTCTGGTATATCGATGACATCTTTTTCAAGAGGAAGCGAGGCCTCGATCGGACGTGTATCAAGATACTGCAGTCCAAGAATGGCTGCGCGTTGCGCCGTTGCCTGCTCGTCTTGGTCACGACGCCTCTGTTGAATTTTGTCTTCGTCCATTACTGTTTATAGTAGCAGAAAGCATAAGAATTTTATAGTGATACAATAGCTCATATGCCTAAGATTATTGTCATTGCTCACAACATTCGCTCTCTCCATAATATCGGCTCAATTTTTCGTACTGCTGATGGATTTGGTGTTCATAAGATTATATGCAGTGGCTACACCCCCTATCCAACTACCAAAGAAGATGACCGCCTCCCTCACATTCATGAGAATCTGACAAAGCATATCCACAAAACAGCGCTTGGAGCTGAGCAGACCGTCCCATTCGAGCATCAGGATCAGCCTGATATTATAACCCTGCGGCGAGACGGGTATCATATCGTTGGGCTCGAACAGAGCGAGCGGTCAATAGCACTCCCTTCGTACAATCCGCCACAAAAAATCGCGCTCATATTAGGCGAGGAAGTCTCTGGCATATCACCCGAATTACAAGATATGTGCGATGAGCTCCTAGAAATACCCATGCACGGATCAAAAGAATCTTTTAATGTCAGCGTAGCGGCTGGCATTGCACTCTACCATCTCGCAAACGCTAGGTAGCAGACCTACTTTACAACGACACAATCCTCACCAAGAAGCTTAACGAGCCTACCGATGAACTCATCACTCGCATCAACGCGAAACGGGAGCTTGATGGCTGACTTCTTGTCGTCCTCCCCTAATACAAGGACGATATCAGAATTGCCATCAAATTCACGACATACCTGTCGCAGCGCATGAAGCGCCGTATGATCGTCCGGGTCTTTTATATTCACAAAAAGCTTCTTAATCACAGGCACGTCCGGAACAGCAGCAGCAACCGGCTTCGATGGCTCATCACGCTCCTTTTTTGAGCTGTTAGCCGGCATGGGGTTACCTGATTTTTGCGCCTTATACTCAGCAACACGACGCGCCTTCACTTGTACGCTCATCTTTGGCGCTTCCATCTTACGACCCGTCGACTCATAATTTCGCAGTTCTTCATCGGTAATTTCAATAATCTCGTCTGCGATGACACTCGCTTCGCTACGCAAATTCCCATCACGATCGCGTGCGTTTACCTTGCCACCGATACGTATAACCGCGTCTTGTACAAGCTTTGCCCCTACCTGCTCAAAAAGATTTGGAAAGACGACAATCTCAGCCTCATTCGTCTTGTCTTCGATCTTCACGAATGCCATCTTTGTTCCAGACTTCGTGATGATTGTCCGCACGCTCGACACAAGTCCGCCGATCGTAATTTTCTTGCCATCGATATCCGCATTGACTCGACCAAGCGGAACGGTTTGCTCCTCGAAGTAGGCATCGTAACTATCGAGTGGGTGCGAACTAATAAAGAGTCCCATAAGCTCACGCTCCCACGTGAGGCGCTCCTTTTCAGTGTGCTTTACTGGCGCACCAACAAGACTCATCGTTGCCTGAACTCCCTCGGTATCATTACCGAGCAAACCAAAGAGGTCAGTCTGCCCACTCAGCGCCTCCTTCTGCACCTTACTTGCAAATGCTGTAATCGTATCGAGATTAAAGAGTAGGTCAGAGCGATCCCCCATCGAATCAAACCCACCAGACTTAATAAGAGACTCCCAGGCCTTTCGATTGAATCGACTTGTGCTCACACGCTTTGCAAAGTCCTCAATGCTCATAAAATGTCCGTCTGCATCTCGCGCACGAATCACCTCCTCGACAGCACCAACACCAACACCCTTGACTGCCGCCATCCCAAAGCGAATTTGTTTCTTATCAGGCACAACTGCGAATTCGACAAATGATTCATTAACATCTGGTGGAAGCACTTCGATCCCCATATATTTACACTCCGAGATTTCAATCGCAAGACGCTCCGTGTCATCTTCGTCACTTGTCATTAATGCAGCCATGAATGCTTCAGGAAAGTGCGCCTTAAGATACGCAGTCCAGTACGCAATCAGTCCGTAGCATGCCGCGTGACTCTTGTTGAAACAGTAGTTCGCAAACTCTTCGAGCTGTGCCCAAAACGTTTCAGCCACCTCTTTTGAGGCACCACCATGCTTGATTGCACCTTCAACGAAATCGACCTTCACCTTGCGCATAAGATCAATCTGCTTCTTGCCTACTGCCTTTCGTAGTGTATCTGCCTGACCGCCGGTAAATCCACACCACTCCTTTGATATCTGCATAAACTGCTCTTGATACACGAGAATGCCGTACGTATTCTTGAGAGAGTTTTCCATGCCCGGATGGAGATAGGATATATCCTCTTGGCCGTGCTTTCGCTTAATAAAGCTATCGATAAACTGCATCGGACCTGGTCGATAAAGCGCCACCATCGCGATAATATCATCAAAAACAGATGGCTTTAACTCTCGTAGGTATCGCTTCATACCTGCCGATTCAAGCTGAAACACACCTGTCGTATCACCACGCTGGAATAGCTCATACGTCTCTCTGTCATCGAGTGGGATATCCGAAAGCTCGATCGTCTTTCCGTGCACCTTCCGAATAATACGTAAAGCATTATTGATAATAGTCAAGTTAGAAAGACCAAGAAAATCCATCTTGAGAAGCCCCAACTCTTCGACAGGACCCATTGGATACTGCGTCGCAACAACACCTTTTTGAGCCATCTCAAGTGGCACATAATTTACAATCGAGTCCGGTGCGATCACTACTCCAGCTGCATGCACACCATGTGAACGAATCGTACCCTCAAGGCGCATTGCATAGTCAAATACCTCTTTCGCAGTTGGGTTATTCTCGTACTCCTTCTTGAGATCAGCGTCCTCGACCACGCTCACTTTCAGTGGAATATGACGACCCTGTACTGGCGGCGGGATCAGTTTCGCCAAACGGTCACTCTCGCCATATGGCACTTGGAGAACACGAGCGACGTCACGCACGGCAGCACGAGCAGCCATTCTACCAAACGTAACAATATTTGCGACACGGTCAGACCCATACTTATTCGCACAATATTCGATCACCTCGTTGCGGCGAGTATCTTGAATATCAATATCAATATCGGGCATTGATATACGATCAGGATTGAGAAAACGTTCGAACAGGAGATCGTACTCGAGCGGGTCTAGATCGGTGATATTGAGTACATAGGCAATAATGGAGCCCGCCGCAGACCCTCGTCCCGGGCCAAAAATAATACCCTGGCCCTTACCCCAGTTGATAAAATCCTGAACAATGAGAAAGTAGCCATTGTAGCCCATGCGATCAAGCACCTCAAGCTCCATGTCGAGTCGATCACGCTGAGCATCGGTCAGAAGCTGACGAATCTCGTTATTCTTCATTAACTTTGCCTCATCGACTGACTTGCCGTGGTATCGAACCGCCATGCCGCGATAAACGAGCATATCAAGATATTCTTTCTCAGACTCCCCATTTGGTGTTGGAAATTTTGGAATCAAGATCTTACCAAGATCAAGTTCGACATTGCAACGATCAGCAATGCGTCGCGTATTTGCAACCGCTTCTGGGTTTGTTTTATTCCATCGTTCGATAATCTCTACTGGATCAGTTACGTGGAGCTCAAAGTCTTTGAGGCTCATGCGTTTTTCATCGGAAAGAAACGCCCCCGTCCCGACACAGAGCAGTATCTCGTGTGCATCCTGATCAGCATGATCAAGATAGTGCCCATCACTCGATACGACACACGGAATATCAAGCTCCTTACTGAGCCGTTCGATGTATTCATTTATCTTGACCTGAACATCCCATTTACTTGGACAATCTGGATGTCCATGATCTTGTAATTCAAGGTAGTAACGGTCACCAAAAACACCCTTATACCATGATGCAACCCTCTTTGCCTCCTCGTAGTTATCATCACGCAAACTCTCGCCCACTTCGCCACTTGCACAGGCACTAAGGATTATCAGTCCTTCATTATACTTTTCGAGTATTTCATGGTCGATACGTGGCTTATAATACATGCCTTCAAGGTTTGCGATCGTTGAAAGCTGCATGAGGTTCTTATAGCCAACCTCGTTCATCGCGAGAATAATAAGGTGATACCGCGCTTTATCTTTAGCAGGGTCGCGATCATGCCGACTACGAGCCGCAACGTACGCTTCCATGCCAATAATTGGCTTAACACCAACATCCTTTGCAGCCTTATAGAATTCGACCGTACCGCTCATCGTACCGTGGTCAGTCATCGCAACAGCTTCCATGCCCAACTCTTTCACACGACCAACGAGCTCAGGCATCTTTGTTAGACCATCAAGCAAGCTGTGATGTGTGTGATTATGCAAATGCACATAATCAGAAGCCTGTAGAAGCTGTGTCTTTGTATCCCCCATGAGTTATACCCTCTAGTATACCACGAGACTACTCGCCGCGCTTTCCAAGCGCGTCAAGAATATCCTGAATGAAGTCACTCAAAAACGGTACGACAGCGCCAAGTTGCGACAGTATCCATACAAGAAGAGCAATAAGGAGCGTACCACCAAGAATACTTCCGAATCCAAAGAACAAACCGCGGACAAAATTTATCTGATAAATCCTCCAGCGCTTAGAGTACATATCCTGCAAAAGCTCCTCGAGAAGCGATCGCCCAGCCTCAACGGTCTGTGTTCGTTGAAACCGCTTCCAGAATGATCGTTTCGTATCTTTTGTTGATTGGTTCTTCATTACCTACCTCCTTAGGTTGACACCCCTTCTTGCCATCCATACCATCTTCTTTACAAGTGCTATGACTGGCGCAGCCACCTGAACAGTACGCACGACACGCCCTATTCGAACGAACATCGCCTCGGTATCATCACCGAGCTGATGAAGCTCCTTCGTGAGACGCATGAACATAACAGCAAGGATAATACCGAGTACACCAAGAGTGCTCATAATCAGGATAATTAGCCATAATAGTATACTCATACGTTCATTGTACTACAATCGAGTCCTCAGAAACGCCCCCACCTCAGCACCATATGATTCACTCTCAAGAACATATTCGAGATGTGCAAAGAAGTAATTTTTTGGATCACCTGTTGTCAGCCATTTACCTTTCGTCGATACAACCCTGACATCCCCATCTTGGGCCATCTTTGTAATCGCATCAACAGTCCAGAGCTCATCGTCAAGGCCAGTATTCTTTGGATCAAGATGCGTAAACACCTCTGGAGTAAGAAGATAGCGACCATACGACGCAAGAGTTGATGGCGCCTCACCAACATTTGGCTTCTCAATAATGTAATCCAGCTTGTCGCCATCTTTGAGCTGAAAGATGCCATACTTGTCGACAACCGACGGATCTACCTCTTGAGCTGCAACGATTGCCTTTGCGTCCGGGTGCTCATCGAAGGCATCGAGTAGTAGCTTCGCATCGCTCGCACCAAAAACAACATCATCACTATAAAGCACAAGAAACGCTTCATCACTCGCGATATAATTACGCGCACTTACGATCGGAGAGCCATTACCGTATGGAAGACCCTGGTCTTGCTCTATCACCATAATCTTTGGCAAATCAAGTACTTCTCGAACCTGATCATATCGATCTTCCTTACCCTGTGAACGAAGCTGATCACGAATATGCGGCACGCTATTATAAAAGTAATCCTCATAAATCGGCCTACCTTCAGGCGTAGCAACAATAATAATCTCTTTTACGCCGGCCTCGACACACTCCTCGACAACAAGCTGCATAATCGGCTTACTCCCTAGTGGTAGCATTGCTTTTGGAATCGTCTTTGTAATCGGCAGGTAGCGGCTTGCGAACCCTGCATCGGTAATAATTGCTTTAGTTGGTCGTTTCATACTATCTCCTTCATATCTCTTAGCCTATCATACGCCATGAGCACTGTTTGCTGATCTGTCATCATTCCACTCCTTGCATTCTGCAGCAGTTCAGTAATACTCACCTTACAGACCTCAATATCCTCAAAGTCTTCGGGCGCCGCCTTGCCTTCCTGAACACATCCCGTTGCAATAAATCCATACCATACTGCATTAATATACGAGTCTTTGTAATACGAGCCCAGCAGCTCGATGCGACCTGGCACATACCCTGTCTCCTCAAGCAACTCTCGCAGTACAGCTTCCTGAGGTGACTCTCCTTCGTCAACAAACCCTCCTGGCAGCTCATGAAACACTCTCTCTGGGCCTGGTCGAAATTGCTTTGCTATGACAACCTGATGCTCTGGTGTGAGCGCTATAACATTGACAAATTCCTGACCATCCGGGTGTACGACATCAAAAGTTGCAGTTCTGCCGTCCGCCAGCTCAAATGTCTTTGTCGTAATCGTACGCCAACCAACCTTTGTCGTATATGTTGGTTCAATACGCTTCCAGGGTTTCATCAACTACAGCCTCTCGCGAATAAGCTTCTGTGCTAATGCCGGGTTGGCTTTGCCTTGAGATTTCTTCATAATTTGACCTACAAGGTAGCCGATGGCCTTATCGTTACCAGACCGTATATCTTCGACTGCCTTTTCACTTGCCGGATCAGCTAGTATCTCGTCGACAATTGCTGCAATTGCACCCTCATCACTTACCTGCAAGAGGTTGCGCTCCTCGGCAAGTGCACGCGGATTGGTTGCCCCGCTCATGAGTGCATTAAACAGTTCAGTTGCACCGTTTGATGTTATCTCTGCCTTATCGGTCATATCAGCAAGTGTCAATAGATCATCAAATTCTGGCATACGCCGCTCTGCACCCGTACCATCTGTGTTCAGACTACTTGCGATCCAATTTGCGACGCGCTTTGCAGCAGATGTCCCGCCGCTCGCTAAGACCGCCGATACGATCTCGGCATACTCACGGTACATCATAATCTTCGTAATCACAGAGTTATCGACACCAAGTACTGCAAATTCTTCGCGATACTGCGGTGGAAGCTTCGGTACTTCCGCCTGGATACGATCAATCTCCTCATCACTTAGTATAATCGGTGGGATATCAGCATCTGGCATATAACGATAATCCTGCGCGTCTTCCTTGCTGCGTTGGCTCGACGTCATCTGCTTGTCGTCATTCCATCCTCGTGTTTCTTGCGCAACCTCCTCTCCACGCTCAAGAAGATCGACCTGCCGCTTAAATTCATACTCCGCAGCACGTTCAATGCTGCGAAATGAATTGAGGTTCTTTACTTCAGCACGTCGGCCAAGCTTCGAAGCACCTTTTTTTGCAACCGATATATTTACATCAAACCGCATATTACCATGATATAGATCACCGTGTGTCACTCCGGCGTACGTCATCAGCTGATGAAGCTCTGTAGCGTATGCGCGAGCTGCAGCAGTAGAATGAATATCCGGCTCGGACACAATCTCAATCAAGGGTGTACCAGCACGATTCAGATCAGCCAGGCTATAATCACCGTAGTGTGTTAGCTTGCCTGCATCCTCCTCGATGTGCGCGTGATGAATACGAACACGAACCGCTTTGTCACCTTCAAGTGGCGCGTCAATATACCCTGCGAGGATAATCGGCTGATACATTTGCGTCACCTGATATCCCTTTGGCAAATCAGGATAGAAGTAATGTTTGCGATCGAATCGACTGATTCGTGCGATATCTGCATTCAGTGCCTTACCAGCCTTAATCGCCAGATTAACTGCCTCTCGGTTAAGGACTGGCAGCATGCCAGGCAACCCGAAATCAACTGCCGTCACCTTACTATTAGGGTCAGCGTCACGCGCATCGTTATCGGCACTGCTCAGGAGCTTCGTCCGTGTTGCCAGTTGCACGTGGCACTCAATACCAATTGTCATTTCATAATTATCATATACGCTCATTAGATTGCTCCTACGTCCTTTAACCCCTGCTTAAAGCCGGCTAGGGCTCGCCGAGCAGTGTCATAATTCACCTTACTGTCTGACTCATGAGCAATTTGGTTACGTAACTTATGAGACGCCCACACCGCATTTGCGTGCGACCACTTGACTACCTTCATACGATCGCCCATCGTTGCCCCCTGAAACCCTCGCTCTCTTAGCGCCTGATCGAGCAACTTATCTGCATTCAGCACGCAGAGCTGGTGGCTTGATATATCATCACGAGACAACTGCTGTTCAATCTCAAGCCACTTTGATCGGTACTTATCGACATCAAGCTGCGTCTTGCCGCCTTTTGTCATTGTGATAATTGCAAACAAAAGCGCACCAACAATCAGTATTGCTGCTAGAAAAAATATCAGCTCCATTGCTTATCGCCCCTCCATCTGTGCGGCAAGTGCGAGGAGATGTGCGTCTGTTTTTTGCTGACCGATGAGCTGCACGCCGATAGGCAGTCCCTCTCCTGTCATTCCAGCCGGCACGCTCAGAGCAGGAAGGCCCGCCAAGCTAGGTGGTACTGTCATGATATCAGCAAGATACATCGACACAGGATCAGCCGCGTGCTCATCCAGCTTAAAGGCTGGCGTTGGCGCGACCGGCCCGATAAGCACATCATACGTCTCAAACAGTCGATTATATTCATCGATCAGGATTGTACGCGCTCGCTGCGCCTGCTGGTAATACGCATCAAAAAATCCGCTCGACAACACATAACTACCAATCATAATACGTCGCTTATTCTCTGTCGTAAAACCCTCATCACGCGAGCGACCATATAGCTCTGCTAATGTCTTTACACCTTCTGCACGATAGCCGTAGCGAATACCATCATATCGCGCCAAATTACTACTAATCTCTGCTGGTACAATAATATAATACATCGCGAGCGCATACCTAAGGATCGGCATACTCACTTCTTCCACCGTATGTCCTGCTGCTCGAAGCTTGTCGGCATACGCAAGCGTACTCTCGCGGACTTCTATATCAACATCATCCGACATATACTCCTTTATGATACCGATTTTTTGCGACTTTATGTCGACTGTTGGCGTGAAGAAATCAGGCAAAGTCGTCATATCGCGGACATCACGGCCTGCCATAATATCCATCACGAGTGCTGCGTCCTCAGCGTTCGTCGCGAATGTTCCGATTGTATCAGTACTACTCGCCATTGCGACGACACCATACCGACTCACTGTGCCATATGTTGGCTTTACACCTATAACACCGTTAAAACTTGCCGGCTGACGAATCGACCCGCCCGTATCGGTACCGAGTGCAAAAGGTACGATATCAAGTGCTGTCGCAACAGCAGACCCACCCGAGCTCCCCCCTGCAACCCGCTGAAGGTCGTAGGCATTTTTGGTTGGACCAAACGCCGAATTCTCAGTACTACCCCCATGAGCAAACGCGTCAAGATTCGCCTTTCCGATGCAAATTGCCCCTTCAGCCTCAAGCTTTTCGACTGCCGTTGCCTGGAGTGGTGCATCAAAGCCCTCAAGCATTCGCCCTGCAGCTGTAGTTGGCGCACCGAATGCCAAGAAATTATCCTTCACCACAAACGGAACACCCGCAAGGCGCCCCGTTATCTCGCCACGATCAACCGCATCAGCACGTTCAAGTGCTCGCTCCTTCGTCAAACTCAGTAATGCATGATATATTTCGTTTTCATGCGCAGCCGCAAGTGCCCTCTCGACATTTTTGCGCGCTGAATTGTCTCTATAATCAGATATCCTTGCCATACCTACAGTACCTTCGGAACCTTCACGGAATTATCCTGTTGCTCGGGAGCCAATGCAAGCAGCTGCTCTCGCGTTACATCAGACTGATCAACGACATCATCGCGCCATATATTCGTCAGTCCTGTTACTTGATACGTCGGCTCGACGCCTGCTGTATCAAGCTCACTGAGCTGCTCGACATAGCCAAGAATATTGGTTATGTCTTGCTGTAATGAGTTGATTTCATCATCAGTTAACTGCAAACTACTTAATTGTGCTAAATGGAGCACATCATCACGAGAGATTTGTGTCATATACTATATTGTACCAGAAAACAGCCTATCGTGCGTCAATAAACGTATGTGCGCGACCCTTGGCGCCACCACGACCCGTACGACCGATGCGATGAATGTAGTCTTCGTAGGTCTGCGGAGTATCAAAGTTGATGACGTGCGAAACATTCGGAATATCAAGACCACGAGCAGCTACATCAGTTGCAACGAGTACCTTCACCTTCTCGTCTTTAAACGCCTTCAAAGCCTTAGTGCGCTGTGCCTGATTCTTGTTGCCATGAATCGCAACCGACGCAATACCCCGATTGTCAAGGTGGTCACTCAGGCGCTGTACACCATACTTTGTTTCACCAAAAACGAGCACCTTTTCGTAGCCATCCTGCTCAAGCAATTCTGTCAAAAGCTCAACCTTATGTGTCTTGTCACGAGCCTCAATCACGTCCTGCTCAACATGGTCGCTCGTCTCACCCGTACGAACTGAAACAGTGACGGGATCCTTAAGGAAGTCATGAACAAGTTTTTCGATCTCAGGTGTGATTGTCGCGCTAAAAAACAGCGTCTGGCGCTCACGCGGCATCGCATCAACGATACGACGAATATCCGGCAAGAACCCCATATCAAGCATGCGGTCAGCCTCATCCAGTACAAGTGTCGTCATATTCTTGAGCTGCAGAGCACGACGCTCAATCAGATCCTTGAGACGTCCCGGCGTACCAATGACAACATGCGGTCGACGTTTGAGATCACGAATCTGACGGTCAACGTTCATACCGCCCACAACCAGCGTTGAATAGAGCTGCATACCCTTCGAAAAGTCACGGAACTGGTCGTTAATCTGCTGCGCAAGTTCACGCGTTGGCGCAATGATGAGCACACTCGGACGAAGCATAATACCACTCTGGCGCTCAATAATCGGCAAGAGGAATGCTGCGGTCTTACCTGTTCCTGTATTTGCTAGCCCTATCACGTCCTTACCGTCAACGATATGAGGAATTGACTGATCCTGAATCGCGCTTGGTGTCACGTAGCCTTTTTGTGCAATATTATGCTGTAGCTCAGCGCCGAACGGAAAGTCAACAAACTTGTGCGTCGCCTCATAAGGCGTCTCTTCTGCCGGTGTAACTGCTTTATTGATAAATTTTGACGGATGAATATACTTCTTCGTTGGACCCTTGCGTGTATTACGATTACGTCCTCCGTGAAAACGGCGTCCACCCTGCGGTCGTCCACCGCGATTACCTGATTGATATGCCATATAAGCCCTTTCGTTCGTGTCTGATTTTTTGCTGTTGCACCACTACAGAGCCGCTCACACGAAGAGCGCCCAGAGAGAACAGCGAGAGTAGAATCGGTGGGTATACAATTACAAGATTTGTATCACTTTGAAGAAACTCGACATTCTATCGAATGCAATACATCTATTGTATCACACTGATGACGGTTATGTCAAGTTAGCGTACTTCGCGGAGTTGCGTTTCTTGACTGAGATCGTAACGAAGCTGCTCGATCTGGCTATGCTGAATAATGTGCATATATACCAGTACGCCCATCATGAGTACTGCAAATACTAAGATAACGATAATAACAGAAATAGGATCTTGCTTAATTTTTGCTTCTATCTTCTTCTTTACCATACCACCAGTATGCCATACGATGCTACTTTTTGGTAGAGGTACCGTATCGCCGTTCACGCCCGAGGAGGTAGAACAAAAAAGAGAATACAGTGACAATATCAACAAAAATGAGAGCAGGCGCTGCAAGAAAAACAGGAGCGAGAACTATCATCGCCATAACACCAGCTCGCGCCTCTGTATCTGTCGCTGGGTCAAAACCTCCTAGCCATAGATGCGGTGCAAGAATCACAATATTAAGAATTACAAGGATAGTAAGCCACACCTTCCAACCGAGATGAATCTTTGGTTTTTGAATCATCGGTACTTGTACTGCCTGTATTGGCTCTGATGTTGACGTATCTATCTGCTGTGACGACATAGCTCTATAATACTACACATTCTTCGATGGAGATGAAAGAACCTACATCTTTGTGCGAATATCCGCAATGAGATCACGTAACTCCGCTGCTTTTTCGAATTCAAGGTTTGCGCTCGCAAGGTCCATTTGCCCTGACAGGTCCTTGATTAAGCCCGCATATTCATCCTTAGGAATCTTCTTAAGGTCAAGTTTTGGTTTACCGTCATCCTTCTGCGGAATAATCGCCCGCAATCCTTCGTCAATATCCTTTGCAACACCTGTTGGCGTGATACCATGTTCAGTATTGTACGCCTCCTGAATACCACGCCGACGATTCGTCTCATCAATTGCTCGCTGCATCGACCCAGTAATACGATCTGCATACATAATCACCGCACCCTCTTCATGACGTGCCGCACGTCCAGCTGTCTGAATAAGCGCGCTCTCGCTCCTCAGGAACCCTTCTTTATCTGCATCCATAACAACAACCAAGCTTACCTCTGGCAAGTCAAGCCCTTCGCGAAGAAGGTTAATGCCGACCAGAACATCATAGACACCCACTCGCAAATCACGCAAAATATCACCGCGTTCCAGCGTATCCACCTCACTGTGAATATAAGCTGTCTTGATATCTAAATCGAGAAGGTACTGACTCAGATCTTCCGACATACGCTTTGTCAGTGTCGTCACGAGTACGCGTTGCTTTCTAGAGA
Source organism: uncultured Candidatus Saccharibacteria bacterium (assembly GCA_964475295.1). Taxonomy (GTDB): domain Bacteria; phylum Patescibacteriota; class Saccharimonadia; order Saccharimonadales; family Saccharimonadaceae; genus CALMAK01. Next base: position 40,143 of record CAYYWC010000001.1, read on the forward strand.
CACGCTCACGTATCTCCGATAGTAAATCATCAATCTGACCTGCCGTCTCTCTCACAGTAATAATCGGATCAAGCAATCCGGTCGGACGAATCACCTGCTGTGCCGGCTCGGGGCTGTGTGCAATCTCATACTCACCGGGTGTCGCAGAAACATAAATTGCTTGGTTGATATGCCGATCAAATTCATCAAAACGCAACGGTCGATTATCGAGCGCTGACGGTAATCGGAACCCGTGCTCGACGAGCACTTCCTTGCGTGCGCGATCACCGTTGTACATACCGCGCACCTGAGGAAGAGTCATATGGCTTTCATCAACGAGCAAGAGCCAATCATCAGAGAAATAGTCAATCAGTGTCGCAGGCTGTTCGCCCGGCTCTCGATTCGTCAGATAGCGACTATAGTTCTCAATCCCCTTTACAAAACCTGTCTCCTCGAGCATTTCAATATCATACTTGGTACGTTGCGCAAGACGTTGCGCTTCGAGAAGCTTATCGTGTCGCTCAAACCATTCGAGTCGCTGATTGAATTCTTTTTTAATCCCTTCAATCGCATACGCAATCTGCTCTTTCGGTGTCGCATAGTGACTACTTGGAAAAATATTAATTTCATGCGGCTCGCCAAGGATCTCACCTGTCAACGGGTCAATCCGCGTCAATCTATCGACTTCATCTCCAAAAAATTCAATTCGAAATGCAACGTCACTACCCGCCGGAAAGACATCGATCACATCGCCCTTCACACGAAACGTACCACGGTGAAAATCAATATCATTGCGTTGGTATTGAATATCTGTCAACCAACGTACAAGCTTATCCTGCTTCCGTTTCTCACCCTTCTTGATATGTACCGACATCTCCATGTAATTATTCGGCGATCCGATACCATAGATGCAGCTGACGCTCGCTACAATAATGGTATCACGACGCGTCAGGAGCGCTGTTGTGGCCGCATGGCGTAAACGATCAATCTCATCATTGATCTTACTGTCCTTTTCGATATATGTATCACTCGAAGCGATATAGGCTTCTGGCTGATAGTAGTCAAAGTAGCTAACAAAATAATGAACTTCATTATCGGGGAAGAACGACTTAAACTCACTATATAGCTGTGCCGCGAGTGTTTTATTGTGCGCTAATACAAGTGTCGGAACTTGCCGGTCTTGTATAATATTCGCCATCGTAAATGTCTTACCCGACCCTGTCACTCCAAGCAGTGTCTGCTCGCGCTCACCAGAACGCAAACCCGACAGCAGCTGTGCAATTGCTGCTGGCTGATCACCGGTTGGCTGATATCCAGATACAAGCTGAAATCCCTGACTCATCATTCATAGTATGGCACAATGCAAAAGCGAGCGCCAGTTGCACTCGCTTCTGTACACAGCATCAGTACGCCTAGTCGTTATATTCCGATACTTGATACCACTCTGGCGCCTTGTCGAGGTACTCCTGCAGCTTCTCTCGGGTCATCAACCCTCTTTGTGCACCAACATCCTGAATGACACCTACAGGATTAATCGGCCCCCAGCGCAGGGCAGTCTCTACAGATTCACCAGTAGCAATTGCCACCAAGAACGTCGATGAGAATGCATCGCCAGCACCAGTACGGTCAACTGGAGGGCCGTCATCTGGGTAATTTGGGATCGTCAAGACTTTGCCTTCATGATATACGTATGAACCTTTTCCTCCGTCGGTAATAACGACATACTCCGGTCCGAGCTCATGCAGTCCCTTCGCAAGGTTTGTGATTGAGTCGTATGGAAGTCCGGTGACATCCATCGCCTCTTCGCGGTTGAGCAGTATCATATCACTCCGCCTATAAATTGGTGCCATCTTCTCTGCGCCCCAGCGGAATTGGAATGCACCTGGCTGCACAGCGAGCTTGATATGCGGCCTTGATGCGAGATACTCCAGTAGCGCCTCATGAAGCGGCCACGAGTCCTCACCTAAGTACGTTAGATATATCCAATCTGGTTCAACCTCCGGGTCGCGCCACTCATAGCGATACTTTTCGCTCTTTACGAGCATTGTTCTATCTGCTCCGTATCGAAGGACGTACCAATAGCTTGTCATCTTGCCTTCTTCAACAATCATGGAGCTAGTATCGATACCTTCGCTCCGAAGATGCGCAATTGCCTCCTCGCCAGTCTCGTCATTACCGACCCAAGCCATGACAGATGCATCCTGACCGAGTCGAGCAGCTGACACCGCTACATTTGGACCAGGGCCAACAGACTTAACAATATCCACCTTTTCATATGGCGGTTTGCGGCCAAAAGGCATCGCTAGCCACTCTGACCCATCCTGTTCTGTGATAATCTTTGCTTCATTCTCGCGTAACTGAATAAAAGCATCAGTAAATACATCTCCTATCGCTAGTATATGTGTTTTCATGCTATGCTCCTCTTTCTCATTATTAATATTTTTATAGCCAACTTCAGTCATCATGTCGCTATCAACAACCAATCCAGCGTCCTGCGACAGCTGAAATACGATATCATTGTGTGTTCTTTCGAGCACTGCATACCGACGAATAATCTCAGCGCGCAACCGACGCTGCGCATGCGCAACACTACGGTCTTTATATGGCACCTGCCCATCAGCATTATCCTGAATATCGTACCTATTCAACGAAATTGGCCCGTCACCAAGATTGACAATGATATACGGCGGGGTACTTGCCAACGCCACAGTAAGCTGATTCCCCCCTGCTAGCGACATAAGCGTTTGATATAATTCGTTACCAGTCGTGTCAACCGGATCAAGTCTTAATGCGCGCAGTACCTCGTGAGCCTTTTCAGTAATCTCACCGATCAACCGAGTGTCCACGCCTACATCACCGGCAGCCCGCTCAAGTCTTGCAACATTCATCAAGAAAAGCGGGTGGTCGTTTGCTAGGAGATCCTTCAGTACCCGTGCCACTAGAATACCTTTTCCGTCAATGGCATTTCATGCAGCTTGACGCCCTTATTGAGGATACCTGCTTTTGCACCGATTTTCGTTACGACTGAGGTTGAGTTCGCGCTCGCAAATACAATTGAATCCTTCAGTGACTGGCCCTGTGCCCACTGACTCAGAAAACCAGACCCAAACGCATCACCAGCACCTGTACGATCGACTACTGGCACATCCTCATACATACCTGCTCGCACGATCGTCTTGCCATCGCTCGCAATCACCCCGTTTGGACCATCGCTCACAATCGCGACAGGAACATAATTGAGTAAGTGTCGCACAAGCTCATCAAGCTCAACACCCTCAACAAGCTTCTGTGCCTCTTCCTTGTTGACGATCAGAACTTCAACATCCTCAAGAAGTGGCCGTAGTTTGTCCGGTTGCGATAGCTCCTTGTCTCCTGGGTTAAATGCAATTTTCGCCCCCGCATCAGCTGCACGACTAAACACAACATCGAGTGCATCATGTGCGCCGGCAAACGATGAGACATAGAGCCAGTCTACATCAGAAAAATCAACGCCTTGATAGTCGGCTGGTGTATGCGTATTAGCAGCACCACGATACACGAGAATCGTTCGTTCGCCAGTGTCCGCCAAAAGAACAGTCGAATACTGCGTCCCAAGACTCTCATGATGTACCACCTGTCGAGTGTCGACCATCTCTTGATCAAGTTCCTGAATAACACCATGAGCCGCGATATCATTACCAATCTTGCCGATGAAACCGCTCTCGAGACCCTGTCGCGCAAATGTTACCGCCGCGTTCGTTGCGCCACCTCCGGTCGCAAAGTGAATATTGTCAATGTTAATTTTTGCCCCAAGCTTAAAGTCTTCGCTAAACTCTTCCATATGCTCATTTGTACGAGGATCAAGTTCTGCACGAATACCTTCTCCTGATATAAAAACATCTTGCGATGCTGCTCCGAGTGACGTAATTCTAACCATATACACTATACTACCTTATTTGCTATACTAAAGACAAATGACAAACTTACATAGACTCCACAAACCATACAACCAGAGCCCCTGGCTCGATAACCTCAGTCGCGAGCTCCTCGCTTCAGGACAGCTTTATAACTATATCTACAACGGGATTCGCGGAGTCACATCAAATCCGACAATTATCGCCAACGCCATCAACTCGAGTACACTTTATGACGAGCAGATTAAACGCCTCGCATTTGAAGGTGTGTCAACTGAAGATATCTACTGGAGATTACTTATCGACGATATCAAGTCAGCTTGTGATGCCTTCAGGACTATCTGGGATGAAAGTCGAGGCGAGGACGGATATGTATCACTAGAGGTCTCTCCTCTTATTGCTCGCGACGGCCAGGCTACTTTAGACATGGCTCGGCACCTCTGGAAAGAAGTCGATCGACCTAATGTCATGATTAAAGTTCCAGCCACCGAAGAATGTATTCCTGTCATTGAGACACTGCTATCAGAAGGTATCAATGTCAATGTCACGCTGATATTCAGCCTTCGCGTCTACAAGAAGGTTGCAGAGGCGCATTCAGCAAGCCACAGGCTCCACAGGAGTGTCGACTCACGAAGTGTCGCGTCACTCTTTATTAGCCGTATTGATAGCGAGGTCGATAAGCGCCTCGAAGCTATCGGCACAGAAGAAGCCCTTGCACTGCGCGGCAAAGCAGCAATCGCACAAGGTCAACTTGCCTATGATATATTCCTTGATAATTTCGCTAAAGCAGCCGTTGTAGACAGCGATAGCTCCGCTATTCAGCGCCTCCTCTGGGCATCAACGTCAACCAAGAATCCCGACTATGACGACCTCATTTATGTAACTGGTCTTATTGCCCCACTTACTGTCAATACAATGCCAGAAGAGACGATCAAGACCGTTCTCGACCACCTTCCCAAGGAGCTTGAAAACACTAATCTCGAAATGTTCACTGACGCACTTGATACAGTCAAAAAACTACGAGATATCGGAATCGATTTCGATGATGTCTTCAGGCAGCTTGAGGAGGAAGGTCTGAAAAAATTCGAAGACGCTTTCACCGAGATGCTTGATGTGATTGAAGCAAAAAAGTCCAGCTCACTGTAAATTATAGTAAAAAGCTCGCGAGTATCGCGAGCTTTTTACTATGGAACAATCTTTACTATAGAACGGCCTTGCCAGCAGATCCGAATGCATCAATCTTCTCTTCAACAACCTGCTGAACCGCAAGCCTGACCGGCCCCATCAGCTTCGCAACCGCATACTCGTCCGGATTATCAGCCAAAACCTTCTCGAGTGTTTTGCGGTACGCATAGCGCATGTCGCTATTGATATTCACCTTTGTAACACCAATCTTTGCAGCCTCTGCAAAATAGTGCAACGGCGTGCCACTTCCACCATGCAGACTAATATTAATGCCAATTGCATCTTTGATTTGCTGTAATAGTTCGAGGTCAAGCTCTTTTGGTACTGGATACTTACCGTGCAAATTACCGACTGCTGCTGCAAACGTATCAATTCCCGTTGCCTCGACAAACTCCTTTGAGCCATCAGGTGTACTGAATGTCTTTTTGATTTCTTCGTAATCAAAGGCTTCTTCGTGGAAATTCGATGAGCCGCCAAAATAATGCGGTTCACTTTCGACAAGTGCGCCAGTGAATCTGGCATACTCGACAACATCTCTTGTGGCTCGAATAATCTCATCGTCAGTCGCATCATGATTAGCCTGGCTGATGTCAATATGAATAAATTCAAACCCAGCATCAATACCGCGTTTTGCATCTTCAATACTCGGACTATGATCGAGATTAATATACATTTCGATACCATATTCATGCTTGTAGTTATCAACCATGTCGCGGACATTATCAAGTCCCATATCAGCCACTTGCCCCTGTGTCACCTCTACCAAGACTGGAGAGCTCTTCTTCTGAGCTGCCGCGCAAACCGCACGTAAAATATCCTGATTATCAAGATTAAATGCGCCAACCGCAAAATGCTGACTGCGGGCCCGCTGCATGAGGTGCCTTGCCCTCACAGTGTTATCACGAATCTCACGAATACTTACGCCCATATGCCTCCCTTTACTATATGATCAACTTACTCACATTATACCACTTATCCTTACATAAGATGTTACACTAACAATATGATAAGCGCGGTGCTTTTTGATTTTTATGGCGTATTCCAGCCTGACCCATATATTATCTGGCTCAAAAAACATGACCTTGAGCCGTCAAAAGGTTTTAGTAACCTCGTAACGCAGCTCGATCATAATAAAATAGATCGCACAGCATTTCTTCATCATCTCGGAACCGCGCTTGGTCGCGTCGTCACCTATCAAGAAATATACGGAAGCTCACCACCAGCCCTTACCGAAGAAGTGATCAAAATTGCAACCGAATTAAAAAATAACTACCGTGTTGGTCTTTTGTCTAACGCCTCGCGTCACCTACGCCCACGCCTCACAGAAGAAGGGATTATCGATCTGTTTGATGCAATCACCATATCAAGCGAAGTCGGTATCTCCAAGCCTCATCCCGACATCTACATCACTGCTCTCGCGCAGCTCAAAGCAGCGCCAGAGCAAACACTCTACATTGACGACAATCCAGACTACGTCACAGCCGCACGCAGCCTTGGTGTCGCCAGTATACAATTTACAGACTCGACCCAGCTACGGAACGAGCTTAGTCAATACAATTTACTTTAAAATCCTTGGTGATACCGAGGTACACTGTTTACAAATGACTCGACCGTTACTGTCATTGAATCATGATCAAGCCCAAAGTGCTTAAATAAATCAATCGGGGCACCGCTTTCGCCAAACTGATCATACATACCAATCCGACACAGAGGTGTTGGTAGCTTATCACCTAGCAGCTCAGCCACAGCGCCGCCAAACCCACCAGCAATCTGAGCCTCTTCAGCAGTCACCGCCCTACCTGTCTTCCTAACACTTGTCAGGATAGTCTCATCATCAAGAGGCTTGATAGTCGGCACATGCACCACCTCTGCATGTATACCCTTATGCTGTAGCATATCAGCCACTACTAGCAGTCGATGTGTCATCGTGCCGGTGCCTAATAGACTGACATCGTGCCCCTCGCGCAGCACATAAGCCTTACCGATTTCGAATGGCGAATCTTCTGTGCTAAAGATCGGTGTTTTTTCTCGTGCCAACCGTAAGTAGCTTGGCTGACCATTAGTAGCAATTGCGCGAGTCGCTTTCTCAGCTTCGACACTATCGCCTGGCGCCACCACTACCATCTTGGGTATGACACGCATCAAGGCGATATCTTCAAGCATCTGATGGGTGGCACCATCCGCACCCGTATACAGCCCAGCATGACTACCGATCACCTTAACAGGTTGGTCATTAATACATGCAGTAGTTTTAATCTGCTCCCAGCTACGACCAGGACTAAATGCGGCATAGCTACTCGTAAACGGCACCAGACCAGCATGTGCTAAGCCGCTAGCTACGGCTATAAGGTTCTGCTCGGCGATGCCTACCTGAATAAATCGCTCCGGAAACGCATCTCGAAATAAATGCATCTGAGTACTCTCGGTAAGATCGGCGCACAGTCCGACTACTCGCTCGTCAGCCTCGGCAGCCGCCTTCAAGCCCCTACCATAACCTGCCCTAGTCGGCTCTACCGGTACGTCATCGCTATATATATCATCGCGTAGTGGATAGTTCATTACGCCGCCTCCCCTTCATGATTGATCTTGCCATCTAGTGTGCGCAGCTTACGTAAAGCGTCTTTTGCCTGCTGGCTATTAGGCGGCATGCCATGCCACTTGTAGTCGTACTCCATAAAGTCGACACCTTTACCGGGAATTGTGTGCGCAATAATGACGCTTGGTTTTGTCGTAATTGCCCGAGCCATACTAGCAGCATCAATGATACTTTCAATATTATGACCATCGATCTCCTGCACATGCCAGCCGAAGCTCTCCCACTTTCCACGCAAATCTTCAAGCGGCATAACATCATCAGTACTACCATCAATCTGAATATTATTACGATCAACAAACGCAATCAGTTGCCCTAGTTTATATTTACCCGCAAACATAGCAGACTCCCAGATAATGCCCTCGTTCAACTCACCATCGCCCATCATGGCGTACACAAACCTGTGCGGCTGCCTATTGATACCTTGCAGCGCATAAGCATATCCAGCGGCCTGACCTAACCCTTCGCCCAAAGGCCCGCTTGTCTGCTCGATACCTGGCAAATGCGTACGCTCTGGATGCCCCTGCAAACGAGAACCAAACTGACGCAGTGTCAATAATTCCTCAACAGGAAAATAGCCTGCATGAGCCATCGTGGCATACAGCACTGGTGCAATATGTCCATTGCTCAGGAAAAAAGTATCACGCTCAGGCCACTCAGGCTCTTGCGGACGATGGTTCATAATGTCAAAATACAGTGCCGTAAAAATATCCGCTGTACCTAAAGGACCTGCGCTGTGACCCGATCCAGCTGCTTCAAGCATGCGTATAATATCTTTGCGAACCTCGTTCGCCTTTTGGTCAAGTTGTGTTAATGTTAACCGCCCACCCTGCATAGTTTAAATCACCCCGTGCTTATTTGTCTCTGACACCAGTGTAGCATACACCTGTCCTGGCTCCGTCGTATTCGCAATCGCACCACCAACATTCAAAACATCGACACCACCTTGTGTCAGTGTGTAGGCGTTATCGACATTAACCCCTCCGTCCCAGCCAATCTCAACATTCGGATTAATGGCCTTGATGAGTCGTATCTTCTCAAGTTGCATAAGACTTGCGATACCTCCATGCTGTCCGAGGTTACCGGTAAAAATCATTACGTGGTCGGCTTCAGTAATCGCATCAGCAACAGTCGAAGGTACGGTCGGACGCTGCAAAGCAATCCCTGCTCGTATACCGGCTTGCTTTATTTTCCGTAAAACAGGTATGATATCCGCCACTGCCTCAACGTGAAAGATAATAGTATGAGGCTTTAATGCAACGAGAGACTCAATATACTCAATCGGACGGGCCACCATCGCGTGAATATCAACAGTCCACTCCTGCGGCCACCATAGCTGATCGACACCAACAGTGAAAGACGGTGCAAATTCACCATCACTGACGTCGATATGGACACGTTGCGCAAAGGAATGATAGCGATCAACACTCTCTTTGTATGCTTCTGCAGTCTCAACAAGAATAGCTGGAGCGACAATACTCATTAGGCAATCTCATCAATCTGCGCATTACGACGACGAAACCGCGGCGCATCGGCGAATGGCGTCGTCAGCCAAGTGTCAATAATATCCTTCCACTCCTTGCTGTCGTCATTCTCAAGAATGCGTGCTGGCAAACACAGTACGTTACTGTCAATGTCGTTGCGTGCTACCCTTGCTTCGGTCGCGTCCCAGATAACACCCGCCCGAATACCGCGAAAACGATTCGCCGCAATCGCCATACCTTGACCGCTGCCGCACAGCAGAATGGCCCGCGCGTCATCATCCTCGTCACCAATAACCTTCAGGACAGCCATCTGAGCAAACTCAGGGAAGTCGTCACTCTTATCAAGCCCTTTGCCACTCACGTCCTCGACATCATGATGACGCTTGCTCAAATATGCAAGTATTGTATCTTTTAAATGAAAGCCGTTATGATCGGCTCCGAGATAGATTTTCATAAGTTAAGTATAAGCAAAATCAACCGCGAACGCAACACACCGCAACCACGAATGACGATAATTACTACCTATTATCGGCGCCGCTCCCAACTAAAGCACGGCCCAGGCTATCCAGGGATAGAGATCGACGGACAAGAGGTTATTTTAGTGATTTTGCGACATCTGCCACAAGCTCAACAAGGCGATTACTGTAGCCCCACTCGTTGTCGTACCATACACATATCTTAATCAGATTACCACCAACAACACGAGTTAATGGCAAGTCTACGATACCAGATCGTGGATCACCAATAAAATCACGACTCACGAGAGGCTCATCGCTCACGCCAATGATCCCCTGGTAAAATGAATCGTCTGCAGCCCTCTTGAATGCCTCATTAATATCTTCTACTGTCACATCCTTCGAAAGGAGCGCCGTAACGTCACTAATCGATACGACAGGAGTTGGAACGCGCATTGATATACCATCAAACTTGCCTTCAAGTTGCGGAAGTGTTTTTGTTACAGCAATCGCAGCCCCTGTGCTTGTCGGTACGATGTTTTCGGCTGCATTGCGCCCTTCGCGCAAATCCTTCTTTGGTGCATCCTGAAGCGCTTGACTCGCCGTGTAGCTATGCACTGTTGTGAGGAGCGACTTCTCAACGCCAAATTCAGCATCAAGAATTGCCATAACTGCCGCAAGGCTATTTGTCGTACAGCTCGCATTACTGATGACGTCCGTAGACCCAGCAACCTTGTCCTCGTTTGCACCAAGTACGATCGTATCGACACCGTCACTCTTTGTCGGACCACTAATGACGACACGCTTCGCGCCAGCTGTGATATGCTTACTCGCGCCCTCTTTGTCCGTAAAAAATCCTGTAGATTCAATGACGATATCGACACCACGATCGCCCCATGGAAGCTGAGCAGGGTCACGCTCTGCGAGCACTTCTATATGCTTGCCGTCGACGATAATACCTTTTTCGTCATGAGACACATCATGCTGGTATGCGCCGTAGTTACTGTCGTGCGCAAGCAGATAGGCAAGTGTCCTCGTGTCAGTCAAGTCATTGATTGACACAATCTCAAGGTCACTACGCTCGAAAGCGATCTTAAACGCATTACGACCGATGCGACCAAAGCCATTGATAGCAATTTTCGTTTTACTCATAAATTTTCTCCTCTATTATCTCTAGCATAAGTATATTCATCCTTAGTGTACACCCCCTGGATAATTCGTGTCAAAAGAGTCATAGCCATCGGCACACAACCACAGGGGTGATATAATGATTACTATGAAACGAGGCGAACTACTGACACTTGCGGAGACGCACTACAATGAAGAGCAGCTTCTTGAGCTCGAGTACGCGATTGATTTTGCCTCGAACGCACACAGCAGACAAAAACGTAAAAGCGGTGAACCCTACATCGTCCACCCGCTCGCCGTAGCAGGCATTCTCGCGAAATGGGATATGGATATTGATACTGTCATCGCTGGTGTCCTTCATGATACCGTCGAAGATACTGGTGTGACACTTGAGCAGATAGAAAGCCTCTTCGGGAGAGATGTCGCATTCCTCGTTGACGGTGTGACAAAGGTTGGCCAAGCACGGGCTGGCATGAAGAATCTCGAAAGCTATCTACCTCAAACAAAAGACAACCTGTCAAAACTTCTTATTGCTGTTGGCAAGGATGTTCGCGTTATTATCATCAAACTTGCCGATCGCCTTCATAACATGCGCACGCTCGAGCATATGTCTCGCGAGAAGCAAAAGAAAATTGCACGGGAGACGATGGAAGTCTTTGCGCCACTCGCCGATCGACTCAATATGGGACGTGTGCGTGTTCAACTCGAGGAATTAAGCTTTCGCTATCTAACGCCAAAAGATTTTTCTCGCACAAAAGCGCTCCTCGACTCGCATCTGAAGAAAAGTCAACGTAAGCTCGCTCGCGTACGCAATGAAGTCGCCCGTAAACTCACCGAGGAAGGGATTACCTTCGAAATGGACGGTCGCGTCAAGAGCGTCTACAGTCTTTTCAAAAAACTTGATCGCTACGACGGGGATATCGATCAGATCCATGACCTTATCGCTCTCCGCATTATCACAAATGATCTTGACGACTGCTATCTTGTTCTCGGCGTGCTTCACGACCTCTACACACCTCTTTTTGAGCGTATCAAGGATTATGTCGCACTACCAAAAGCTAATGGCTACCAAAGTCTTCACACGACCGTCCAGACCAATACCGGGCAGATTGTTGAATTCCAGGTTCGCACGCGTGAAATGCACGACTACGCCGAGCGTGGTCTTGCCGCCAGCTTTCACTACAATGAACAGAAAATGACTGACGCCTACAAAAAACGCCATATGGCAGAACTCCCCGAGCACCTTCACTGGATTCGCGACCTTCAGGAGACTGCCGCCAAAGCAGGAAAAAATACCGTCATCGATAGTAAAAAGTTTCGCATGAACCTCTTTCATGACCGTATCTTCGTCTACTCACCTAAAGGTGACATATGGGACCTGCCATACGGAGCATATCCACTTGATTTCGCCTATCGCGTCCACTCTGATGTTGCTGCGCGCACAAGTGGCTTTCGCGTGAATGGCGCCATGAAACCCTTTAGCTATAAACTCAAACATGGTGATACTGTCGAGATCCTCACGAGCAAGAACGCCTCACCGAAAGCTGAATGGAAAGAGTACATCATAACAGCGCACGCAAAAGACAAACTACGCCTCCAGCTCTCGCGACAAAATCGCAACCTCATTGAGAAGTTTGCAGGAAGACTACGTATTCGCTCAAAATAAGTACATGGTTACTTCTTATAGCAATCCAACCAATGCAAGATGGCGAAACATCTCTGTATATGGTCGTCTGATAGATAGCCCTAACACCTCATCGGCAGTAAGCCATTGAAATGACTCGTGTTCCCAACTCAATACAATATCGATATCTTGCGGGATATCAGCAACATACAAAAGAAAACTCGTTGAGATACCAGCGTCAAATCTTGTAAAACAGTAGCCAAGCTGTAGTGACTGCTCTGATAGTACGATTCCCGTCTCCTCATAGACCTCACGTAGTAGCCCTTCTTCTATCTGCTCACCAGCTTCGATCTCACCACCAGGCAAATCCGGCTTTTGTGAACGGCGCGGATTCTCCGGCCACGGGCTACAAGTCAACATCAAGTATCGGCCATCTGTCGCCCGACGAATCAGTGCCTTCGCAGCCCGCTCCACCTTTACCATCTTACTGGTTGTTCCAGCGCACAATAGACTCGTGAATCACTACCTTCGCCTCTTCAATATCACCAAAACCCTTCACGATTGTACTACCTGGCTTCTTCAGGTCCTTGTAGTGCGTGAAATGGTGTTCGATCTGCGCAATGAGCTGCTTGGGAAAATCGTCAAGTGATGTGATTGCATTGCCTGTATTTCGATCATCAGCCGGCACAACAATAACCTTGTCATCAATCTCACCATCATCCTCAAATTTCATCACACCAATCACGCGCGCCTCAAGGAAAATGCCAGTCGGAAGAGGCTCGTGAGTGACAATCAGTACATCAAGCTCATCACCATCCTCATCTAGCGTTTGTGGAATAAAACCATAGTTCGTTGGCTTTGCAAAAATTGCGGGCTCCACACGATCAAGTTGCATCACAGCAAGGTCACGATTCCATTCAATTTTATGTGAGCTTCCAGCTGGAATCTCCACTACAACATTAATAATACCGCCGTCCACATCACCAGGGGTAAGAATCTGATTAAAGTCAGCCATGTGCTATATCTCCTTCTTGCTAGTCTTAGGTAGTATTTTACCATATGGATACATTCATGAGTAGCCAACTGCGCACACCTGGATGGCCCTCTCGAGAATGCTATACTAGGAAAGCATGCAGCTCCTTTCTCCCCATGACTACATCAAACAAGCAACCGATGCTATTTCACGCGCCAAAAAACGCGTCTCGTTCATTAGTATGGTTATTACGACTGACGAGTCCACCGACAAGCTACTTGAAGCCCTAGCGGCCGCTGCAAGACGCGGAGTTAATGTTCGTGTTGCCGGTGATATGTTTACATATACCGAACTAAGTGGGCAGTTTATTCCGTCGCACTACTATAGTAAGAAAGTCCGCTCTACGACCAAGATGGCGCGCACACTCTCGCGAGCTGGTGTTGATTTTCATTGGCTTGGACGCCTCAATATTACGACCATATCAGGACGTACACACAGTAAATGGTGTGTCGTCGATGATACCGTCTTCTCCTTCGGTGGTGTCAATCTCTATGAAGAAGCGACGCGTAACACCGACTACATGTTCCGCACGACAGATGCCCGTCTCGCAGGCAAGCTATTTACTGAACACCAACATATTGTTCGTGCCGACAAAAAACGACATCCTTACCGCAGCCATTCCACCAAGCTTGATAGCATGTCGACAGTGTTATTTGATGCCGGACTCTTTGGCGACTCTATTATCTACGAGCGTGCTTGCCGCCACGCCGCAGAGGCCAAGCGAATCATCTACGTCTCACAGTACTGTCCGACCGGCAGGCTCACACGTCTTCTTCATCGAACTAATACTACGCTCTACTTCAATCCATGGCAGACCGCACGTGGATTCAATCGCTTCGTTATACGTGCCGGTATGTTTCTTACAAACCAGCAAACAACCTACAATCGGTCTGCCTATCTTCATGCCAAGTGTATGATTTTCGAATTTGAAGATGGCACGAAAAAGGCCATTACAGGATCACACAATTTCGTACACGGTGGCGTCCTCCTCGGCACACGAGAAGTCGCACTTGAAACAAGCAACCCCGCAACGATCAAGCAGCTAGAGTCATTTATCGCGCATTACGTTGCGTAACGACATCGCGCAGTCTTAGGCGCGGCTCAGATCATCAAGATACTCGCGAATACTAAGAGCTGCCGCCGCACCTTCACCAACAGCACTTGCAATCTGCATCGTTGCACCACTCCGCACATCACCAGACGCAAATATACCCGGGATATTTGTCGCAAGCTTGTGGTCTGTCTTGACAAGTCCTTGCTCATCAAGCGCCACGCCACTGCCCTCAAGAAACTGAGTATTCGGCTTAAGTCCAACAAACACGAATACGCCATCCGTTTCAAATTCAACCGCCTCACCGTTCCGCGTACCGCGTACCGACACCACCTTACCATCAGTCGTTACGATCTCATCTGTTGTCGTACCGAGATGGACAGTAATCTTACCTTCATCTATATGTTTCTGGAGGTCTTGCTGCAACACCTCACTCGCCTTAACCGTACTGCGCACGAGTAAGTCGATATGCGATGTAAATCGCGTCAAAAAGATTGCCTCCTGAATAGCAGAATTGCCACCACCAACAACCACTAGTCGTCGTTCCCGATAAAAAGCACCATCACACGTTGCGCAGTAGTGAACCCCACGACCGTAATACTCAGCCTCCCCCGGTATACCAAGCTTACTATAGTCACTTCCTGTTGCGATCAAAACCGCTTTCGCACGCTTTTCAACACCATCAACAACAACGACCTTTTCCTTGCCTTCGTCACGAATCTCAGAAACATCACCAAAGTCGATAACTGCACCAAAGCGCTCAGCCTGCTTTTCGAACTGCCCCGCAAGTGTCATACCCTCGACACCATCAGGGAATCCAGGGTAGTTATCAATCTTGTCTGTAATCGCAGCCATACCGCCAATGGCGCTTTTTTCGTAAAGCACCGTACCAAGATCTTCGCGCGTCGTGTATATTGCCGCCGCAAGTGCGCTCGGCCCAGCGCCAACCATAATCACATCATGCACATCTGTCATTACATATCCTCCAGTAGACGCGGATCTATTCCATTAAGTCGCGCGTAGAGTTGCTTCAGCTCTTCCGACATTTTTGGTGCTGCAATCGCATCACCCTTATCTGGTGTTGGAATAACCATAATAATAAATTTCAGAGGTGTATCTGCAGGAATATCATCACCTTGACTCTGGCTGCCATACGCTAGATCAGCTGGGATCGTTACCTCTCGTACACCACCGATCTTCATACCATCAACGCCTTTTGTCCACCCCTCAATAACACCACCTGGCGCGGCCTCAATCGGCACCTTTAGCGACTGCTTATCAAATGAACTGTCAAAAACTTTACCCTTAGGATTCCAACCGATATAGTATGCCGTAAATGTCGACTCATCTGTCAACTTCTTTCCATCACCCTTTTTGAGATCTTTCTTTTTGAGATCCTTGACATCATCTGCGTTAAATTTCTTTGGATTTTTCTCATATTGCTTAAACGTATCGTAATACTCCTTCGATAGCTTCTTCGCAAGTTCGTTATTCTGAGCCTCAACCTTACCCTGATAAGTTGCATATTCTGCCTGATATTCTGTTTGCAGCTCCTCAAAGCGCGCTTGGTCACTCGCCTGATTCTTTGGTGCAAGTACCATCACTAAAAATCCACCCAATGTACCAACGGTTAACGCAACCGCAATAACCCAGATGCCAATGCGTTGGCTTTGTTTTGTTGCCATAGTTCTCCCTCTCTATTACTTTTTCTAGTGTAACAAATTTAAATAATCGATGCACCTGTCCGTTCGATAACCTGTGCAGCTATCCCATCGACCACCTCACCAGCCGCCTTACTCGTCATAGTTCGCTCATGCGATGTTACTCTCACACGAACTGTAACGCGCTTCAAGCCATCCTCTGCCTGATAGATATCGACTGGATCAACAGTGATATGCAATCCATCGTCATGAGATAGCTGCATAGATGAGATAATATCACCATACGACACCTCTGTTGCCACCTCAAAACATACGTCACGTTCGATTGATGGATAGCGACTGAGTGGTCGATACCGACTCTCTATCGCATCGGCTGCCCTCAGTAGACCCTCGGTAAAGAGCTCAAATCCCGCAGCATACTCAGGGAGCTTAAATGCTTTTCTTGCAGACTGTGTATACTCACCAATCAATCCAATCGGCTGTCCCGACACTCGGTCAATGACTCGTGCGGTACGCGCTGCAACGAACGGTGCCGCGGCAGCCAGTTGCGAGTTTGATGGCAATGATCGATATTCTAGCTCCATACCAAGCTGCGAAGCAGCGTAATCAAGCAGATATTTTACACGGTAATACGGCGCTCCGTCTCTTGGTGTCTTTGCGGCATAGGTCAGCGCTATGCGGCCTGGCTCAATTGGCAACTTATCGTCATCAACCCCGGCTTTCTTGCTATGACTCTTTCCAATTTCGAAAAGTGCAAATTCATCATATCCAGCCTTGATATTCATATGCACCTTATCAAGTAAGCTTGGCGTTAAACTGAGTCGATAATATTGCAGATCAGGACTCAGTGCATTCGAGAGCTGATACGCATCATCCACATCTTGCCCGACTGCTCGCAGCACCCGCTCATGCACAAAGCTGTACGTCAATACCTCATTGCCGCCAGCACGAGATAGAGCCTGCCGCACTCGCTCGGTGAGTTCACGGTAGCGATTGGTTGGCGTTGGTCGCGCACTACGCATTGGCAATTCGCGTGGCAAATTATCATAGCCATACAGCCGGCCAACCTCTTCGACAACGTCTTCAGGAATTGCAATATCAGTTCGCCAATACGGCGGCGTCACTTGCAGTATGTCACTGCTCTTCTCGTCAGGAATAACCGCAAAATTAACACGACGGAGCACACTGCCAATTTGCTGAGCCGTCAGGTCAATACCAAGCCGTTGGTTGACGAATGTTACGCCCACCGTCAAATCAGCCTTCAAAGTCGATGAGTCAAAGTCCTTGCCCAGCGCATGTAGATCGTATACCTTCGAGGCCTGTGCCGCCCCTGCTATATCCTGCAGTAATGTCATTAAGTGACCCAGTATCCGGCCGTTCTGGAGCGGTGACTGACCCTTGTTAAATCGGGTTAATGCATCTGTGAATAGACCATACCGCATACTTGTGCGGCGAACGGCATACATATCAAACGTCGCCACCTCGAGCACAACGTCCGTCGTATCTTCCGACACCTCGGAGTTGCCGCCACCCATCACACCTGCAAGCCCTACCGCACCCTCGCCATCGGCGATTACAAGATCTGTCTCGTTCAAGGTATATGTTTTGTCATTCAACAGCGTCAGCGTTTCGCCCTGCTCAGCCATCCGTACACCAAGTTTGTGTCCTCGCAACTTCTTGTAGTCATAGGCGTGCACGGGTTGAGCCGTGAGAAGCATTACATAGTTCGTCATATCAACCACATTATTGATCGGCTTGCCGCCCCAGCGAACGAGCTCACACTGCAGCCATAGCGGGCTCGGACGAACAGTCACACCCCTCATCGCTACCGCCATAAACCGTGGCGCGCCCGCCTTAGCATCGTTGAACACCTCAAGATCAAGGCCGTCAGCTGCTTGAAACTCAGTGCCAGACCAATACCAGTCTGGGTTAGCAAAGCGCGTATCATCGTCCGCTTGGTCAACTGCTGGTACTCCCTGTAAAATTGCAGAGATTTCACGCGCCACACCAAGCTGCCCAAAGAGATCAGGGCGATGCGTAAACATCTTATTCTCAATATCAATAATGGTATCGTCAAGACCAAACATCTCGCTGAAGCCCGCACCCTCGCGGAGTGTCTCACCCACAGGCACGTCATCAGTGGTAACTTCAATAATACCCTCGTGACTGCTATTAATATCCAGCTCCTTGCCGGACGCTAACATGCCGTTACTCATGACACCACGCAGCTCACGTGCACCGAGCTTGAACTCTTCGTCAGTACCATATGTGCTCGGTACGACGCTCTCAGGCGGAAGCCATACCGCCCACATACCTGCGCGTACATTAGGTGCACCGCAGACAACCTGAGTCAGCTCACCACTGCCATCATCTATCTTACAGACGCTTAGCCGATCGGCGTTCGGATGCTTTTCGCACTCCACCACCTTCACGATCTTTGCTGCCGCGTATTTTGGTGCCAGCTCAATTACCTCTTCGACCTGCCCAAGCTGTGCGTTAATGACCGCCACAAGCTCACTCACCGAAGGAAGTGTCGTATCGATATATTTTTGAATTGTGTTTACACTAACTTTCATGCTTCAATCTCTCCTCCAGCTCAGTCATTGTCTCAGAAAACGCTTCGGCCAAATCAATATCGTAATGACTAGCAATCACTAGCAGTGACCATAAAGAGTCACCAAGCTCATGTCGCAGCGCTGCATCAATATCTTCAGGTCCACGACGTTTACCTTCTTTTGTCATCACAAGCTTCATCAAATCACCCACGTCACCCACGAAGCCGGCTACATAATCCAGTCCGCCCCATTTGCTGTGGCCATCCGCAGCATTACGTTGATCGTATGCTTTGCGAATCTTTTGAGCTCTTTCCTGCAATTCAGCTATACTGCTCATCAAAACTGCCTCAAAAAATCTAACTTTGCACTCTCAAAATGCCGTACATCTTCAACGCCATGCTTCATCATGACTAATCGATCAATGCCAAGCCCCCAAGCAAAACCGGTATACTCATTCGGGTTAATGCCCGCTTGCTCTAGCACGTTCGGATGAATCATACCGCAGCCGACAAGCTCAATCCAATCATCTGCCGTATCACTAAACGGATTCTTCATCGACAGCTCAAAACTTGGCTCCGTAAACGGGAAGTAGAATGGATTTGTACGCACCTCAATCGGCTTGCCATAATACTCTTGCAGAAATGCCGAAAGCGTTTCAATAAGATTCCCTACCGTCACACCCTTTGCGACATACACACCCTCAACCTGGTAAAATGTATGTTCGTGCGTAGCGTCAAGGTCTTCGTTACGAAAGACACGATCGGGCACCACGGCAGCAATTGGCTCACCAGAAGTAAGATTTGCCTTGTACTTCTTCAGAATACGGTGCTGCATCGTACTCGTGTGTGCCGGAGCGACCAGTGAGCTCCCCTCGCCATCAACTTCGACTGTCTGAAATGTGTCATAATCGTCTCGCGCTGGGTGATCTTTTGGAAAATTCAGTGCATCGAACATGTGATACTGATCATCAATCTCACGACTGTCTTCAATAGCGAAGCCCATGCGCTCAAAAATATCGGACAAAAGCCGCACTTCACGCATCAAGGGATGGATCGTCCCTTGATTAGCTGGCAAAAGATTCATTGGTCCCGTATTCACATCCCATGGTGCGGTCACGTCAATCGGCGCGACCGTCACAGACTCAAGCTCGCTCTCCCTCTCAGCAACTGCATGCTCGAGCGCCACTCTCATGTCATTAATCTGCTTACCGTACGCACCTCGCTCCTCGGGTGGTAGTGTGCCAATTTTTCCATAAAGCTTCTTCAGTACAGGTGCTCGTAGCACATCTCGTGGCGTGTCAGCTGACGCGACCTGAGTCAGAAGCTCTTGTCGTATCGATTCAATCTCTGTCATATCTCTCCTTAGTATACCATCAGAGGACTGTCATGAGGAGATGCAAATTACATCTTACGAGTACTCTCGATAGTAAGCCACACCACAATACCGACAATCGAAATACCGATCAAGACCCACGCCCAAGCAAGGCCGGTTGTCTGCCGCGTCCCTTCGATGTACCGAGAATCATCAACCCCATCAGGCTGATCTACGTCAAGTGTGCGCTTCTTCGCCTTATCTTGCAATTCGGCCGCGATGCGCTTTTGTAACTCTGATTGCTTGTCATTTTGTCGAATATGTAACGCCATGTCTTCAGTATATCATCGATACGCTGTCGTAAAACAAAAGCCAACCAGCCTCAGCGCGCCGACCTTGTTCTGTGGTATACTATTTTTACAGTTTCATAATCAGTCATAAGGAGGGAAACTATATGGCCACCAGTAAATCTGGATCAAAGGCAAGCGTTGCAAAAAAGACGGCTACAAAAAAGCCAACCCGCAACACTACAACAACCAAAGTAACAACAAAGACGGCTCCAGCTTCTGCGAAGCGCTCGGTTTTCAAGAAAACTTCCGGTGAGCCAAACTACCCTGCGATTATCATCGCTGAGGTTATCGGTACATTCATCCTAACGATGGTTGCACTGCTCACACTTCAAGAGACAGCAGCGCTATATGTCGGTCTGACTCTCGCTGTTGTAGTCCTTGCAATCGGTGCTGTGTCTGGATCGCATATCAACCCAGCTGTCACCTTCGGCCTCTGGGCAGCTCGTAAACTCAAAACTGCCTTACTGCCAGTCTACTGGATCGCTCAGTTTGTCGGTGCTATCCTTGCAATCCTGCTACTCGGTGCAATCAATGGCGTAGGCTACCCACTTGATTTCTCACACTTCACAACAATTCACTGGGGAGTCCTGATTGCTGAACTCGTTGGTACTGCCATATTCCTTTTTGGACTCATGGCCGCAATCAGCAGCGACAAGCTTTCACAGACCGGCAAGGCGTTTGGTGTTGGTCTCTCTCTAACAATCGGTATCCTTGTATCGACAACTGCCCTGACCACTCTCCAGAGTGCACAAGCAGCTGAATACCAAAAGCAGTACATGGCGCAAACTGAAAGCGCAGAGGAAATAAAGATCCCAGCCGAGCTCTACGTTAAGGGAACAACCCTCAACCCAGCAATTGCACTTGCAGCAACTGAAAAAACAGAGGATGAGCTTCTTCAGGGAGCTGCAGCAGATAACACCGAGGCCCGACATAGCCGCCTCGGCCTTGAGGTGCTTATCGGTACGCTCATCGGTGCAGCCGTCGGCGCAAACCTTTATCTTCTTCTTGCCTACATCAGCCGTCAACAGTAAGAAACTAGGTATCTAGGTATACTACTAAAACCCCGCCATCAAAGGCGGGGTTTTAGCTATCAACTATCTTCTCTCTGCGGTCTATCGACCAAAAGCGGCTCAACAACACTGCTCGTACTGGCAATCTTGACGACATCTTTGTCGACCTTACCGAGCTCCTTATGTGCGGCATTGTAGTGATTGACAGTTGTCCCTAGCGCATTACCAAGCTTGTGCATATACTCCTCAAACTTTGCGATATGCAGACCAAGCTTACCGACACGAACCTGAATATCTTTTGCTTGCTGCTCAATCTGCAAACTACGTAATCCCTGCAAGACTGTCTGAAGATATGCCATAAAACTCGTTGGACTCACAACAATGACTTTTTTGTCACGAAACGCATACTCCACCAGATCACGAGCCGAACTTCCAGCCCCGACACTACCAATCAAAAGATCATAATAGAGTGACTCGCTCGGAATAAACATAAACGCAAAATCCATCGTACCTTCGTTCGGGCGGATATACTTGCTTGTCTCATCAATTCTCCCCTTGAGGTCACTACGCACCTTTGCGAGAAGTTTCTCACGCGCATCTTTATCTGTCTCAGTTATCATGCGATTGTAGTTCTCAAGGCTAAACTTACTGTCAACCGGAAGAATCTTCTTCTTATCAAGAAAGACGACCGCATCAACAATCTGCCCATCCTGAAAACTATATTGCATCTGATAATTCTTAACCGGTAGAACATTCTCAAGTACAGACTCAAGATAATACTCACCAAATACACCGCGTTGCTTTGGGTTCTGTAGAACATTCTGCAGTGTCCTGAGCTCATCCGCTACGTCGACAACTCGACGATTCGTCTCATCAAGCTTCGCGAGGCGTTGTGTCACATCGGTAACAATTTTGGCACTTTCACCGAGCTGTTTCTGCACACTTGCTTGCACTGCTGTAGCGTTTCGCTCGAGCCGATCGCTCATCGCTTGCTGCAGTCCAGTAATTGATCGGGACAGCTCCGTCACGTCGCTCTTTAATAGATTAACCGCGGTTGACTGCTTCAGCTCACGCATACGCGACAGAAGAATAGCTATCGTTACGACAAATCCGACACCAATGACACCACTCACAATAAGCACAAATACTATATCCATATCACTAGTGTACTATGCGCCCTAGAGAAAGGCGACCCACCGCACAAGTAGGACGGCAAGCGCTGCCAGAATGATTGCAGCAAAAAGAGATCGAATACGAAAAATATTTGCAAATAGAAGATAGGCAAGTGCATAGAGGCTCGCAAGCCATGCCACAGACTCAAACCATCGCAGTCCGTCGATAAGTGCCGATAGTCCCCAAAACGACGCCAGCACTGCTACAGCCACACCAAAAGCACGCTGTACGTACAGACGAATCAGCGCACCGACACCAATAACCGCTACAATAACAGCAGCGATATTACCTGCAACCTCCTCTGAACGCCCACAGGCTGCCAGTGTACCGCTGCGACACACGAGCACATCGATCACATACGCACTCAGAAGCCACGAAAGCACTAGCCAAACCACACCAAGTGCTGCGCCTAATAATACAACATGCACCCAATTTAATGTGCCACGTATTCGCCTGTCACTCGTGTCAACTACAGCCCTTGCCATCACTTATTCATCCTTCTCGTATTACTTGATGACATTATAAATGATAGTTGCAATAATAGCAAAAAGAATACCTCTTATTCTTTCTTCGCACGAGACTTCACTGAGGCGGTAGCTACTGTATCTCGCTGGAGATACCACAGGCCACCAACACAAGCGACCATTACACCAGCTATCACATCGAGTGGTGTATGAACCAGGGCTAGTACACGCCCGATACAAACCACCACCACGAGTACAGCCAGTACAAGCGATAACCACTTGCGTCGTGTCTCAAACCACACCGCCAGTGTAATCGCCATCACAAACAGCGCGTGATCCGACGGAAACCCAGGATTATCGAGATACGACGCACCCGGCGTCACGCCAAGCAACTCATATGGTCGCACCTCAGACGGCTGATACGCGATCGCAAGGAGTTTTGCCAATAAAAATGCCGTCAACCCTGCCATTAAAATGCGACTATAGGCACGGAACTTTTGCTTGTTTGGTATCATCAAAAGCGCCCAGCCTGCGATAATCACAACTGGAAACACGGCATAATCGGCGATGAGTTGCACAAAAAATGCATAGTCCATATACATTTAGTGTACCACGCTCATGACTGCCCTGCGAATCATCTATACCGCTCCCTGAAAAGAGAGGCCGAGCTACAATACAGGTCTACTTCTGTGCAGTATTTCCCTATCGACAATCTACCAAGTGGTGCAGCTGGCTGGTTGCACGTAAGCAGGGAGATAGTAAGCACATACTAGCTATGTGTCGATACTCATCACCCCCAGACACCTCTCAAGAGATCAGATCTCGGGTGTGATGCATGAAAATCGCCAAATCAAAAGCTCTGGCGATTTTCATGACTGTAGTCTACGAAAAATATCAAACCTATTTCCAGCGCAATGATGGCTGAGCCGTGTAGGCTCAGCCCCACCAGAAAAATCCTTTACAACTAAAAAGAAATTCGGCGGGGGAATCTCAAAAAATAAGGCAAAGGGTTTTTCTGGTGAGTTTGAGTGGAGGGATTCGACAGCTTGCTTCTGGCTGGGGTGGAGGAATATCGCTTCGCTCCTCCGCTTGCTTGTGCTGGCAAAAGTAAGCTTTCCCAGCGCTTCACTGCGCTTCGCCGAACTCCCGAATGTTTTGCTAAGGCAAAACATTCGGGGGCTTGCATCTATCAGGGCCAAGTAAAAAACGACCGCGAGGGTCGTTCTTTACTTGGCTGGGGATGAGGGTCTGGTACCAAAATTTCAACTTAATAGCGTAATTCTTTTATTTTATCGCTACCGTAATAAAGCACTGTATTTTGGTTGTTAATATCGATTTTTATTGGATCTCCGAGTTGCTGTTTAATTGAATCGATGGAACAAATACTAGGATAGTTATTTATAGAATTACCGTCCAGAATAATAGGTACCTGAGTATTACTTTTCTCATACGTTATGAAGAGATTTTTATCGTAAAAAAGGGTTGCTTTTCTAAGAGCGCCATTATCACAGGAAAGTGGTAGCAGTACTTTATCGGTATTTCTACCAAAAAAATACATTGATGGAATAGCAGTGTCCATACTAGAATACCCATACTGATAATTACTTCCGACAAGATAATTAAATCTCTCCTCTAGATGAACAGTGCTTAACACAACCTTCTCGGAGCCTTTTATAGTTGCGTGAATGAGGGAGGCAGTACTCACTAACAACAATGTGGTGACTATTATGACAGCACTGTAATATAAACGCCTAGGAGCTTGTCTCAAATCACTAATCGAGAATAAAAGTACCAATGCCGGGGCTAGTACTATGAGATATCTCGACGTGTCTGCCTCAAACACCGGCTGGCCACTCGCAATATAGACAACAACAGGCGTAATGAGCATTAATAGGGTGAAGAGAATAAGATTACGATTTTTGACATATTCTCGCTTCCTAATAATCGTAACGACAGAAATAACGGTTAACACAGCTACTATCAATACACTCAATACTTGTCGCCATACACCCAATTCATTTGTACCAGAAACGAGACGAACGGCATTCTTTACAGTCTCTATGGCGACGGTAGGAATATTATTAAATACCGCAAGACTTTGAGCGAGTGAACTAACACTAAAAAAATCTACTTTCGTGAATTGTTGCACTATATATACAAGTATTTGAGATAGCAAATATCCTAAAGTAATCAAAAGTAAAATGATGAGTGTCTGTCTCCACTTAGCTTTGTCGTACATAAAACTATTCAAAGCAATGTAGGCAGCCAATATCACAGATGTTATGAGTAGTTGCAAAGGGTCTGCAAAGTATACCAATCCGGCAAAGATTACAAATAGCAAACTTCTGCGTATGGATAATTTCCTATATAAAGTTAACCCCAGATAGAGTAGTGCGAGGCCTGCAAGTAACTCAATATTACGAGAGTTCACAAATTGTATCCAAAATACAGAGCCTGCGACTGTCGCCAGCCATATCATCGAAATATTGAATATAGCTCCGCCGTTAATAGAGAAATATTTAAGTATTTTTCTTAGAATAAAGTAAATACCAGTAAACGTTAGCACATTCACAATAAGGGTTACTATTATCAAAAATAGCTTAGGATCAGCACCAAGCAACTCACCAGGCATGTATAAAGACACCATCTTTAGTATGTAATTAGTAGGTGCTGTTACAGACCCCTCAAAATTGCCGTCAAGCCACTGGCG
The DNA here is from genome assembly GCA_964475295.1 of uncultured Candidatus Saccharibacteria bacterium. Lineage (GTDB taxonomy): Bacteria > Patescibacteriota > Saccharimonadia > Saccharimonadales > Saccharimonadaceae > CALMAK01. The sequence continues at coordinate 65,802 of CAYYWC010000001.1, forward strand.
AGACAATAATTGCTGCCCGACAAGATCGAAATTAATAGACTTTGTGAAAAATCTAAAAAATGTCCATAAAGAAACTATTAGACTACCCGCAAGTAGCGTAAGAATAGTTTGTAGCTTTTGATTTTCTAGCTTCATCATATTCACTCCATGTTATCATGAACTTGCTTAAATAGAATGAGACCCATATGGGTCTCATTTCAAACTGTCGCTCTTGGCTGTGTGTAATCGTCTAGTACCCATGTATAATCTATCTAACAGAGGTGGGTGTTAAAAATGATACCAAAACGATACCGATTTTAGACTTTTCAAGCAAATTTACGTATAGTAAAGCTTAGTATGGGTAAGGTTAACTGGATAGAGGCAGAATCGACGTATATAACTAAGCCGCAAGCTAGCTATGACTGGATTGCACGAATGTTCGATACTACCAAAATAACAGTGGTTCGACACGCTAAAAAGCGCTCATGGCAAAAGAAACGAAGACAGTATACAGAAGATCGAATCGAAGCACTAATACGAAGGTCCTTCGAAACACGTGTTGACGTTGATGAAAGACAGCTTCGCACACTTCGTCTTACCCAGAATGTATTTCATAGGGAGATAGTCAGGCTAATTCAAAAACAAGCAAATAGTGAAGATATAACAAGCAAAGAATGGATGCACGTCGCCAGCTCAACAAATGCAGCGATAAAAGCAATAATGGCCGAAAGAACAATCCTCGGTCTACCAGTAAAGCCTGTACGAGTCACGAATCCAGAAGGAATTGATCGTATCCGACGTGCGAAAGGATACAATACTGAGTCTCTAGACCAGAAGTATCGTGAAACAAAAGCCCTGCTCGAAGGTATAGATCTGGATGCAATCAAAAAGCATAAGAAGATTCTAGAGGACTATGTCAATAAAGTTGAGGAGACTGGCGACTACAGCGTCAAACACCCTCTATGGTAAAGAGTTAACTACCAACTAACACTATTGCTAAACATAGAGCTAGGAACACCAGTCAACTGAATATCAAATTTCAAACTTGCCTCAACCATTGTGCTTGCATTATGAATTCTGAACGTCACCGCCCAGTTATTGTCCATAACTAGCTGCACTGTCGTGAGTGACGGTACGCCACGAACATCTTTGTAGTCGAGATGGTAAATTCTTGAAGGCATTTCAACACCGCGAACCCGCAAGGATGGTTGCTGCGAGCTTGATGCCGTGTTTAGCGTCCCACGCAGATTGAAGCACTGAAGAGTAGTGAATCGGCTTGAATTATTTGAGATGATTTTATAGAAATCTTTTCGTCCCAATAGATACTCAAGTAGGCGTGCCGGCACAACGCCTGAGTTATCGTTTGTGAGGCGAACCAGCTCGCTCATGAAGGCTCTGAGAAGAGGGATGTAAACGGTCTGCTCTTTGTCATCTATATCTCTCCATCGCAAATTAGCGCTTTTCAGCTCCTGAAGACGATCGAATACTGGCTTAATTTCATCGAAGTAATCCCGGGAGCAAGGAAGACCCAGCCACTCTTTTCCGAAATCGATAGTTGGTGAAAGTCGTGAATGCTTCACTGCGGAATGATTGTGCTTTACCGAAACACCAATTTCCCACTGGATACTGCGACGAATAATAAGCACGTCACGGACATCACCCTCCTGACCACGACGATCCTCCTGCAAGGAGAGTTCAAGGTCATCATTCCCGTCTTCTATTATTTTAGGTTCAAGCTGGATGAGTGTTTCAATACCCGCCCTTGACGACTTCTTCATTGTGACTCGTAACTCATCGCCGAGGAGCTCCCATGCTTGCTGTGCGACTACGAGACTCGAGTTGTGGATGATATGCACCTTCCGTACGCTCCCTACAAGTTCCACGATAGACTGCACGCATGCGTACTCATAGGCCTTGCCTTGAACTGTTTGGCTAAGCGATGAGGTGGTAGCAGCTGTCATTACTTCACACCCTCTAGTGACCGATATAGCTCTCTGGCGACAGCTCGGGCAAGGTTGACAGGCACTGCATTGCCAATCTGCTTGTAGATCGAAACGAGATTACCGGCAAACTCCATATCTTCAGGAAAGGTCTGCACTGCCGCAGCCTCCCTCCAGGATAATCTTCGGGTGCGACCTCCCTCTCCAAACCTCCAGAGATCTTTATCAAGCTTGATCATGTCCGGAGAGGATGGGTGTAGCGTAACCTGCTTCGCCATTGCTGGCACAGTAAAGGCCTGCTCCTCCCAGCCTCTTTTCCTGTTTCGGCTCATAAATCGAGGCGAGAATCCTCCTTCAAGGATCTCGTCGTCAGCTGGCTCAGGAAAGTGACCGATAGCATCACGTAGAGTTATGCGTTTCTTTTCTGGCAGAGGATACTCAAACTTCACCTTAATATCCCTGCGAATACCGACCATAATTACCCGATAGCGATCTTCTGGTACGTTATAGTCAGCAGCGTTTAGTAGCTTAAATTGAACATCATACCCTTTGTCGGAGAACTCGCGAATAATAACTTTGATAATCTCGCCACCGCCAAGGGTTAAGATTCCCTTGACATTCTCCGCAACAAACACTTTTGGCTGGAGTTTTTCGATCACTTTAACAAAATACTGATAAAGAACGTTGCGCTTGTCGTCCACCTTGCGCGGACCAGCCAAACTAAAGCCTTGACAAGGAAACCCCCCTAGAACAACATCGGCTGACGGAATAGTATCTAAATCAATCTTTTCAATTGAGCCATGCACCACCTCAGCGCCAGACCAGAGTCTGTGCGTTTCGCAGGCATCTTTGTCAAAGTCGTTTGCCCATATCGTCTTGAACCCTTCAAGGTCAAAACCTATATCCATTCCTCCGGCGCCAGAGAATAGGGAGACTACGGTATATTTCTGCTTTCTGGTCATCACATCCTTTCTCGCGATGACCCGAAAATAAAAATAGGACACCGCTAGGGTGTTCTAAGTCCATATGCAGACAGGCTTTCGCCCAGCTGTTTCGCGGTGCCCTATTTTAGGGCGAACCGCAATAGCAAAAAATGCCAATGCTTTTGAAAACCGATCTGCATATAGCAGGACTTAGAACACGTTTATTATAGCATAGAATAGTTTTTTACAGATTAGATATTGACTTTATAGCTGTACCCGAGACAGCACTTGACGTATAATGTATTATGTAACTTTGTTATATAAATTTAACCCAAAGAGTCAGACTATGAGTGAGCTTGCAGTTAAGGTGAGATACCTAGCTAATTTTGATACTTTTGAACTTGCGCACCGTGCGCATAAGGACATTGATGGAAGCCGGCGAGGCCATACAGCTGTGCATATCGGCTATGAAAGCGGAGACTGGAACTATCGGGAATTCTTACTATGGCTACAGAAGCATATACCCGAATACTCCCTAACCCCCAGTGAACTGGAGAGCTTAAGTGACCCCACGAAGCTTTTTGCTCTAGCTACAAATGCATCGCGATTACTGCACGATAGGGATAAAAATATTAGTAAAAAAGGTGAGATTGGTGAAATTATTCTGCACGGTCTAATCAGGGATATCTACAGCACAACACCACTAGTGTCGAAGATATACTATAAGTCTCATCCTTCGGATAACGTAAAGGGGTTTGACTGCGTACATGTCATTTTCGACGAAGCCACCCAGACGATTGATAGTATCTGGTTAGGTGAAGCTAAATTTTACACAGACCCCACTAGAGCCATCGGCAAGGCGTTTGAATCCGTGATCGGGTTTCTTGAGGCAAAAAAGATGCAGAAAGAACTTCTTACTATACGTAATCATTTTGACGACAAAAACGTAGCCACAAAAAGTGCCGAAGCACTCTTGAGTGAATATACTTCGTTAGACGAAATTAAAGCAAAGCTCTGCGTGCCCGTACTCATAGCTTACGAGTCAGGGGCGACGAAGGCGCATACTAAAATATCTGATAATTTCTTGGAAGAACTTGATAATGAAATCGAGGCAAACCTAAAAACCTTCTTGGAAAAATTTAACAGTAATGAAACTTTAGAGGTGGACATTCATGTATTCTTCCTACCCCTAAGAAACAAGGAGGAGGCTCTTAGGGTCTACAAAGAGCACGTTGATGGATTCCAGGGCTCAAGGAGAATATATTGAGCAACCCCGAATCAACGAAGCTCGCATCGATACTGCTGGATTCGGTCCTATTTGCAGAGTCGGATAAATTTTTGCTTCTGCGTCGCATATCACTGTCTAATGACATAGAGAACTTGGCGATTCTAGTTGCAATGCGTATTTCAACTAGAGACTGGGGCAGTCTGAATGAGATTGCTGTGGACATCGTTAGGTCGGCAGGGTTATTTCCATACCTGAATAACGACGATCTCAGCCTAAGAAACACCCTAGCTAAAGAGTTTTTTAAATCACCAAGCGGTCGCCCGTACTATCTGCACAAAGCTCAGCTCTCGGTACTGAATCGCCTGCTAGAGGGTAGCTCTGTCATACTTAGCGCCCCAACAAGCTTCGGTAAGTCATTTATCATCGATGAGTTAATACTACATGAAAACTATAAAAATGTTCTGATAGTTGTCCCCACTATCGCACTGATTGAAGAAATAAGAAAACGCGTTAAGGCTCTCGGGACAGGCCATAGCAGAATCAGCTTTTCAGGGCAAAAATTCACCGATAATAATATTTTCATATTAACTCAAGAGCGTGCGCATGAAATGTTTCAGCAAATTCGTGATTCAATCGGTGAATTAGACATTCTTGTAATTGATGAGTTCTACAAAATGGACAAGAGTTTACTTACTGGAGAAGACAAGAAAAATGGTGATCGAGCAGATTTGCTCAGCGTGGTGTATCGCGAATATAGCTCTAACAGTAAGCAGGTGTACCTATTAGGGCCACATCTTCAGGGTGCGAACGGATACGACACGACACGCCATAAGCCAATCTGGATTCAATATGACAATAATACGACTTACCTTGAAATTATAAAGCACAAGGCAACACGTGAGCATAGTCGCGGCCAAATTACTACCGATATTATACGCGAGGAGCAGGAGGATATTCTTGTATACTGCTCCTCCCCTGACCAGACACGCAAGCTATACCGCGAGTACTTAGCGGGAAATCTCGAACCAACGACCAACAATAATGATCTTATCCAGTGGGTCACTACAAACTATACCGATCATTGGTATATCGTGGATGCCCTGAAGTATGGAGTCGGTATCCATCATGGACGATTGCCAAGATTTTTATCTCAAGAGATGATCCGTAGGTTTGGAGACGGACGAATAAAAATCTTACTTTGCACCTCAACGATTATTGAGGGGGTTAATACGACAGCTAAGTCTGTAGTGATCTTCAACAATAGTCGTGCATTTAGCGGTGGCTACTTAACGTTCAAGAATATATCTGGACGAGCAGGTCGAATGTTTAAGCATTTTTATGGCAAGGTGCATTGCTTCGAGGAACCCCCTAAAGATGAGGTTGTCGAAGTTAATGATCCGATAGGTACCGAAGCAGCATCTACTAGCCCTAGCTTACTCAACTTACTAGACGAAGAGCATTTATCTACAAGGCAAAGGGGCAACGTAGAGGAGCATAGACTTAGCACAGCCATACCCCTAGATATACAGAAAATGAACCATTTCATTTCACTCGAGGCACAACAGGCTGTCGTCGATCAGCTTAGGGGTGATATGCACTTGTCCACTCTTGAGCAGGTTTGGGATCCAGACCCAACGAGACAACAGATTGCACAAATTTACACTCTACTCGCAGGTCTTGGTCTAAATATAGGATCCCTTGTTCATGCAGGTGATGCCACTAAAGGGGCTTATCGAGCAGCGGCGCTCACGCAGGCATTCTTCTCTGGAGGGATTATGGGGCTCGCTGAAAGCTGGAGCAATACCAAGGGTATAACCGATGAAACACTTGAGAATGCCATGTCATTCATGCGAAACGGTATAGGCTATATCTTACCCAAATACATTCGGGCCCTCAACCGACTGTATGGACACGCTAAAAATTATTCAAATAAGGCAAACTTTGAGCCATTCGCAAATCGATTAGAGTTCCTCAATACAGAGCCTGTATATATACAACTAGATGAACTTGGTGTGCCAGTTGAATTCTCTAAAAAATATAAACTACCTCATGAATCTATAGATTATGCGGCAAACGAAATTAACAGATTGAGCGCACAGTTATCCGGCTTCGATAAGTATATTGCAGATAACTTCATAGAATCTTACTAGCTTTTTATTTTCTTTCGAGTATTGTTGTGTTTGATGGAACTAAAATACTGCCTCTACGCACGAAAGTCTACCGAGTCGGACGAACGGCAAGCCATGAGCATTGGTTCGCAAATAAAAGAGATGCAGACCCTCGCAGAACGTGAGGGTCTTTCTATTGTAGATATCAAGCAAGAGAGCTTCTCGGCAAAGCAGTCAGGCTCTAGGCCGGTATTTAACGCTCTGCTGGAAGATGTACGAGGTGGCAAGTACGACGCCATCCTAACCTGGGCACCAGATCGTCTGGCTAGAAACGCAGGAGACCTAGGCTCGCTCGTTGACCTGATGGATGGCGGTAAGCTGCAGAAAATACGTACATTCGGACAGTCCTTTGAGAACAACCCCAACGAAAAGTTCCTGCTCATGATATTGGGATCACAGGCTAAGCTAGAGAATGATAACCGCAGCATCAATGTGAAACGTGGCCTACGGGCAAAATGTGAAACAGGCTGGCGTCCGGGCATGCCTCCACTTGGTTACTTCACGCGAGGCGCGAGTGGCAATGGACGAGATGTTATTGTGGACGAAGAACGAGCACCCTACATAAAGCAGATGTTTGAAATGTCCGCCAATGGCAAGAGCGGTAGGTATATACAGCGCTGGCTGGAGAGCAATAACATCCGCACTCGTGGCGACAAAAGAATACCCCTAAGTGCAATATATCGGATGCTGGGCAATACCTACTATTACGGCGAGTTCGAATACCCAAAGAAGAGTGGTAATTGGTATAAAGGTCAGCACGAACCGCTCATCACTAAGGAGCTTTTCGAGAAGGTACGCCAAGCTCTTGTGGTGCCAGCGAAACCTAAGTGGGGAGCCAAGGACTTCCCATTCAAAGGATTCATCAAATGCTACTCGTGTGGATCATCGCTGGTTGGTGAACATAAACTAAGGAAACGAAGAGACGGGTCGGTGCGAGAGTACACCTACTACCACTGCTCGCGCCAAGTTGACCGAGACTGTAGGGAGCTGTTCGCGAGAGAGGAGGATATCATAGAGCAGCTATATGAAATGCGGCATCAGCTCATACCTGACAAGAGTGTTATCGAACCAAGCTTCAGGAACGCAGTGCAAAAAGCGTCTGATATGTCAGGCACGTCGCTTGACGAGGCTTTCGACATGTATACAAGGTACGTACTTTATAAAGGGTCAAAATATGAGCAGACTCAGCTAGTAAGGAGTATTAACCTAAAGCTAGTACTCCGTAGTAGAAGGATTCTTGTAGTCAGTTAGACTGAAGATGGCTTATCTGTCATAATAGTAATAATCATGGCGAGGGCTATATGGAGAAAGATACTAGAGGCCTCCAAAGAGGAGGCTCTATTAGCAGTGAAGCTTTACAATGAGCCTGTCTTCTCTAGATCGCTAGAGGGCTTTGTCGTTCATATGCACCTAGCCTGGCTGTATCTACTACAAGCACAGCTAGTTAAAGAGCGCGTTGAGTTCCGCTACCCCGACCCAAAACACAAAGGACGCTATCTTAAGGTTGATGGTGAGTATCAAACCTGGGATTTAGCAAAAACTGCAAAGCACAAATGGTCCACTCAAAACCCTGTTAGGGCAAACCTTGAATTTTTCATCAAGCTGCGCAACAGGATAGAGCATCGACATACAGGAAGGGACGAGGCTCTTGCTGCGGCTATAGGCGGTCAATCTCACGCGCTCCTATTAAACTACGAGAAAGAGCTGACAGCCTACTTTGGAGAAAGTCACTCCATGGCAAATATGCTCCGTTTCCCCGTTTTCATAGGGACTTTCACTGAGGCTGCCGAGGAGGTGCTAGTAAAACTCCAAAACGACCTGTCTCCTGATCTGCGCAACTTTCTGGCTGAATATGATGCTAGCATTGACAGTGCAATAAGGGATGATTCGAGATACAGACTGAAGCTGAGGGTATTTCTAGAGGCTGCACCTAATGCTGGTGAGATGGCCCTGCAGTTCACTAGGTATGATGACCTCTCTGATGATCAGAAAAAGTCTATGGATGAGCTCAAAAAGTCAGGTCGGGTACTGGTGAGGGAGCAGATGAGGCCTGTGCAGAATAAAGGACTTATGAGGCCAACCCAGGCCATGAATAGGATCGCCGAAGGTATACCCTATAAATTTAATAGCTACGACTTCAAACTTTCTTGGAAAAATAATAATATACGCCCGCTGGGCGGCAGTCCTCACCCTGAAAGAACGAGAGAGGAATTCTGTGTATATAACGACACCCACAATGACTACCTGTATACTGAGGCCTTTGTTAAGTACATGATACGAAAATGCTCCACGAAGGAGGGATTTCTTGAGGTGGTTGGGCGCCAAGCAAAAGCTAAAAAACATATCGGACAAGGAAAAACACCAACTTCGACTAGATAACATATTATGTAATCAGGTCTAGTTGGTGTCAATCCTTGGCTGGGGTGGAGGGATTCGAACCCCCGAATGCATGGACCAAAACCATGTGCCTTACCACTTGGCGACACCCCACTAGTGTAGCTACGTTATTGTATCATTTCTGACGAGAGTGCTCAAGTGAGGCGCGCCCAGGCCATAGACCCCATGCTGCCCATGCAGCAAGAATGCCAAAACCAAGCGCCACAAACACAACCCACCACCCGACAACAAGCGATACACTCGCACCAAGCAAGCCTGCATTATCGATTGGCACCTCTGCGACGTTCATCCATATTCCCAAGAAGAGCCATATCCCCGCAACAGCCCACCCTGCACCCATGCTTAGCCAGCGAAACCCGCTACTGAGCTTCATCCGTAGCAGAAAAGGAAGCGCAAGTACACCACATACCACGATTGTCGTTGCAACAGCCCTACCCGATACAGGAAGCGAAAAACTCTCGAGCAGTGGAATGAATTTTTCAAAACTAAAGAGCTGCGCTACTACTGTAGTCACAATAATCACAGCATAGACAAGCGCCATCATCCCCGCCTCGTACGTTCGAGGTGCATCAGGCCACTTGGCAATAATTCTCTTCATCCTACATCCAGTATACAACACCCCCCTTTCAACGATAAACTGTTGTTATTTTATCAATCTACTTGCGCTTTTTATATCGGTCTAGTACAGTACGTATAAGCGAACGTACAAAAACAAACACATTTTTTACAAACATTCGCTCTACGATAAATCCACCACAACAACAAAAATCACCTCGTCTTGAGGTGTATTTTTGTTAGGCAGCACTCTTTTACTCGGCCTTGAAGCTATTTTCCCTACGCCAGGCTGCAATCTCGCCATGATGTCCGCTGAGTAGCACGCTCGGCACCTTCATGTCACGAAATTCCTCTGGGCGCGTATATTGTGGAAACTCTAGCGTTTCACCGTCCGAGAAGCTCTCAATCGCTGCGCTCTCGGCACCACCAAGCACCCCAGGGATCAAGCGCACAACACTATCGATAATCGTCATAGCTGGCAGTTCACCGCCAGTTAGTACGTAATCACCGACACTTACTTGCTCGTCGACCAAGCTCACGATGCGCTCATCGTACCCCTCATAACGTCCACAAATAAAAATATATCCATTGTCCACATCAGACCACTCCTGAGCCAAGCTCTGTCGCCAACGTTGCCCGCGAGGCGTCATCAAGGCAACTCTTGCATTCGGATCATTTGCCTTCGCCATTTCGACAGCCGCAAAAAGCGGTTCAGGTCTGAGTAGCATTCCATCGCCACCGCCATAGGGGGTATCATCGACCACTTTGCGCGTGCCAATACCAAAATCGCGCAAATTAATCGTTGTTAGCTCAACAATTCCGTCCTTTTGCGCCTTCCACATCATTGAATTCTCGAAGACACCCGTAAGCATCTCGGGGAACAAGGTGATAACTTGAAACTTTCTCATCTGTTATATTGTACTAGGTATTGACTTTTTTGTAAATATTTGTTATAATTACCATAACTTTTGCTCAAGTTTCACTGGGGCGAAGGTCGCCCCTCCCCTCGAGCAGATCGGAGTTCATCATGTCCATCGCCGAAAAGCAGATGTTCCTGGCCGAGAACGGCTTCACCGTCCTCTATGACAGAATCACCACTATCGATCCCAAACCGTTCGGACCCGGACTCTACTACGTCACCTACCTGGCGGACGGCGAGCTGGAGCAAGCGTTCGTGGAGCAGCACACCTACGACGAGTTGCTGAAGGAGCACCCGGAGATCATACTGAAGCAGCTCAACACCGCTGCCGACGCGCACGAGTAGGACACTCCGCCCGTAGTCAATCGCCTGTAGTCGAGTTGCTCGCAACTCCTACGCTCGCGTTCGACTGCGGGCGATTTGACTTTCTGGACTATCTTTATCACCAAATAACCACCCAAATAGGGTGGTTATTTGAACATATAAGGCTCTCAACTCTTATAAAAGTTGCTCGCATAGAGCTTTTGGCAGTTCTCGCAGTTGTTTGAACTAATACTTATTATATATCGAGATCATCGAGTTCTGCAAGCTCTTTTCGAGCCTTTTTCGCATAATCTGACGCTTCTGGCTCGTCGTTTTCCACAACTACCTCTGACGAGTTCTGCACAGACTCGTCAGCCCGATCATCAGATGAGATAGTATAACTCTCTCGGTCATCATCATTGTTAACAATCTTGAGGTTATAGCGCGCGTCATTCTTTGTCCCGAGTGCTCTCAATAGTGTCCTGAGGCTCTGTGCCGTCACGCCACGCTTGCCGATAACCCGGCCTAAGTCTTCTGGATTCACTGTTAATGAGAGTAACACTCCCTTCTCGTCAATAATCCGCTCAACAATCACGTCATCCGGATGCTCTACGAGTGATTTTACGATATACTCTACAAATTGCTGGTCTAGCGTCGACATTTCTTGCCCTCCTCGTCGCTCGGTCACTTATCTACTATCGTATCCTCATTGTACCATGAGCATGAAAAAAGCACTCCTTTGAGGAGTGCTTTCATAGACTTGTAGCCTTCTACGCCTCAGTCGAAGCTTCTTCAGTGGCCTCTTCGACCACTTCTTCCTTTGGCTGATTCTTACGAAGCTTTTCGGCATGCTTGATGGCTTTCTGCTTATCAACAGCAGGTTCTTTTACCCACGTAGGAAGCTTGACGCCAGCCTCTTTCAGAAGGCGCACTACACGAGGTGTTGGCTGTGCACCATTATCAAGATATTTCTGAGCTATCCCAACCTGAATATTTGCCTCTTTTGTATGAGGATTGTATGTGCCAACATACGCGACCACACGACCGCTTGATGGATGGCGTTGTGCCTCCTGGACAGCAAGGCGATACACTGGATAAGCCTTGCGTCCGAGACGTTGCAAACGAATTGCGAGCATAAAAATTATAGTTCCTTTACGTAAAATATTTTTAAATTATTATATCTACTTCTCAAAAGTATACCTCATGATGGGCGTTTCGTCAATCAATACCACTCCTGAAAATGGAAAAATCTATCGATTCAACTGATATGTCGCAAGTGCATCGCGTGCTGCCTGTTGCTGTGCAGCCTGCTTGCTTGGCCCGACGCCCGTGCCGATCTGTCTATCTCCCGAGAAGACACCAAGCGTAAAGACCTTATCATGGTCTGGCCCCTCTTCGCTAAGCACTTTGTACTGTGGCGTGTTGTTGTCGTGTCGCTGCACAAGCTCCTGAAGATGGCTCTTCGGATCACGCCACGACCCTTCGTCTAAAATGCCGTCAAGTTTTCCTGTGATGTGCTTGTAGATAAATTCAGCCGTATCGTTATATCCCCGCTCGAGGTAGATTGCGCCGATAACTGCCTCAAATGCATTCGCAAGAATTTGCGCTCTTGCTCGATCACTTCCACTCTTTTCTCCCCGGCTCATGCGAATCAGTGGCTCAAAACCAAGTAACCGTCCTGCGTCACTAATACTCTCTGTCCGAACTAACGCGGCGCGCCAACTCGTCAAAATACCCTCTGGCTCGGTGTATCCCGAAAAGAGAAAGTCTGTCACGACAAGCTCTAGTACAGCATCACCAAGAAATTCGAGACGCTCATTATGCTCGGTAACGCTTTTCTTGTGCTCATTAACATAGCTTCGGTGTGTCAAGGCAGTAACCAGAAGTTGAATATTTTCAAATTCAAATCCCAGTTTCTCCCTCGCAAACTCCTGATATGGCGCAGTTTGCATTCCGCTCATCATAGGTCCTCCTGTCTTATTTTCTTCATCGCTATCAGCATCAATTTACCAATGTCTTCGTATTCGATCACATCAAGTGCTTCAGTGAACGGAAACCATTTGATACCGTTCATCCACTCCTCTTTCTTGATTGCATCAGTATCACCTTTTGCGCGCACAAGGTAAATCTGCGTCGTCATCAAGACAAGCTTGTCGACACGTCGATAGCGGAAATGAATTTTACCAAGCCAGTCCAAGACATCAACACTATGAAGCCCCGCCTCTTCGCCAATCTCGCGTGCCGCCGCCTGCTTAGCCGTTTCTCCATCTTCAATATGACCCTTTGGAATTGTCCACCGATCCTTCGCATCTTGGATGAGGAGAATCTCTACCTTGTGATCGTCAGTGCGACGAAAAACAATACCACCAGCTGTTGGCTCGCGTACAATCTCCTGAATTGATGGTCGTTTGCGCTGAAAATATTTCTTGAATTTACCGAACTGCTCCGCCGCCATGTTCTTCTTGTCCTTCCACAAGTGTACGGAATGCCGTGCCGAGCACGCCATTCACAAACTTGCTTGAGTTATCAGAACCAAACGCTTTGGCAAGCTCTACCGCCTCATTGATCGCAACTTTTGGTGGTACAATATCGGCAAAAAATAGTAACTCGTAGAGTCCTATTCTCAAAATTGATCGATCTACTCGCGCAATCTGATCAATCGGCCATTCAGGGGCAATCGGCTGGATCTCACGGTCGAGATCCTCCTGCTTAGCAATAACCCCGTCAACAAGTGAGCGAACAAAGCTCTTATCCTGGATTGCCGTCTCATACCTCTCAAGATTACGCCCGAGAACCTCCTCGACAACTACTGATTCATCTCCAGCCTGTACGCGAAACTCGTACTCGTAGAGTGTTTGCAGTGCGACGATTCGCCCAAGATGTCGGTTTGATGCCATTATTCGTTTCGTTCCTTTTTTGTTACTTTGAAGTACTACTTCTATCGTGTAGCAGCTAGGCGGCCTTTTTGCCAGTTTCACGCTTTGTCGTTGTCACCTTGACTGGTGATGTACGATTAACGGCGCGAGCAAGCTTTAGGCGCAGATGACTACGGCGAAGACCAGTCTTTCGTGGACTGCTCTGCTTCTTTGGTTGTGCCATGGTAAAGTTCTCCTTCTCAGGCTTAATATTTAAAACTAGACATTATTATATCTGATAATCGCCTCTATTTCAAGATGAAATTATATACTATACTTGACAAAAATAAGCATTAGTGCTATACTCATAAGTATGAATGAGCGCATAACAACTCCAACCCCCCAAGAAGAAGATCAAGCACGCCCCGATACACAGCTTCGCCTGACTCGTCGTGGTAAGCTTGCTGCCGGCGCACTACTTGCCGCAAGTATAGGCGCAGGGCTTATCGGTATCAACAATCTATCAAATGAAGCACAGGCTGGTACCGTCTACGAAGGAGAGATCAACCCCGACATCACATCAGTTCAGGTTTATGATGGCGCAAATGTTCGATCAAACCCAAATATAGGCAGCCAGGAGATAAGTAATCGACTTGACACCATAGATATTGGCGATGGTCGCTATGTTACAGTCCAGACCCCGGATGGAGCATACGTAGTCAACGATAGGAATGGCTCTTGGTACGGCATACGTGCAGAAGACATAGCAACCGTTCTCGATGTTGACCACCTAGACAACGATAAAGACGGTATTGTGTGGATTAACCACCAGCGAGCAGACATTCCGTCCAACTAATCTATCGAATCACAACACTCACCAGCCGACCACGGACATAAATCACCTTGGTCGGCTCTTTATCTCCTATGAACTTCTGGACATTTTCATGCGCGAGTGCCTGCGCCTTCACCGCCTCCTCTGAAGCATCTTTTGCAACTGTGAGTTCGGCGCGCAGTTTACCGTTGACCTGGACAGCCAGTGTTATTGTATCGGCAACGAGTAGAGCTTCGTCCCAATCCGGCCATGACTCGAAATCAATTTGCGTCTCGCGCCCAAGCTGCTGCCATAGCTCCGCCGCCATATGCGGTGCTGTCGGCTGCACAAGTTGCACGAGCACCTCTAGTACCTCCTGCCACTGGGTCGAAAAGCCGTCTGTTTTCAGCCGATATAATTCATTGACAAATTCCATCAGCGACGCAATGGCTGTATTAAAACTGAGCCGACGGTAGCTATCGGTTGTTCTCTTTGTTGCCTGATGCATCAAACTGCGCAACTCTACACTTTCAGTCTCACCCTTCTCAGATTCGCCATACTCCTGCACGAGCGTCCACACGCGGTTCAAGAAACGATACACTCCAGCAATGCCTCGGGAACTCCAGTTAGAGTCCTCATCAATCGGACCCAAGAACAATTCAAACGTCCGTAGCGCATCAGCACCATACCCCTGCCCAATCACCTCTAACGGGTCAACGACATTGCCTTTTGACTTACTCATCTTTGTGCCGTCTTCAGCATTAATATACCCGTGGTACACGAGTCGCTTCACCGGCTCCTTGGTTGGTACAAGTCCCATGTCATAAAACACATGATTCCAAAACCGAACATATAGCAGATGTGCAACCGCATGATCACCACCAACATACATATCAAGCGGGGCCCAATAATCTGCCTTTTCTGGTGCCCATGCTTGTTCGGCATTATGCGGATCGAGATAGCGCAGTAAATACCAACTACTACACGCGTAGCCATCCATCGTGTCTGTCTCGCGCACCATCTCTTCACCATCTATGAGAACCGTCTTGAAGGCTTCGCTCCGCGCCAAAACACCCTTACCGCTTCCGTCCGGCTCATACTCGCGCACTTCCGGCAGTATAACAGGCAGCTGCGACTCAGGAATCGCATGCGCCCGACCTTCTTTGTCGTAAGCAATTGGAATAGGAGCACCCCAATAGCGCTGGCGACTAATAAGCCAGTCACGCATCTTATAGGTTGTCTTGGCAGATCCAACACCTTGCTGCTCAAGCCATGCTACGACTTTTTCGCGGGCTCGATTCGACTCCATGCCATCGAAAGCACCTGAATTTACGAGTACACCTTCGCCGTGATATGGTCCGGCCTCGACTTCAGTCTCTGGCTTCTCAACGACAGTAATAATCGGAAGTTGATACTTCTCGGCAAACGCGTAATCACGTTCATCGTGTGCCGGCACTGCCATAATTGCACCCGTACCATAGCCACCGAGAACATAGTCAGCCACCCAAATCGGAACTTTTTTACCTGTTGCTGGGTTAGTTGCATAACTACCTGTGAATACGCCCGTCTTTTCGCGCGTATCATTAGTTCGCTCGATCTCAGACTTCTTAATCGCTTCATCGATATACTGTCTTGTGCGCTCGGCATAATCACCAACCGCCAATTGACGTGCAAGTGGATGCTCCGGTGCAAGTGCAATGAAGCTTGCGCCAAACAGCGTGTCAGGGCGCGTTGTAAACACCATAATATCGTCTTTTGTATCAACGACCCGGAACGTCACCTCGGCACCAATTGATTTACCAATCCAGTTACGCTGTGCGACCTTTATCTTCTCTGGCCAATCAAGCTCGTCAAGCCCCTCCAAGAGAGCGTCGGCGTACTCGGTAATCTTGAAGAACCACTGCTTCATCGATTTCTTTACCACCTCAGTACCGCAGCGCCAGCACTCACCGCCCTCGACTTGCTCATTCGCAAGCACAGTCTTGTCAACAGGGCACCACCACTGCAGACTCTCTTTTTGATACGCCAGTCCTCGTTCGTAGAGTTTTGTAAATATCCACTGCGTCCACTTATAGTACTCTGGGTCGGCTGTGTTTATTTCGCGCGACCAATCAATGCTCACTCCCATACGCTTGAGCTGATTTGTAAAGTTTGCAATGTTTGTTTTTGTCGTCTCCTGAGGAGCCTTACCTGTCTTGATGGCATAGTTTTCAGCTGGCAAGCCAAAGGAATCCCATCCCATCGGATTTAAAACATTTCGACCATGTGCCCGCTGGAAACGAGCTGTCGCATCGACAATCGCATGCTCCATCGCATGCCCCGCATGCATACCAGCACCACTCGGATAAGGAAACATGCAGGAAATATAAAACTTCTGTCTCTCGTCAAAGTCTTGTGCCACATAGCGATTATCATCGGCCCAAACTTGCTGCCATTTTGATTCAATTTCGGAAGGATTATAGCGCTTCATATCTTTATATTGTACTACATGTCGACCCTATGAATGAAATAGGACACTCTGAGAGAGTGTCCTATCGTGGCAAGCTACCTCTTTGTGTGTAATTTAATTAAAGCTAAACTCACTGTCCATTGCATAAGGATCGTCCTGCGGTGCATACATATCCGCCGAATATGATTGGATGATCTTCTCGATATCGGCCATCAAGTCCTTGAGCGAGATAGCGTCAGACGGTGCCTCAATCGTTACATCTTTATTAAATTCTGGGTTGGTCACAAATTCTGCAGATGCAGTATCGTCTTCAACCTTGACAGAAAACTCCGTGATTTCGTGGCCAAATCTACTGACCCACAACTCCATACGAACACGAGGCTTACTACTACCATCAAGATCAGCCTTCTTGACCGACTCAGCAATCTCCTTGAAGTCAATTGAGTCATCACATTCCTTCATGGATTTACCGTACGTCGTATCTGCAATGCCTTCTACAAATGCTGCTGCCTTATCTCTATCAAGCTCGATTTCGTACCCAAAACTACCGTCTCGTGTGTCAAGCTGATTGACGACCTGAACAATCTGATTCGCCTTGTATAGGTCCACAAGCTCTCGCTCGACAGATTCATCCTGACTCAGCGTCTTCATAGCCCGCGAAATACAAGCCTGCTGCTCGGACACCTCTTTGCTTACATCCTCATAGTCAGATGCCTTTATACTTATCCACTTGTCGTCAATCTTATCAATCACGGCAATAATTTGGTTTTTTGTCCTCGTGTCTATGTCTTCAGCGTTTGCGGCAAATGTATCAAAAATCTCACGCACACCGCCAAGCTTGACATAGAAAACATCATCCTTGTACATACCTGATCCATGTAGCTTGAGGGCAAACTTTGCAGCATCGCTACCAAATTCAAAGTCAGCCTCTACGTTCACTAATCCACTTGCGCTATCAGACCTACCATCAGTTTTAACGGTAATCTTATAGTCATCCGAGCTGACAACAAAGTTGCCCGTACCCTGAATCGTCTTAGCTTTTATCATATTAACAATCGCATCATGCACGACTTTATCAGGATTCTGATACCACAGATTATATGCGAGCGCTCCGCCTCCACCAAGAAGGACGAGTGCTCCGGCAAGAATACCGCCGATTAGCAGCCCTTTACGACGCCTACGAGGAGGCGCATACGGAGTAATTGGCGGCTGCTGTGATGCGAGCGGCTGAGGTGCAGTTCCAGCAGGTGTGGGTGGTGTTGTTGTCTGAGATACAGGCTGCTGCGGTAGCTGCTCTGATGTCTGGTCTTCTTTCATTGATTATGTCCTTGGCTTATTTTTTGCTAGCTAGTATGCTTACCGACAGTATACCATAGGCTTTATGCAAAACGTGAAAATCCTTCAGACTTCTTCGCGATGTCTTCTGCTGTTTGACGCGCTAGTTTCTTCTGGTCGTCCATACTATGAAGTACGATCTTAACCCCCTCCTCGAGCACGTCATCTTCGTGCCCATTGAAAAGAGCAACCCCACCTCGCTCAATCACCCGGTGAGCAAATGCCCCTGCCTCAAGAGCATTTCCACACTCCTTCACCTGACAGCCGCGTCCGCGTGCAGCAGGAGCAAGCCATCGATTTGCTTCATCACCAACCGTAATCACCCAGGCGAGCTGCGAGGGGTCACACAACATACCTATCTCCTGATGTGCCGTCTGCGAAAATGGCCCAAGGCGCCTCATGCTGCCAAGAATTGCGATTTTCTGCGGGGCAGTGATACGATACAGTGACTGCAGCGCCGTTCGCGCACCAAGCGGGCTTGTATTGCCGGTATCATCCAAAATAATACTACCCTCTGAACCTCTAAACGTATTCATATGCCCCGTCAGCGGGGTGAGCGCCTCGACACCACTTGCAATCTCCTGTGGGCTCAGGCCAAGCTTCACAGCAATTGCGCTTGCCATAACAGCTTGCCGTAGCGTGAATGGATCATGCACCTGAACCGTCACGGGAATCACCTGCTCCCATTCAGGTACAATAATTGCGCCCTTATACCCATCCGTAATAGAATAGTCAGCCTCCTCGAACCGATATTCAGCTGCGCCCTCCAGCCCGTACGTGTTCATAACTGGATTTGTCAGGTATGCCGCAAATCGACTATCGATATCATCACGATTTACAAGAAGCGATCGACTAATACTACCGATGGACAGCTGCTCCTGAGCGATATAGTCAATCGACTGAAACACTTCAATGTTGCTCTCCGATACTGCCGTCACGACAGCAATGTCAGGTGTCATATAGTGTGCGTATGCCATCAATGAGCCAAAGCTTGTTGCATTGAGCTCTTGCACGATCACATCGATGTCTTGCGGCTGCCTAATACGCTGACGTGCTGCCTTGAATACTTTGCGCCACGCCAAAAACCCAGTAATGTCCCCAGGATAATCAATACCAAGAATAGCCAATGGTGTCGAGAAATTGGTTCCTCGATTACCATGGAAAAGACGAACCCGATACCGCTTTGATAATACTGTCGCGATAGCAATCTTCGCCTGCGTCTTACCGATACTACCGGTAACAGTAATAAGCTTCACATCGGGGTGTTTTTTGAAGTATTTTTTAACGTACTTCTGTAGTCGTTTTTGACGTAATTTCATCAGCATAGCTTCTCTCAGTGTACCAAAGTGCTTGCGTTTGCGCGAGCCTTACGGCATACTTAGAAGTAAGCTGGTGCGCTAGGGGTACCCTACGCGCTTGAGCAAACACAAACAGCATAGAATCACCGTGCCCCGGGTGGGCGCGCAACAGCCGTAGATATAAAAAGAGGCGCTTTCGCCTCTTTTATCTATTCCAAAAGCCGTCTGAATCTTATATTGTCGTAGCGTAATCTGCAATACCTCTATTATTTTTCACATCATTGTGATTAAATAGCTGTGTTCAGAAGCATCCGCACGTAAAGTGAAGTTGTCATCTTGTGATAAGACATACTGACTTTTCTTGAAACGCTCGCCATGGTCGATCTGACGAAGTAAGTAACAAGAAAGAGTTATGTAAATAATGTCACAAAATCTATTTATCGGTAGCCTTGCCTATGCAACCACCGACGACAGTCTCAAGGCACACTTTGAGCAAATCGGCGAAGTTGCAAGTGCACGTGTTATCACTGATCGCGATAGCGGTCGCTCAAAGGGCTTTGGCTTTGTTGAGTTTGTCGACGAAGCAAATAACCAAAAAGCAGTCGATGAACTTGATGGCAAAGACCTTGATGGTCGCGCAATCAACGTGAGCCTTGCTCGTCCAAAGGAAGATCGTCCACGACGAGACTTTGGCGGCAACGACCGTGGCGGCAATGGTGGCGGATCATTCCGTCAACGCAGCTGGTAGTATATCTACCTGCACGGCAGTAAAAATACACGCTAGAATATCTAGTGTGTATTTTTTACATACCATACATGTATGTAGTACACTATAGCCATGCAGTACGGTCCACTAGTTATCAGTAATGTTGTAATCTTTCAGTATAGTGCTGGGTCTCTTTCGGTCTTACTTACATCAGACGGAACAGCGCCTAACGGTCGGCCAAACTGGCATCTACCCTCCGCTCCTGTAGGACAGACACAGACGACTCTCACAAGCCTCGAAACCACCCTACGAACAACAATTGGGCTCCAAGACGCAGATATCAGCTACCGCGAACAGCTCTATACATTAGAATGGGCGACATCTAACCGTACGACAGTATGTGTGTCGTACATGTATCTTTCGCGGTCCATTCGCTGGCTCAAGGGCACGCAGCAGGTTGGTGTATTTCCTATCGATAAGCTCCCAAGACTCACCCAAGATAATCAGACCATCCTTCGCTATGCACTCGATAGGCTTCATGCAAAAACGCTCTATTCAACCATTTTGAGTTTCCTCCTCCCGAAAGACTTCGATCTCACCGAGCTCCAACAAGCGTTTGAAGCCATAACACACCAGCATGTAGACAGGCGTAATTTCCGCAAGAAATTTCTTGCACTCGATGTACTCAAGGAAAAGCCGAGAAAGCAAGCAAAGCAATCTCAGCCAACCATCTACTCATTCAATCAGCAGGCCCTGGAATTCCTTGCAAAACCATTTCCTATGCGCCAAGGAGATGCAGAAAAGCGTTCTCGTCAATAATCTCCACTCCATACTGTTCAGCCTTCTTGCGCTTTCCTTCGCCAACCTTCTTACCAGCAACAAGGTACGTTGTTTCCTTCCCGATACTTGTCTGGAACACGCCACCTTGCTCACGAATCTGCTCTGCAGCCTCATCCCGCCCCATCGATTCAAGTGATCCAGTAATGACAAAGTGGGTCCCACGCAAACTCCCTGCCCGCGCCACGTACACAGGTTCGACTCCGGCTTCACGAAACTTATCCAGTAATATCTTGTTATCCTCGTCAGCAAACCATGTCACTAAACTCTCTGCTATAACCTTACCGACTCCATCGATTGATTCAAACTCGGCGAGAGTTCCACTCCGACATGCCTCGATTGTCTGGAATGCATCAGCCAGGTCGCTCGCCGTCTGTGCACCGACATGCCTAATCCCAAGACCAAATATAAACCGCTCAAGACGTGGTGTGCGCTTGGCGTCTATTGCATCGATCAGCTTTTGTGCCGATATATCTGCAAATCTATCCAATGTCAGCAGATCATCCTTTGAAAGTGTGTAAATATCAGCAAGATCATGTACCATCTCAGCATCCACTAGTGCTGCGACATTCTTCTCGCCAAGCGTATCGATATCGAGTGCACCCTTCGAAGCAAAGTGCCGTAACGCACGCTTCAAGATTAGCGGACCAGACAATCCCTTCACACGATACACCACTTCACCATCTGGTCGAATAAACTCGAGCTCAGGATACTGGCGTGCCAATTCATCTTCGTAGTTAATCTGTGGCGCATTATTTTGCCGTAACGACATGATGACGGATTCTATCTGCGGAATAATGTCACCTGCCTTATACATCACGACCGTATCACCTCGTCTTATGTCAAGTCGTGCAATCTCATCGGCATTGTGAAGACTAGCGTGCTGCACAGTAGTCCCTGCAATTTGCACCGGATCAACCACCGCGACAGGCGTTGCTGCGCCAGTGCGACCAATAGACACAACGATATCTCGAACGACTGTCGTCGCCTGCTCAGCAGCATACTTGAATGCAACAGCTGCCCTCGGCTGTTTGCCGACAACACCAAGCTCCATAAATTGAGCGCGATCATTCAACTTAACAACGAGCCCGTCTGTATTATAGTTTAAATCATGACGTGCGCCATCCCAGTGACTAACAAATTCCATCACCTCATCAAGTGAATCAAATATTGCCGCCTCCTGGCTACGCTGAATACCAAGTGCATCCATCGCTTCATATGCAAACATATTCGTCGGAACTTCATCTGGATTCTCGCGCAGTAGATCATACCCGAGAAACGTCAACGGACGCTCAGCAACAAGACGTGAATCAAGCTGACGAATCGTCCCCGCCGCTAAGTTCCGAGGGTTAGCAAACTCAGGCTTACCTATCGAGCGCTGATGTGCATTGAGGGCCTCGAAGTTCGTCTTCAGCATAACAATTTCACCCCGTATCTCAGTGCGCCCCCTAAGGAATCCAGGCACACTATCATTGCTATACAGCCTGAGTGGTATGTTTTTGATCGTGCGAACATTCGCTGTCACATCCTCACCGACATAGCTATCACCTCGCGTTATCGCGCGCACAAGCAGTCCATCTTCATAAATAAGCGAGCATGCAAGACCGTCTTTTTTGATATCAGCAAAATATTCATGCTTTCTGCCTGGTAATAGCTTATCCATACGACGTGCCCATGCTTCAACATCACTTTTATCAAATACATCATTCAAGCTCAGCATACGGTGCATATGACGAACCTTCTGGAACCCACCCTTGGGCTCGCCCCCCACGCGTTGTGTCGGGCTATCCATAGTAACTAGCTGAGGGTGCTGAAGCTCAAGCTGCTTGAGCTCGGAGAAGAGGCTATCATACACGGCATCAGAGACACTCGGAGTATCCTGTACATGATACTCGTATCCATAGCGGACCAACAATTTACGTAGTTCCGAAATTCTTTGCTCAGGCTGGTTTTGCATCATCATCTACTATACCTCTATACAACAAATAGACATACGAAGCTACCCAAATAAATGACAGGCAACTCAACACGAGAACAACGACAGGAATAGTTGGTAGCCACGCAATCACGGGCCAAATATCCTTTAGTCCTGTATCGAGCATGATGATAGGAATAAGCACAGCAGCCCACATCACCACAACACCAAGAAGCATCCAAAGGACCCTGTAGAGAATACGTAAGCGACGCCCCACAACCATGTCTCCAGCAATACGAAGTGCTCGCATCGGATACATGCCTGGTAGTGTTACAATCACGAGAGCAAGTGCCGTACTGCTCAGCCAATACAGAGATAACGCCGCAAGACCTGTCGCCGCAGCCCAAAACAACATCGCCTCAACCCCACCCGCCAGTAACCCTGTCGCTTGCGCTGCGCTATAGCCAATCGCGACTAATGCAATCGGTAAAAGCTGCAGCAAGAGCACAACGAACAGTAGTGTCGTCGGTATAATTGGTGCACCAGCATTATAGAGTGCGTCACGAACTCTTACTGATCCGCCGGCACGCTTTTGTCGCAAAAGCCATACAAGTGCAAGCCACATCAGAAGTCCGAGAATAATCGCATAGACTTGCTGTGCTTCTGTCAGACTTGGCGATAAAGACCCTGCTACTGTAGACAGCGCCAAAAGAGACGCCTCACCCATCGCACTCCAGTCACCATCGGTAATGTACGCTCCTGCTTCACTCAACGTCTCTCGTAGGGTCGTAAAACTCTCCTGAGACCCAAGGCCCAGAAATACACCGCTCACGAGCACATAAAGCAACCCCAGTAATAGTACCTGTTTTCGACTATCCCGCAGCACACTCAACACCTGACCCGTAAATGCCCAATACCCAGGAAGCTGGAGTGACCTCATATAATCACGCCGCCTCGTACGGCGGAAGCTCCTATGTGGACGGCGCGCCATGAAGCTACTTACCTTCCTGCCAATCATCCGGAAGATCGTAGTCTTCTTATCAGGCTTTGACGATCTCTTCGCGTGATCGGTTCTCTTTACAGTGCGCGTCTTTGACGTATTCTTCAGCCGCCCCTTCGTATCTCGCGCCATAGCTAGTAACTAAAATGTCCCTGCTGTTTTTTGAAGTCGAGCAATTCGCTCCTCAAGTGGAGGGTGAGTACTAAAAAGCTTTGTAAAAAATCCTGCCTTGAGGGGATTATTCATAAAAAGGTTTGCCGCAGATGACGTCTGCTGTTGCATTGGTCGTCCATATTGTTGGAGCTTACCAAGGGCACTCGCCAACCCCTCAGGATCCCGTGTTGTCATCACACCCGTCGCATCAGCAAGATACTCACGCTGACGACTCACCGCCATCTGTACGATTGCGGCAATGATAGGCGCGAGAATGATGACAACGAGACCAATCACAAAAACTATTGGGTGTACACCGTTGTTATTGTTGCTTCTATTACCACCCGAGAAAAACATCATACGAAGTACGATATCACTCAGTAGGCCGATTGCACTGACAAGACCAAAGGCAATCGTACTAACGCGAATATCATAATTTTGTACATGCCCAATCTCATGAGCCATCACCGCTGTGAGCTCACGATCATCCATAACGTCAAGAAGTCCAGTTGTTGCCCCGACAATCGCATGCTTCGGATCACGGCCTGTTGCAAAAGCATTTGGCGCTGGGTCATTAATAACGTATATCTTTGGCGTCGGCATACCCGTCGTAATCGATAGATTCTCTACAATTCGATAAAGACGAGGGTTGTCTGCCTTCTGAATCTCATGTGCGCCTGTCATTGCTACTGCAAGCTTGCCAGCTGCAAAATACTGAATCAATGCGTATGTCGCCGCAACTCCGATAACAACAAATGTGATTGATGTATTTCCAAAGTAAAGACTCACTAACCAACCAATCGCACCGATCAGCCCAACAAAAAACGCCATAATAAATACCGTATTTCGTTTATTTTTCGCAATAGCAGAATACATACCCTTATTGTACCTGATTTTATCGTAGCTTTCCACCTACCATCAATAAAAATACCCCTCTGCTATGAGGGGTATTTAACCTCGTCAAACTACTAGAATTTAACGTCAACCGGCTGTTCAGCAGCAGCCTGCTCTGCCTCGCCGAGCTCGAAGAACTCACGCTCCTTAAATCCGAGCATTCCTGCAAAGATATTATTTGGGAAAAGCTGAATCTTTGTATTGAGATCACGCACGCCACCGTTATAGAAGCGACGAGCAGCCTGAATCTTATCTTCAGTATCAACAAGCTCTTGCTGAAGTTGTGCAAAATTCTGATTAGCCTTCAAGTCTGGGTAGGCCTCAGCGACCGCAAAAAGGCTCTTAAGGGCACCCTCTAGCATATTCTCACCAGCAGCCGCATCCTTAACTCCCTGAGCATTCTGAATTGCCGAGCGAGCTTCTGTCACCTTCTCGAACACAGCACTCTCGTGCTTTGCGTATCCCTGCACCGTATTAACAAGATTTGGAATCAAGTCGACACGTCGCTTAAGCTGCACGGTAATGTCGCTCCACGCTTCATCGACACGATTCTTTAACGCCACAAGACCGTTATACGTCGCGATAACGAAAATAACGAGCACGGCAATGATACCGAGTAGTATCCAGAGCCACAATAGTTCCATATTTATTCCCCTTCTTTATTGATTACACTTCCAGTATAGCAATATTTTTATCGCCATACTATACCTTAATGCACCCACGCATCGCTGTGGTTCGTGTAAGAGCATCGTGGTGCTCAGAGCGGGAATCGAACCCGCACGGATTATTCATCCAAGGGATTTTAAGTCCCTCGCGTCTACCTGTTCCGCCATCCGAGCCTAGTTTCTAGTATACTAGAAACATGAAGCAAGTGCTGATAATTCATGGTGGGGAGAGTTATTCTTCGCACAATACCTATCTGAATCACCTAAAGACGAGTGATATAGACTACGAACGACTGAAGCCGCAGAGAAAATGGAAGTCGTGGATTGCAGAACAACTGCCTGACACCGACGTACTACTACCGACCTTCCCAAACGGTCATAATGCCTCATACAACGAATGGAGAATATACTTCGAAAAGCTCATCCCATTCTTTGGTAATAATATTCAACTTGTCGGCCACAGTCTCGGAGCGATGTTCTTGGCAAAATACCTTCAAGAACAACCCCTTACACAACCGGTACGCCGCCTCATCTTGATAGCTGGGTCATATAACGATAGGCTGCCAGACGAGAGCAGTGACTTTTTAATAAGTAGTGCAACTGACCTCGGAAAGAGTGCAGAAGAAGTCCATCTATTCCACAGCAAAGATGACCCTGTTGTTCCTTTTGCCGAGCTTGGAAAGTTTCAATCCGACCTACCAGGTGCAATTTCACATACATTTGAAGATCATGGGCACTTTAATGGCGAGACATTCCCTGCACTACTTGAGATACTCAAACAAAAATAACCTCGATATTCGAGATTATTTTATGGAGGCACGTACGGGAGTCGAACCCGTCTCAAAGGTTTTGCAGACCTCTGCGTAACCGCTCCGCCAACGCGCCACTGCTGTCCAGTATAGCACGAGACGGTAGGCAACCTACCAGACTATCTGCTATACTACACAAGGTGAATGCGGGTATCGTATAACGTCAATACACTGCCTTTCCAAGGTAGAAACGGGAGTTCAACCCTCTCAACCCGCACCAATAAAAAATATATGTATCATTATCGTACCCCACTCAGGGGTACTTCTTCTTTGTCGATCCCACTGGCATACTACCGCTTATGGATGAATTGCACAGTATTCAGGGCGCTCTACTGTATACATCAGGATCGAGAAGGAGCGATTACCTTTTTCGAGTTTCGCTTAAAGCAGTTATCTTCAATATGCAGGGTGAAGTACTCGTCGTAAAAGAGCACGGTCGTGACTGGTGGGACCTACCTGGCGGTGGAATGGACCACGGGGAGACTATCAAAGAGTCGCTGGCACGTGAGCTCAAAGAAGAAGTGCAGCTACGTGGAGACTTTTCCTGTCGACCTATTCTTATCGAGGACCCAAAACTTCTATCAGAACACAACTTCTATCAGATTAGGGCAATCTACGTTGTGCACCCAGAGGAATTATTATTTGAGGTTGGTGAAGACGGAGACGAGCTGTCATTCGTGAATCCGATACTATTCAAGGACGCAGAGAAGTCAGCCGAAAGAAGTATTTTTAAATACGCGACACTAGCTATGGAACAGTGACATACAGCTCGTACTCCACACTCGCCACCGCACACCCCGCGGCCATCTCGCCCTAGCCTCTTGCAAAACCACCACGAGGTCGTTATAATCATAGCTTGTACGCGGGTATAGCTCAGTTGTTAGAGCGCTTCCTTGCCATGGAAGAGGCCTGGAGTTAGAGTCTCCATACCCGCACCAAACCTCGATTTATGACCCAGTAGGGTCATTTTATTTTTCTCAAAATACCGGCATCCCTGCATCCTACAGAAATGCCTCGACTACAGCCCCCGTTAAGCTTTTCTCTATTTCGGAGGGAGAAGCTTATTATCTAAATTCTCCAGCGAAGGTTTAACGCCTTTTTTGTTAGATTCACTCCACTGAGACTCTGCAATAAACAGAGCCACTTCCATAGGCTCGATACTATCCATGTAGTCAACAAACAATTCGATACGCCTCTTCTCTGTTTTACCCTCACCATAAGGAGGCAATTCTTTATTGTTCACTCTATATTCATTTGCAAGAAAGGTAAAGTCAAAGTATTCGTTTAAAAAAGTAACGCCGGCAGGAGTAAAATCACTCTCGCCTGTAGAAACCTCCCAGATAAAATCGTAGAGTGTATCGAGATTGACGAAGTCAATAGCTGCACATTCATCTTTATCAGCTTCGTAATTGCGTATGCCTAGAATCTTATCATCATAACGCGAGAACATACTCATGATTAATGAGCCAACAGACTCACCAGCACCATCGAACCGATGCTTCTTCATCACACGGAGAAAATCTTTTGTCACTGGGTAGCCAGACACATCCCCGGATATGCTATCAGTCCTGTAGTGTGGGTGCTTGGGAAGTTTTTCATTTTGAGATTTTTTACGCTTAAAAATCATCACATCTGCTACCTCCCAGCTCTCCATAGTGACGTAAACGACCTAGACTCCCAGTCAAATTCTGCAACATCGGGCTGCTGAATACTGTGATGTAAATCGAATGGCAACAAGTTTGTATATTTACCGGTAAAAAACGACAGGATATATCCATGAGTAATAATACCTATATTTTTAGCCTTATGCTCTGTTTCGGTAATTTGCTCTAGAGCTGCGATAAAACGATTGAGGGCCTCTTCAATTGTTTCGCCATTTGCAATACGATCAAGGGTTCGATTGTAGTACTGTTCAATTTGCTGCGTATATTTCTCGCCAGTATAAAATTTATTCGTAAAGGAAGTTATTTCTGTAAGGTCTTTATGGGTCCGCATTGGAATAGCGCTTGGCTTCGCAAGGTAGATCATTGTTTCTATTGCTTTTGTTTGAAGGCTGGAGTAAAAAACATCAATTTCTTTTATTCTAACATCCGCCGCAAGCTCATGAGCCCTGTCAATGCCCACGTCTGATAACCCCCAGAGAGTGATAGGCACTTCGGGTTTAACAGAGGTTTTCGAGTGGCGAATAAAAGTTATTTTCATAAGCCTACTATACCAAATAACCGACATACCCTTTTGAATCAGCAATAAGTAGCTCAGTCTGATTCTGATTTTGCCGAGAATCTCGCGTCACCATCAAAAAATCTAGTCCACTCAGGCTTCTTTATTGACAGCATTCTGACATGTGCTATACTTTATATAGTACTATATAAAGTATAGAGGAGACCTATGAAGCAACCAATCTGCCTACCAAGCCTAAAAATCCTTGGCGATTACTGGACACTGCGAATTATAGACGTCCTGTCTGACGGCAAGTCGATTCGATTTAGTAACCTCGAACGGTGCCTCGAGGGTGTCAACACTGTCACACTGACCAAGCGGCTCAAAAATATGCAATCTTCGGGTCTCATCAGCAGACAAGAAACCTCCAAGTATGATGTCTCCTACCGCCTAACCAACCTTGGCACTGAAGCAGTACCAATCCTGGCCGCCGTTAATCACTTCTCGCGCTTTCTAACTAAGAATGAGGAGATTTCTCATGAATAAGAGTAACTCCCTTCTTGCTGCATCGCTCCAAATTAAACCATCGCAACTATACGTCAGAGATTTACAAAAAGTTGGTGCATTTTACAAGAACGCTGTCGGACTAGATTTGCTCGAGAGTACCGATAGTCGCTGGATACTGGGGCACGACCAGACACCTGTGCTAGAGTTAATCTCTAAGCCAGAATTCCAGAATACCTCGATCCGGAACGCTGGACTCTTCCATAATGCTATTCTATTTTCATCACAAGCAGCCCTCGCTCAGGCCGCTCTGAGTGTCATACAGCAAGCACCAGAGTCATTTGAAGGCACGGGAGACCATCTCGTGAGCGAAGCATTCTACTTCCATGACCCCGAAGGCAACGGTCTTGAGCTCTACTACGATCGACCACGTGATGACTGGCAATGGGTCGATGGTCACGTAAAAATGGATACTCTCTACATCAACCCTGAACAGTATATTATCAATAATCTTCACGGTCAGCTCGATAAGACGCGAAAACTCGGTCATGTCCACCTGCGTGTTGGTGATATTCCAAGCGCTCGTGACTTCTATGTCGACAAGTTAGGATTTGATATCACAGCAGATATGGGCAGTGCTCTTTTTGTATCAGTCGGTGGCTACCATCACCATATGGCAATGAATACTTGGATGAGCCAAGGTGCCAGCAAACGCGACCCCGCTCTCGGTCTAGCTGATATCCAACTTACACTACCCGGCAGTGACGATCTTCTCAACCTTACAAAACGACTAGAAGAGAGACAGCATACCTTCAGGCAGAAAAACGGAAATGTCTACGTAAGTGACCCATGGGGAAACAGCCTCATCTTTTCTGTAGAATAACGACCGCTCGCCACACTAGCTCGCACCTGATAGTATCTTGCTCTTTTGAACAGTCTCTAGTAAAATACAATATGATGAACCCAATCACGGCTCTTTAGCTCAGTTGGTAGAGCAGAGGCCTGAAGAGCCTTGTGTCCCCAGTTCAAATCTGGGAGGAGCCACCAAAGAAAACACCTCAGATAGTCTGAGGTGTTTTCTTTGGTACTTTCTACCCTATTTCCTATTCAGTCCTGCACCAATATCACGAACCGCATCAATCAATTCGATAGGAAACAGCATTGTTGTCTTCTGGCTAGGCTCGGTACTAATGCGCTCGATCGTATTTAAAGTACGCAAGTTCAATGCACCAGGAGTAGAAGCGATAATTCTCGCCGCCTCGGCAAGTGTTTCGGCAGCCGCACGCTCACCCTCAGCATTAATAATATTACTTCGACGCTCACGCTCAGCCTCGGCCTGCTTTGCCATCGCTCGCTTCATATCAGACGGGAGTTCGATATTCTGGATCTTTACTGCCTCAACATCAATCCCCCACTGATCAGTCTGCGAATCAACAATTTCTTTGATCTGCTGACTAATCTCTTCACGCTTAGACAACAATTCATCAAGCTCGAAGTTACCCGTTACGTCACGTAGTGCCGCCTGTGCAAACTGACTCGTTGCGTAAACATAGTTTGTGGTCTCAAGGACCGCCTTCGGCGCGTTGATAACACGAAAATAAACAATCGCATCAACCCCAGCCGTTACGTTGTCTTTCGTGATAATCTCTTGCTTCGCCACATCAATCGGCATCGAGCGGATATCAACACGAATTAGACGCTGAAAAATTGGAATGACTACGCGCAAACCTGGATCGCGCAGACCTGTATAGCGACCAAGTGTCAACACGACACCCCGCTCATATTGATTAATAACTTTGATGCCGCTTATGATGAGTATAAAGACGACAATGAGGACAATCCACAAAAATACCATAACCTATCTCTCCTTTTATATGTTCATTATACTATAGAATAGTAGTTTATATCTCTCGGAAGGCGCCAGCAAGATTAACGGTGATTCATCCTCGGGCACGCAAAGATCACATCCGCAATCGCAACAAGATATTTGCAAGAGTGTATAATGGATGCAGTATGGATAGTGGACGGATCCCCCTTGCTGAGCAGATGCGCCCCACATCACTCAACGAAGTGATTGGACAAACACACCTTCTTGATGGCGGCGAAATTCTCAGGAGAATCGTTACGCAAAAAGAACCAGTCAGCCTTATCCTATGGGGACCACCAGGAACGGGTAAAACAACCCTAGCACGCATTATTGCAAGTGAAGTAAACGCTGAGTTTATTGAACTATCGGCAGTGACAAGTGGTAAAAAGGATGTCGAGAAGGTTATCGAACACGCCCGCCAGAACTGGAATCTTCAGCTTCGCACAATTCTCTTTGTCGACGAAATTCACCGCTTTAACAAAGCTCAGCAGGACGCGTTCTTGCCACACGTCGAGTCGGGCCTCATTACATTGATTGGCGCTACAACCGAAAACCCTAGTTTTGAGGTTGTTGCGCCCCTATTAAGCCGTATGCGCGTTTTGGTGTTACAGCCGCTTTCGAAAAGCGAGATTATCACTATATTAAAACGGGCGCTCCAACGGCTCAAAAAGAGCACGTCCGTCACACCCAAGGCACTTGATTATCTTGCTGAACTGTCAGGTGGTGACGCCCGAGTGGCGCTCGGTAATCTTGAGCTCTCGCTGAGTATGGAGAAAACTAAGATCACACCTGATATTGTTAAGGTTGCTGCCCAGAAGAGAGTGCCCGGTTATGACAAAAAGGGCGAGATGCACTACAATGTCATTTCTGCATTTATCAAGAGTATGCGCGGTAGCGATGTCGATGCAACTCTTTACTACCTTAGCCGCATGATTGATGCAGGTGAGGACCCGAAGTTTATTGCTCGTCGGATGATTATCTTTGCAAGTGAGGATATTGGAATCGCAGGTAACGGCGCCCTAGCGCTCGCTACCGCCACGTTTCAAGCTGTCGAACGAGTCGGTATGCCAGAGAGCAATTACATTCTTTACCACTGCGCAACAGCCCTGGCTCGCTCGCCAAAATCACGTGAAATAACTGATCTGATGCATCGAGCGCAGGCGCTCGCAAAACAACACCCTGATGCGCCAGTCCCCCTCCATCTGCGTAATGCGCCAACTAAGCTCATGAAAGATCTCGACTACGGCAAGGATTACGAATGGAAAGCTGGCTTCGAGCACAGCAAGGGATTCTTACCAAAAGAAATCATTCCTCCGTCGAAGTGAGAGCAATAACCTCCCTGTACCTCTCGACATACTGCTCTGCCATGACTCTCGCTGAAAAATACATTTCGACACTGTTTCGACAGGCTTCAGGGCTAATCTCATCAACTCGTAGGGCATACTCATAAAACTCTCGCTCACTGTTTGCCAAAAAGCCATTCACGCCATGCTCAATAATCTCCGGCATCGCGCCACGATTCATCGCAACAACCGGAGTGCCACAAGCGAGCGCCTCAATAACCGCCATTCCAAATGGCTCCTCCCATTCAATCGGAAAAAGCAAGGCCTTAGCGCATGATAGGAACTGCATTTTACGCTTACCGCTCAGATTACCCGAGTATGTTATGCGCGGATACGTCAGGACATACGGCAGTATCTTATCGCTATAATAGCGAAACTCCTCATTCTTTCTGTATTTACTCAATGGATTCGATAACTCAAAAAGTAGCTTTCGATTTGATCCAATACCTGCCACCGTACCTGCCATACGTAATCGCTTCTTGTACTTTGCCGCAAACTTTGCAGCGGTTACCTGCCCCTTATCCTTCGTAAACCGAGCAAGGGTAATGTAGTAATTTTGCTTGACAGGCTCAAACGGGAACTGTTCATATGCGATTGCATTATGGACCGCCCTCAGCATATGAGGTTTTATTTCTTTCGGAGCTTTTTTTGCCATTGCATCGGAGATACAGGTCATATAAAGCCTTCCTAGATTCATAAGACTTAATTGTGGTCGATTATCAGCCTGGCCTCCTGCGATTGTTTCTGCCGTCGAGAATGGCGGGCCGTGAAAGGTGTGCAGCACTGGAGGAACACCCGCAATACGGCTTGCCAACGAAAAGTATGCTGGGCCAATATATGGATTATGATCATGAATAATATCGAATCCGCCATCTGCTTCAATCTCCTTCAGGGCAAAATTGAAATGTGTCTGCATGATCTGCAGCGGTGCATCATAGTATGGAAGATCAATCGCATCAAAGTATTCACGGTCATAGTAGGCATGGGTTCTGACACCTTTCATGCGGCGAGCGCCATTTGCAAATAACTCAACAGAGACGCCATCAATCCGCTGGAGCTCCTGGACAAGACTCTGCACGACCAACTCGATGCCACCATATCCCTTAATAGGAAGGGCAAGCCATGGTGGTGCAATCATCGCAATGCGCAGTGATTTTTTCGCCATAATACTACCATCTTACCATGCGGCGCACTAAAAGACAGATGCCGATGTATAATGACTCCCTTACCTAGCCTTTACGCTATACTAATAGCATGGAGTATAGACCGGCATCGCACGAACGCAGTACGACATATCCATACCTCTTAGAGGGCGAGTCCTTACACGGCCCTATTATAGATCACCCACTTCGTATCTTCACAAAAGCGCCTTCATCGACCGAGCAGCTCCTTCGCCTTACTCGCGCAACACGCACCGCTGAGATCGGCCGCACAGGACCAAGCCTTGCGGCTCTTGCCCTTGATGATGCTCCTGAACACCTTCGACTCTATGAGGCTGTGTTTGGCAGAGACTCCCTACGAGTCGCAATTGACCTGATACCGTCCTATCCTGAACTTGCCCGCAGTACCATCCTCACCCTCGCGAGACTCCAAGGTGTCACCTATAACGACTCACGCGAAGAGGAGCCGGGACGCATAGTACACGAAGCACGTAGTCGATTCGATGCCGTCGGAAGAAAAATATCTCGTGAGCGTGGCTGGGGATGGCCCTACTATGGATCTGTCGACGCGACACCTGAATTTATTCGGACATTAGCAGCCTATATAAAATTATCCGAAGAAAATCATGCATTTCTCGGTGAGCAATACCTTGATCGAGATGAGAAAGAGCAGACTATCGCTTATGCGCTTGATATGGCGCTTGGGTGGATTGCTCAGCGACGCGCACAGAATAATGAAGGCTTGATCGAGTACAAATCCCTCCTTCCGCTCGGCATAGAGAACCAAGTATGGAAAGACTCCTGGGATGCATATCATCATAGTGACGGGACGCTCGCAGACCACACACAAGGCATTACTTCCATTGAAGTACAGGTCACAACATATGATGCATTGATCGATGCTGCCGAAATATTTGGAGATATATTTGACGACCAGCAACGTAGTGCCGCATTACTATCAGAAGCCGAGACACTGAAACAGTCTATCCTCAAGCACTTCTGGACCGATGATAAAGGTGGTTATTTTGTACTTGGCACCGACCGAGATCCAAATGGTCGGCTCCGTCAACTCAAAGTGCGCACCTCAAACATGGGGCACGTACTACACTCTCGACTTCTCGAAGGAGATGATCAAAACATAAAAAACCAGCGTGAATCTGTCGTTACGCAGCTCCTATCGCCCGAAATGCACTGCAAATCAGGCGTTCGCACACTAGCGTCTGATGAGTACCGCTTTCGACCTGGCGCCTATCATAACGGAAGTGTATGGCTCTGGGACACACATCATATCGCCAAGGGGCTACGGCGACATCAGTACACAGATGCGGCTGATATGCTCGACCAAGGCGTTCTTGATGTCGTCAATACGACGCGCATCTTCCCAGAGTATGTACGTGGAGAACAGGATGAAATCGCGATTAATCAGCAAACAGTTGTCCTGTGGGACGAGACCTATCAGCGAAAAAACTATATCGAGCAACCACCGCAAGAAGTGCAAGCTTGGACAGTGGCAGCCATTCGTGCCATAAAAGCACGTGCCAGAGGGGCCTCTGCTAATCAGCACCTCTAGGGCGACGGTTCGCTCAGGAGCGCTGCAGCAACACCATTCGTCCAACCGAACCCATCCTGCAACGGATACTCGCCACCACCACCCAGCCCACTGCCGTGTGTTACATTATACTTCTCGACCATCCTTCTGTCTGCTGTGAATACGTCTTGGTTCAGTTTGATCCATCGTGCTTTTATCTCGTCAGCCAACTGATGATGGCCATAATTTCTTAGACCCTGAATTGCCACCCAGTGTAGCGGAGCCCACCCATTCGGACTATCCCACTGTTGACCGTTCGTATGTAGCGTTGTCACAAGACCACCCTGGCGGAGGAAGTCACGCTCTAGACGCGCCGCAACTGCTGCTGCCTGCTTGGTTGTTGCAATCTTAACATACAACGGAAACATCGCAGCGAGGGATAATACACCAGTCGACCGACCCGTGTGAAAATTATGATCAACAAAAAACATACTATCATCATCCCAGCAGTACTCTGCAATCGTACGCGCGCGCCTCTCAGCATAGAGCGAGTATTGACGCGAGCGTGGCCTATTCTTCAAGAGTTTATAGCCTTCCGCTATCGTCACCTCCAGATGGTAGAGGAGTGAATTCAGATCGACTGGAACAATATCTGCCGTATGAATCGTGTGAATATCAGAAGGATTATGGAACCATCGTGAACTAAAATCCCAACCGCTCTCTGCCGCCGCCCTAAGGTGCAGAAATAGACGATCAGATGAACGATCAGGCGACTCTGCCGCCGTCAACATATCTTCACGAAGTGACTCGGGCCGCGGCGTCGTCTTGTTGTCATAGTATCGATTCAAGAGCAGCCCACTTGGCATCTTAACCACCCTTCTAAATGCATGATGCTCAGTCTGCTCTAATCCAACCCTACCACTCATCCAGAACTTATGTTCTGCTACGAGATACGGTAAATACTCAATCAGTATATGCGACCCTTTATGTTGCGCAAAAAGCTGTATCATATGTGAAAAGAATGGCGGCTGACTACGACTGAGGAAGTATGTGCGATTTGCTGTCGGAATAAAACCAAATTTACGAATCATGTAGGTATAATTCTTTATCATACCCTCAATCACATCCCAGCGATCATCAGCTGCCAACCCCAGCATAATAAAGTAACTATCCCAATAGAACTGCTCACTAAATCGCCCACCTGGTACGATATACTTATGGGGAAGTGCCACAAGCGAACCACGGTCTTTACGGTTACGACGCTCTAATACTGACCACAGGTTTGTAATATGCTCTCGCATCGTATCGTCAGGATTTGCCTGATAGGTCGACTCACCTGGAGAAAATTCATAAAAATGACGATTTACAAACTCTTGTAAATCAAAGTTAGGATCTTGCCGCTCGAGAAGATACTCTTGCTTGATTCGTCTCATACGACGACGCGGCACGAGATCAACAAACGTCTTACCATCCCCATACACACGCTTCCTTTGGACTTCCGTCAGTAAGTCGCCGAGCGACTCATCTGGACTCGGATTTGCACGCAACAACTGCCCGGTTACCTTTACGAGCGCGGTCTTTAGTGTGTCAAAGCCAGTTTTTGTTATCTTTCGCACCATACTCTTTAGTGTAAGTAGTTTGAGCGATTACTTCAACAGATAAATACCCACTTATGATTTTGCAGCGCGCTTGCGCTCATTCGGATCAAGATACCGCTTGCGAAGACGCAGTGACTTTGGTGTCACCTCGAGCAGCTCATCATCTTGAATGAAATCAATACTCTGCTCAAGGCTTAGTTCCGTAAACGGAGTTAACTGTACAGTACCATCGCTCGATGATGAGCGCATATTTGTCAGTTGCTTTGCTCTACAGACATTAATCTCGAGATCATCATGACGCTGATACAGTCCTACGATCATTCCTTGATACACTGTTGTGCCTGGACCGACGATTAATTCACCACGAGACTCGGCGCTCTGCAGGGCATATGGCGTTGTCACACCAGCTTCGGTCGCGATAAGCGCGCCATTCCGTGTTTTCGGCAGTACGCCACTATATGGTTCATAGCCGTGCGGCAGACTATTCATAATAACCGTCCCCTTTGTTGCAGTCAGCAATGTATTGCGAAGACCTATGAGCGCCCGAGTTGGCAAGATGTATGTCGTACGAGTTGTGCCACTGCTTGTCTGCTCTTGCTTTGTCATCGCAGCGCGACGCCCCCCGAGCTCCTGACTCACTGCACCAATGAACTCTGGACCAACCTCAATAAGTAGTTCCTCGACCGGCTCTTTTACAACACCACCCTCTTCGACTGTCACAACCTGTGGTCGTCCAACCTCAAATTCGTAATTCTCTCGACGAAGTGTCTCGATCAGCACAGAAAGGTGCAGCTCACCACGACCCGACACCTTAAAGCCAATACCATCTTCCTCGACACGAAGTGATACATTTGTTTCAAGCTCTTTCTTTAGACGATCGCCAATCTGACGGCTCGTATTAAACTCAGCTTCCTTGCCTTTTAGCGGGCTTGTGTTCGGACCAAGATACATACTCAGTGTCGGTGCTTCTATGTCAATCGTTGGTAGTGCGTCAGGATGCTCCTTGTCTGCAATAGTTTCTCCGATATGCGCATCCGCGATGCCGATGAGTGCGACAATATCACCCGCACCAGCCACCTCCACCTCTTCACGACCGAGCCCACGATATCCGAAAAGCTTTTCAATCTTCGTACTGACAACCGTACCGTCGCGTTTAATCAACGAAGCAGGACCGCGCCTAGCAACGCCGCGCGCAATACGCCCAACTGCATACTTACCAAGAAATGAATCATACTGCAGTGATGTTACGAGCATCTGGAATGAGCCCTCCGTATCAGCAGTTGGTGCAGGAATCTCATTGATGATTGCGTCGAATATTGGCGTTAGATCCGCATGCTCGCCCGGGTTATCAGGTAGCTCACTCCACGCCTTACCCTCACGTCCAATCGCATAGTAGACAGGATACTGTAACTGGCTGTCGTTGACGGCGAGCTCAAGAAAAAGATCTGAGACCTCATCAATCACTTCATCAATTCGACGTGATGGCTTATCAATTTTATTCACAACAACAACTGGCTTCAGACCAAGTTCAAGCGCCTTCGAAAGGACAAACTTAGTTTGCGGCATCGGACCTTCCTGGGCATCAACAATCAACAAGACACCATCTGCCATATTCAATGTGCGTTCAACTTCCCCAGAAAAGTCAGCATGCCCTGGTGTATCGATGACATTAATTTTGTAATCACCATGATAAATCGACGTTTGCTTAGCAGTAATTGTAATTCCTCGTTCGTGCTCCTGATCACCGCTATCCATAATGAGCGACTGATCCATCTCAGCTTGATTATCACGAAAGGTCTTTGACTGCTTGAGTAGACCATCGACCATTGTCGTTTTGCCATGATCAACGTGGGCAATAATGGCGATGTTTCGAATGAGTTCTGGGTTTTTCATATAATTCTTCCAAGAAAATATGCTCGTGATACTGTACCACGAGCACGTTGTTTCGTTATACTGTCAATGATGGTGCACTGAAGAGGACTTGAACCTCCACGAACTTGCGTTCACTAGCCCCTCAAGCTAGCGCGTCTACCAATTCCGCCACCAGTGCATACTAATAAGGCAGGTACTGTTGTAGTATACCGACATCATGGCGTTTTGTAAACAGTTCGATTGCCAACCGTCCAGAGGTACGCCTCACCATAGCGAGCGTACGGCATGACCAGTGACGCATCCTGTTGCATACCGCCCACGCTCTTACCCACAGCAGTGCGCGTTATCGCTTGATAGAGCCCAATAGCTGGCGCGTCCTCAATCCACTGTCGAGCAAAAGCAGCATGCTTAGCAGTACGCAGCTCATCGCTCACTGCAGCACGAGCGCTCGAAAGTATATCATCTGCGACTGGGCTGCTATAGTTAGCAAGATTCAAGCCTCGCGCGACAGCCTGGGAGGAATGCCAATACGCAAAAACATCAGGATCACCGCCTATCGTCAACTGGTACAGCAGCACATCATACGCTCGTGGCTGCAAAACTGACTGGACAAAGCTCTGGGTTGGATCAGCCGCATCGATGATACGCGTATCAACCTCAACCCCGATACTGCGCCATTGTCCCGCGATTGTCTCGAGTGCACGCTCGTAGTCTGCATTCTTTGTCGTCACAACCGCCAAGCGTAATGGCTTGCCGTTTTTTGTGCGTACCCCATCACTATCAAGCTTCCAGCCTGCTCGATCGAGCAGCTTTTTAGCCTGCCCTGGATTGTACCGAGGAGGCTTCGGTTTGCCAGCCTCATCAGTCGCATCGATATGGAAACTCGTATACGGCA
This sequence comes from uncultured Candidatus Saccharibacteria bacterium, assembly GCA_964475295.1. Classification (GTDB taxonomy): domain Bacteria; phylum Patescibacteriota; class Saccharimonadia; order Saccharimonadales; family Saccharimonadaceae; genus CALMAK01. The sequence goes on from CAYYWC010000001.1 coordinate 104,868, forward strand.
ATCCCATCTCAGGAACATCACCACCAACTTTCTCTCGGACCTCTTGCGTGTTTGTCGCGTATTGCAATGCACGACGAACAGCCTTATCGGATAATATATCACTATCGTTGTTCAGGAGAGCATAAACACCCGCCTGAATTGGCTGAGTCTGCACAGTATAGCGCTTCTCGGGAAGCCTATATGTAAACTCTCTCGATAATCCGCTTGCTCCATTCACTTCATTTGTAGCAAGAGCTGCCTGGACGACATTATCGTTAGTCGCAACGAGAATCTGAAAACGAGCTAATTTTGGTGACGATTTGTAATATTGCTTATTTGCTACAAGATGAATTATCTTCTTCTCCGCCTGCTCTGTATCCTGCAGCAACCGGAAGGCAAATGGACCCGACCCAACAGGGTTGCCGCTAAAGTCATGTTCCCTCACCGCATCGTGTTCGACCCCTTCAAAGATGTGCGCAGGCAGAATCGGAAAGGTGAGTGCCGACTCAAACGGTGTATATACGGACTGTAGCGTAAATTCTATCGTATAAGTGCCCTTCTTAACCGCCTGTATATTATCCCATCCACGAATCTGTGTCCGGGTAATCGGATCCTTGAGCAAACCAACCGTAAACATAACATCATCAGCATCGAGACGCTGTCCATCATGCCAAAATATGTCTGAACGGAGCGTAACTGTATATACGAGACCATCTTTACTGGACTGAAGTTTCTTCACTGCATCATAATTCAGATGACCTGTCTTGTCGTATGTGAGCAACCGAGAGAACACCAATTGACTGACGGCATCTTCAGCAGGAGTATCGGCAAAAAGAGGATTTAATGTGTCTACAGGACCAAAAATCGCCTCAGCGTACGTTCCACCTAACGCACTGGCTGCCACCTCATATGACTGCCTATCCCATAAGAACTGCAGCCCCGCTGCACCTATCAAGCAACCCACCGCCATAAGCCACACCACAACAATACCTCTAACGTCGCGCACGTTACGCCATCGCTTCAAGATAAACTTGTGCGCATGCCGAACAGATACCGTCTCCACCCGGCGCAACCGCTTGAGAGCTTGCTTTCTATCAAAACGTAGCCGCTGAAACCGCTTCCAACCCTTTTCTTGATCTTGTGCCATACGCTACGTACCTCAACAGCCAACCTAGCTAGGTAGCAATAATCCAGCCAAGATAGATAATACAAAGATAACCGCAAGGACTATCGTCACATCAAAAAGGTTTTTATCAAAACCGCGTCGCGTCGTATACAGCTCTCCAGAGCTGCCAAATCCTGCACCAAGCGTAGACCCTCGCTGCTGTAGCAGAATAGCAAGCACCATAAGTACCGCAGATCCAACGGTCACTATCTGTAAAAATAAATCAAATGTCATGTCATCTCCTCTGTACGTTTTGTCTTCCGCATTTCAATCGTTGTACTTACTATATAGTTTATCAGACTCAACACCATTCCCGCTAGGACAGAGTACCAGAACGTCATCGTTATCCCCGGTGCTAGCTTAAGTGCAACATACACCATAAAGCCATTCACTATGATTGTAAAAAGCCCTAGCGTCAAGAGAATTGCAGGTAACGATAGTACTACTACGAGGGGCTTTAGAAGTGCATTAACAACCGAAAAAATCACACCAGCAACAATAAATACCCACAATCCATCCTGCAGGTCTTTATCTGTATACCCCGTTCCAAATACACGAACTGCAACCCATAGTCCAAATGAATTAAGCAGGCAACGAAGAAGAAAAACTCCAAACTGTTTTTTCATAATATTATTGCCAGTATATCACAGATCGAGCGACAGTGCCTCACTAAGATTCTCGTGACTCGCCTCGGTAATCAAGATATCATCCTCGAGTCGCACGCCAATCCCCTCCTCGGGGATATAAATTCCTGGCTCAACCGTTAAGACCATGCCCGGACGAAGCGTTTCATACCCTCCGAGCGAATCATGAACATCAATACCAAGCCCATGACTGATCGCATGAGGAAAATAACGCCGATAATCATGCTTCTCCTTTAAAATCCCGAGGGAACGCAGGGCTTGTCGCATAATGTCATCTGACGCGTCCTGGTACTGCAGCAATGTCAGCCCAGGCTTCAGGAGGTTTATAATTGCGACGTGGGCTTCACGCACCCTACGATATACCGCCACCTGACGCTCTGTGGGCTGCCCGAGTGCATACGTACGTGTAATGTCGGCCGCATAGCCCATCGTTCGAGCGCCTATATCGATCAGCACAAGGCTTGGCTGCTGCCATGCCGTATCATTTTTCGCATAATGCAATGTACAAGCATTTTTACCACTAGCAACAATCGGGTCATATGCATGATGTCCATTATGCCGACGAAAATGCGCAGTAAACACGGCCTCGAGCTCGTACTCCCGACTCAGCGCAGGGATATCTTGCTTAGCGTGTGAAAAAGCATCAACCGTGAGCGCAATAGCCTCACGTATTGCACTCAGCTCCTCGGGCTGCTTGATGGCACGCAAGCGACTCATCTGCAGACGCACACTCTGGACATCCTGAAACAGGCGCTTTAATCGTCTCTCTAGCTGATTTATGGCTGGGTTCAGTGTAAACGAGAAGTATTTCTCATACGGATCTTTTCCGAGTGTATAAGCGACATAACCCTCTCCAGACAGTTGGCTCAAAACACTTCTTTCATCACCCGAGCCAACAACCTCGTCCACCCCACTACGCATACGAGCATCGTCTTCCACTAGACCGCCCTCGAAAACCCTCTGCGTTGCGGACATATCTGGAGCAACCAACCACGACCTCTGACGGGTAATAACAACTCGCCAGTCCGGCTCATCGATGCCTGTAATATACCAAAAATTTGCCTCTTGACTAAATGGTGCTGCAGCATCCCCTGATAGCTGCATGGCAGTATATGCAGTCATGCAGACAACTGCATTATCTGGTAGCTCAGCCATAAGTCTTGTACGATTTTTGATAAAGAATCTTCTATCAATCATACTCCTAGGTTACAGAACTACCGCACCCTACACAAGCTCACTCACCTCCTATTGTCTGTCGAAGTATCACAACCTTGCTTTGACCGATGACATCAGCGATCTCTTCATCTGTTGCGTCCATAATACCTCGTACGCTACCGAACTTCGTTATGAGTTTTCGTCTCGTTACTGGACCGACTCCTGGGATTTGTTCAAGGATGCTCTGTGTCTGACGCTTACGGCTCAATGTTGTATGATAGCTAATTGCAAATCGGTGTGATTCATCACGAATACGCTGCAGCAACTTGATAAGATCACTAAATTCGCTAAGCGTACTGCCTCGAAGATTCTTTGAATGTCCACTCAAATTACGCTGATCACGATGAAGATTTACGACAAAGTGTTCACCATCCCGACGTACGTGCACACCACGTGGTGGATTATTAATATATATTTCAAGCTGTGTTATTTGTACATGCGATCGTGTATAATGAACATACATTTCCTCTTCTCGCTTTGCAATACTGACGATAGGTATTGAAACACCTCGAGCCTCCAAGGCACGTATCGCAGCATCGAGCTGCCCCTTACCACCATCAATCAAAAGCAAATCTGGCTGCCCCCAACTCGTTATATTGCGGGGAGATAGGCGGCGATATACAACTTCATACATATTGGCATAGTCGTCGTTCTTCTGCTGTGTCATCTTATACTTACGATAGTCACCCCTACTACTTACACCATTCAAAAAGACAACTTGACTCGCAACCACATCCTGCCCCGCCTTATGAGATATATCAAATCCCTCGATACGAACAGGCGCCTGATCAAGTGCTAATACATCTTGCAGTTGCCCAAGTGCTTTATCTTTACTGATATCAAGAAACTCTTTGTCACCAAACATGATACGACGTCGCAATTCCCGAAGATTCTGAAGACGGTTACGTAGAGAGGCTGCTTTCTCGAAGTCTTGCGACTCAGCCGCCGCCTTCATGTCTCGCTCAAGATCACGTACAATGCGAACACGACTACCTTTAATATAGCTGATGAGCTGACGAAGGTTGGCCTTATACTCACCACTCGTAACCCCGTGCGGCTCAAGGCCAATGTGTGCATCAAGACTTGCACGCTCATGTGTCTTTGGGGACTGCGTGTAATAAGGAAACGTTTTACGCAGATAGCGAAGAGCTTTTTTGAGCGCGTATCCATTGTAGAATGGTCCAAAGTATTCAGCACCGTCATCTGTGGGATTTCGTGTAAAACTTACATGAGGCCAATCATCCGCCATATTGATTCGCACATAGCTCTGGCTTTTATCATCTCGGAGAAGAATATTATACCGCGGCATATATCGCTTGACCATCTCACTCTCAAGAAAAAGTGCGTCAATTTCGCTCTCCGTTTCAACCCAATCAGTATCCTCTATCTCGGATATAAGCGCCTGTGTTTTAATATCAGCATTTCGTGAACGCTGGAAATATTGTCGAACTCGGCTCTTCAGAACAGCTGCTTTGCCAACATAAATAATCTCACCTAGTGCATCTTTATGGAAATATACGCCAGGAGAGTGAGGTAGTGACTGTAATTTCTGACTGAGCTGACTGTTCATTCTTTTATTATAGCAAGACGATAAAGAGCACGCTGGCATGGCAGGCGTGCTCTTTATCTTTTCTGGTATCTATTACGCACGTATACGGAAGGCGAGTGCGATATTGAGCGCACCATACAACACCGCATAAAGACCGAGCGCCCAGATAAACACAAGTCCCGTTGCTACCGGATGAGCCAGTACTACGACACCGAGTACAAGACCTAACACTCCTCCGATCACATAAATCCACCTGTGGTCGGTGACCTCACGGTCTTTAGAAAACAACCCCATGATAATATCGGTAACACCCTTCGCAACAAGTGTGAAGCCGACAAGCAGGATAATCACCGCACCCGTTACCTCTGGATTTCGCAGCAAATAAACGCCAAGACCGACGAGAAGTACTGCGAGAATCGTCTCTAGCCACCAAAGATTCTTACGTCCAATTCCCAAAAAACTACTTACAACCAGTATAAGCCCCCATACGAGCGCAAATACACCAAATAACCCAATAAATAGCGCTGCGGTTAGTCCAGGCCAGAACAATGCTGCAATACCAAACAGTACCGTCAGCACACCTTGTGCGACCAATAGCCCCGCGAAACTATTGCGTGCATTTACTTCTAGTTCACTCTTTGCCATACTTCACCTCCTTAGATGAATATAGTTTGTGAATCTAGTATACCCCCATGTCGACAAATCAACAAATCTATCGCTTAATTTCGACGCCCGACATTACTGCATCACCGACAATATGCAGCACTGGTGCTTTCTCGCTCATGTCACTATTTGATACTTTACTCTCAATACCCGACAAAATAGCAGATGTACTATTTCTCACAATGACTCCGTCGGGAACATATATCTCAATACCGCCCCAGAAAGCAAACAAATCAAGTGTCGCCTCTTTCTTAATAATTGCTCCGCGAAGATCGATCGATGCCCCACCGCAAACCGCCGTCACTCGACCACCCGTAAAGTCAGCTGTCTGCACCTTCACCTCACTACCACTCAATATCGCCGTTACGTCCTCGCGATCACTCGTCGCTACCCTTGCTTTTGACGATCGGTGACTCGTCATAATCGACAACCCTACAGCGATAACAACAGCAGGCCAGAATAACTGCCATGGATTGCTCTCAATGATACCTAGCTGCTTTAACTGAAAAGTTACCCCCAGCGCTATAGTTAGAAGCGCCCACAAATAGTTCTTTGTATCGTGTAGAAAAATGACAACACCACCGGCAATAATAAATAGCGGCCACCAATCACCGATTGTCACGCTAAACGGTAGAATATCAAGATTAGTTACTAGAAACGATAGACCAACCGCGACGACCAATAGCCCAATGATACTACGCGTATATGATTTCATACCTTTTAGTGTACTACGGCACTATCGTTATGTATATGACACTAGGGTACTGTAGGGTATTCGAGCAGCCTCCCATTATCAGGGCGAGCAACTCTTGGCATATCTTTCGGCGTCAATCCCTGCGCTAAGGCTGCTGCCATTCTGTAAAACCCCGAGTGCCCCACGATCAGTATCACACCAGATGCATTCTCGATAATGTATTGATTAGCTCGCCTAACACGCACGGCAAAATCATCAAGCGACTCCGCACCGGCACCCTGAACCTCCTCCGCACTAGCAACGTGCAACGACTCAATCGACCTGCCCTGATAGGCTCCGCCGTACTTTTCGCGTAAATCCTCCAGCCTAACAATACTCTCTACTGAGTAGCCAATCTCCTCAGCGACAATGACCGCTGTATCGTACGCCCTTGACAGTGTCGAAGTAATAATCATATCAAATTGAAGCCCCTGACTTCGTATGGTTGCCGCCTCTTCATAGGCTTGCTGGATACCTTTTTTCGTCAGAGGTGAATCATGCCAACCAGCAATGACGCCCTCGGCATTGGCCTGACTTTCGCCGTGGCGTATAAAATACATCGCCGTTGCCCTATCTACATTCACGCAGCCACCATTTTGATCTTAGACTCATGCGTCTTTTTACATACTTTCGTATGAAATAAAAGATCTGGATTTTGCTTGCAATCATCACAAATCAGCACAAGGTCATTACACTCCATATGGGCACAGTTCTCAAAGTTGCTTGTTTTTCCCTTACAATGTGTACACTCACCGATTGTCTTTGCGTGATCAGAAAATTCGACCGTCATACGATCATCGAATACACGAAGTGCGCCTTCCCACAAGCCATCATCGCCGTAAGCCTCACCATATTTCACGATACCACCATCGATCTGATAGACTTCCTTGAAACCGCGCTTCTTCATCATCGCACTAATGACCTCACAACGAATACCGCCCGTGCAATAACTAATAATCTTTTTATCCTTGATGTCGTCATATTTGCTACTCTCTAATTCGGCGATAAAGTCACGTGACGTATTCGTATTTGGCACAACAGCGTTCTTAAATTTGCCAACCTTTGCTTCATGTTCGTTGCGTCCGTCAAAGAATATGACATCGTCACCATACTTCTCTACCATCTCATGCACTTGATGCGGCTTGAGGTGCTTGCCGCCACCGACAACACCCGTTTCATCAACCTCAAACTCATCATCGCTATTCTTAAATCCGACTAGCTCGCGGCGATGCTTAACACTCATACGTGGAAAGTTTTCACGCCCACCATCAGACCATTTAAAGACAATGTCCTTAAAACCTTCAAGCTTCTTTGTTTCTTTGATGTACTTTTTTAAGTCGTCCATCTCGCCACCAACCGTTCCGTTCAGTCCGTGCTTACTTACAAGAATACGACCACGCAAATCAAGCGAATCACACAGTGTTTTCTGCCACAATTTGACCACCTCAGGATCAGCGAGTGGTGTGAATTTATAGTAGAGAAGAATTTTTTGCATACGTTTCACTATACCATATCCTACCTCTGTTGTATAGTAGGCTACATGGCACGTCATCATACATACTCTCAGCATTTTCTTCGCAGTCCTCGCCTCGTTGCTGAGCTTATTGGGCACTCAAATATCCGCAAGAATGACACCGTATACGATCTTGGTGCCGGCAGCGGTGTTATCGCTAGTGTCCTTGCGGGACGATGTAAGCACGTTATTGCAGTGGAGATTGAGCCAGAAGCCCTCAAAACACTCCATAGCAATCTTGGACATGTCGACAATATTACAATTCTCAATCAAGATATTACGACGCTCTCACTCCCCAGTACACCCTATAAAGTCTTCTCAAATATCCCGTTCAATCTATCGGCATCAATCGTTCGCAAACTAACAGAAGCGACAAACCCTCCGAAGAGCATCTACTTGATTGCTCAAAAACAATTTGCCCGGAAGCTTGTTCCAGGCGACGACCACTTTACCAATCAACTCTCGGCAGAGATCAGTCCATGGTTTGCTGTTCGCATCCGCAAGCCATTACGTCGTACTGATTTTACACCACCCCCAGCCGTCGACACCGTCCTGCTCGAAATAAAGCCACGAGAAATTCCACTGCTTACAATCGAAGCACGCAATGATTACAAGCAGTTCATATCCCGCTGCTTCACCAATCAAACATATTTTGCATCCCTAGAGAAACCTTTCTCTACCGAACGACGCCCCTCGCAGCTCACGACAAAACAGTGGCTAAATATTTACAACATAAACCATTAATGATATAATTATAGATATAAGCCTCTTTACTTATTCTCTCAAATCCTCTACACTTCAAGTACTATGATCTCTTAAAGATCCTCTACTCGTCACGTCCGGACGACCCGGACCGCTAGCGACGCCTAGAATATTATCGACAAAACAACATCGGAAAGGATATATCCATTGAATATCAACAAACAAACCCTACGACTTTATTGGCAACAAGTAAGAAAATATAAGCCAAGTTTCTTCGGTGCGCTGGTCAGCATTCCAGTCGCCGAACTCCTCATCTCAACACTGCTGCCCTACTTTCTATCGCTCGCAATTGGTGGACTTACCGAGGGTGATGGCACTTCCGTACGGCACGCACTCATACTAGCAGCCGCCTTCGGTATCGGCGGCGCGCTCCTGAATCTCATAGGATTCCAATCGCTCACACGCCACGAATCGAGTATACGAAAAGCGCTGACCGACACGAGTTTCTCCTCTCTCATTCGAAAAGATGTCAATTTCTTTACGAATACAAAAGTTGGCGCTCTCACAACGCGACACATCGACTTCATCCGTAGTCATGTTATCTTACAAGATCTATTAATCATCCGTACACTTGGATTCATCCTTTCGATGAGTATCGGGCTGTCACTGCTCTTCGCTGCGTCGCCGTCGGTAGCCGGCATCCTCCTCTTCCTTCTCGTTACACTCATCATCCAGATCCGCTGGAGCATTAAGAAGCGAGCGCCGTGGCGACACGAACGAAAGGAGATAATCGGAAAAATGCACGGTCATGTTGCTGACAGCGTCACTAATTACCTTGTTGTCAAAACATTCGCAGGCGAAGATCGAGAAACAAAAACGCTGAAGCAGTATTCAAGTCGCTTTCGAACTATTTTTAATAAAGATATTGGGTTTATCTCATACGAAGGCTCTGCGCGTGTTGCCCTCATGGTTGTTATTCAACTCATTGCGGTTTCGTATGCGACATGGCTTGTCTTTGATGGCCACTTAGCTGTTGCGACAGCGATATTCGTTCTTGCGTATCTGCAGCGAATCAGTACGCAGCTATTTTCGTTGGGCGACATACTCAATGGCTATGATCAGGCGCTCCTTGACGCACAGCCCCTTACCGAAATGCTCCTCAAGGAAGATATGGTCGTCGATTCACAAACGGCACAAGAGCTTCCTCGTACAGCTGCGCCGATCACCTTTCACAAAACTCACTTTCGCTATAGTGACGGAAAAACGGACGTACTTCGCGACATTTCGATAGACATTCCAGTAGGCCAGAAGGTAGGTCTGGTTGGGCCTTCGGGTGCTGGAAAATCCACGATTGTCTCACTTTTGCTTCGCTTTGCAGATGTAACAAAAGGTGCGATTACGATTGGCGACTATGATTTGCGAGATGTCTCTCAGGAAAGTCTACGTCAAGCAATCGCCTACGTTCCCCAAGAGCCAATGCTCTTCCATCGCAGCCTGCGTGACAATATTGCCTATGGTAGACCAAGCGCTACAAGCAAAGAAATCGAACAAGCCGCACAACAAGCAAATGCGCTCGAATTTATCAAAGCCCTCCCGGATGGCCTTGATACTGTTGTTGGTGAGCGGGGCGTCAAGCTCAGTGGTGGACAGCGTCAACGAATCGCTATCGCGCGCGCCCTCCTGAAAGATGCACCGATCCTCATTCTCGACGAGGCAACCTCGGCACTCGACTCTGAAAGCGAGAAGCTTATTCAGGCAAGCCTTGAAACGCTCATGAAGAGCCGTACAAGTATCGTCATTGCCCATCGCCTATCGACAATATCAAAACTTGATCGCATCCTTGTTCTCGATAAAGGCAGGGTTATCGAGGATGGCACACATGATACACTCATCAAACAGCAGGGTACCTACGCAAAGCTCTGGAACCATCAAAGTGGTGGATTTATCGAAGAGTAGTTACTCACGCCTCCTGCCATAGCAGGCGCAACGGTGTCCGTCTGCCACCTATGCAAAAATACCAACACAACAATACTGCATACCGATGTCATTCATAAAACATAGCCGCCCCTTCTATGGGCGGCTATGTAATGTAAATTGCGCACCTATTCTGCTACTTCAACAGGTGCACCTTCGCCATTATCTGCCGGCACACTCTCGGCACTTGCCTCTTCAGCATCACCACCAGCAGCATCGTTAGCTGCCTGCAAAGCAGCAGGCTCATAGACATTCACTACCACCAACTCAAGATCCTGCTCAACATCAGCATATTCAACACCTTTAGGTAGCGGTATGTCTGCTAGTGTCAGCTTATCTTCGGCTGCTTCAAGTCCAACAATCGAAAGCTCCAAGACCTCAGGCAGGTCGGCTGGTTTTGCCTTAACCTCAACCTGCTCAATTGCCTGCAACACAACGAGACCCGCCTTTTCTGCTACACTCTCGCCCTCTCCAACCAAACGAATTGGCACTTCGGCCGTTACTACTTCATTCGCTTTTACAGCATGTAATGATACGTGGCGGATACGCGCTTTAACTGGGTCGCGATCGACATCCTTGATCATTGCGATCTTCTTCTTGCCATCAACTGTTACCTGCACTGGCGTATGACGACCCGCTACGCGGACGACTCGTTCGATAGCGGGATACGGTGACTGCACCATAATTGGATCAAACCCCTGCCCATAAATAACTCCCGGCACAATTCCTTCTTTGCGAAGACGTGCTGCCTTCTTCCCCTGCTGGTGACGAACATCCAGCGCTAAGTTTACTTTATCTCCCATGTCTCTCCTCCTTTATATTTGGATACCCTTACGGAAATAATATTGTACTCCTAGTATACTACATTCACCGACGTCGCTGGTAATTCACCACAAAAGAGTAGCCCAGTATTACAAGAAATACCCTGACAATGGCGGCCCATTACTAGCCATACCCACCACCCCTATACGGTCATCATCCATATATCTTCGATAATAATTTCACGATTCCCAGAATCACCCGCGCTTTATTCACCCTGCGTTAAGTTTGTAGTACAATAAATACAATGTCCGAACTACTCTCTACAAATTTATTGCTCATGGGCTCAATTCCCGGTCTTGACCTTGTCGACGTTATTATTGGACTCGGTATTCTTGCGATTGTCTTTGTTATTTTTGCCGAGTCGGGGCTCCTAATTGGTTTCTTCCTTCCTGGTGATAGCCTCCTCTTTACCGCAGGTGTCCTTTATCATGCTGGGGTCCTTCCGGGCAGTCTTCCTGTGCCGTTTTGGCTCTTTCTCATCTTGCTCTTTATTGCCGCCATCCTTGGTGATACCGTCGGCTACTGGTTTGGTCGCAAAACCGGTCCTCGCATCTTCAAGAAGCCTGACGCTCGCCTTTTCAAGCAAGGGCATATCAAAGCAGCTCAAGCTTTCTACGAAAAGCACGGCGGCAAGACGATTATTATCGCACGCTTCGTACCAATCGTACGAACATTTGCACCGATTGTTGCTGGTACCGCCAAGATGAACTATAAGCGCTTCCTTGTATTTAATCTCGTTGGAGGCTTTCTTTGGACGTTCGGTGTTACGTCACTCGGTTTTTTCGTCGGCGCAGCGTTTGAGGCAGCCGGAGTTGATATCGACCATGTCCTCCTACCGATTATTGCGTTGATCATCTTCCTCTCCGTTGCTCCGCCAGCCATTCACATCCTCAAAGACAAAAAAAATCGCACCGCACTCTGGGAAGGCACCAAGCGAGAGGTTCGCTCTATATTCTCAAAAAGAACTAGATAACATCCCTTCGCCGACTGCAATACCTGTCATCGTATAAATTGCATAATAACGCTAATGCTTGCATAATATTAAAAAGTATGCTATAATGAAATTATGAACAATCAAAACACAAACAATCAAAACACGACGAATAGCACACGCGAAGAAGCGATCGAAGACGTTCAGGAAAAACTCAGCCTACAACTCCTACGCATCAACAAAGATCTTCAGCAGGGGCTTCACAAAATTAGCAACTATTCAAACGCGGTAACTGTATTTGGTTCAGCTCGCTTTAAGGAAGACCATCCTGAGTACATAAAAGCACGAGAACTTGGTGGCCTCCTTGCTAAGAATGGGCACACTATTATCACCGGCGGAAGTGCCGGAATCATGGAGGCAGCAAATCGAGGCGCCTTTGAGAACGGCGGTCAATCAGTTGGACTCAACATCGAACTACCGATGGAGCAATCCGAAAACCCCTACACAACCGACGCCATGACTTTTCGCTACTTCTTCCCACGCAAGGTCATGCTTTCGTACAGCTCACGCATGTTCGTTGTATTCCCTGGTGGATTCGGAACACTCGATGAGTTATTCGAGGTACTCACCCTCATTCAAACCGAAAAGATGGAGCCGTCACCAGTCGTGCTGGTTGGTTCTGAATTCTGGAAGCCGCTCGATAGCTACATTCGCTACTTCTTCCGCGACGAAATGAAGACTATCGACCAAGATGATCCGCAGCTCTACTACATCACTGATGACTTGACGGAAGTTGTTACGATTGCCGACCAGATGAAGCGCCGATCAGTTGAAGAATCAGTCGATATCTTCGATAAGCAAACTGCAACCGAAGCTGACATCAGTAAGCACCGTCAAGCATAGAGCGTCAAATCCGCACCCTGCGCTTGCTCCTCCTTCTGCGCCACGACAGCAATGTAGCCCGATCGTGGCGTGGATTCCTATCAACTACAATAATGATGCGAGATATTTACCCGTAAATGATCGCTGGCTCTTCGCAATCTCTTCTGGTGTACCAGTCGCAATCACTTGCCCCCCACCAATACCACCCTCCGGACCCATATCGATAATGTAATCAGCCGTTTTGATGACATCGAGATTATGCTCAATAACAACCATACTGTTGCCACCTTCAACGAGCTGGTTCAGGATATGCAGCAGCTTCTTGACATCAGCACTGTGTAATCCAGTTGTTGGTTCATCAAGAATATACAATGTCTTGCCTGTCGATCGACGACTGAGTTCGGTCGCAAGCTTGATGCGCTGCGCCTCTCCACCACTAAAGGTCGTTGCTGGCTGCCCGAGGCGAATGTAGCCAAGACCAACCTCAACTAGCGTACCGAGCTTGCGTGCAATAGCTGGAACATTCTCAAAGAAGGTTGCCGCCTGCTCAACAGTCATCTCTAGAACATCAGCAATCGTTTTATCCTTATACTTAATCTCGAGAGCTTCACGATTGTAGCGCTTACCCTTACAGACATCACACGTCACATACACGTCTGGAAGGAAGTGCATCTCAATCTTAATCATGCCATCACCCTGACAGTTTTCGCAGCGACCACCCTTAACATTAAAGCTAAAGCGACCCGCCTTGTAGCCGCGAATGTTCGCCTCAGACGTACCCGCGAACAACTCACGAATCGGTGTAAAGATTCCTGTATACGTTGCAGGATTAGAACGAGGCGTGCGACCGATTGCCGATTGATCAATAATAATCGCTTTATCAAGCTGCCCGATTCCCTCAATATTTTCGTGACTACCCGGCACTGTCTGAGCGCGATGAAGGCGAGCGGAAAGCTCTTTTGCAAGAATATCGTTCACGAGTGTCGACTTACCACTGCCACTCACACCCGAGACGACTGTCATCACGCCCAATGGAAACGCGACATCAATATCACGGAGATTGTTTTCCTTGGCGCCACGAATAATCAATCTGCGGTCCATATCGACCGCTCGACGATGCTTTGGCACCTCGATACGATCAATACCACTAAGATATCGACCAGTGACACTGCTTGTATTTTTTGCTACTTCATCTGGCGTACCAGCCGCAATCACCTGCCCACCATGAACACCTGCACCCGGACCAATATCAAGCAGATAATCAGCCGACCGAATCGTGTCTTCATCATGCTCCACGACGAGTACCGTATTGCCAAGATCACGAAGACGCTTGAGTGTTGCAATCAAGCGATCATTATCACGCTGATGTAGACCAATAGACGGCTCGTCGAGCACATAGAGTACGCCCTGCAAGCCTGCACCTATCTGTGTTGCGAGACGGATACGCTGTGCTTCGCCACCCGAAAGCGTATTAGCGGCGCGGCCAAGCTCAAGATAATTCAACCCGACATTACTCATAAAACCAAGGCGGGCAGTAATTTCCTTGAATATCTGCTTAGCAATCAGCTCCTCCTGCTCTGTCAATCTCATACCAGCAAACACGTCGAGTGCCGCATCGATACCAAGACTGCAGATGTCCATAATGCTTAAGCCGTATACTGTCACAGCAAGCACAACTGGTTTTAGCCGAGCCCCCTGACAAGCATGACACTGACGTTCACGCATGAAGCGTTCAATATCTTTACGCATAAACTCACTATCCGTCTCCTTGTGGCGACGCTCTAGGTTTGGGATCACACCTTCGTATACAGATTCGTAGCTACGCCCCGCTCCGACATCTACTGTATACTTCTGCTTACCCGTACCATACAAGACCATAGTGAGATTCTCAGCAGACAACTCGCGCACTGGTACATGTATACTAAATCCCTGTGCTTCAGCAACCTTTGAAAGCTTCTTCATATACCACGCGTCGCTATTGACACGATTATAAGGTCGGATCGCACCTTCGGCGATCGTTAAATTGGGGTTGAACACAAGATCAGGATCGACCTCAAGACGACTACCAAGTCCTGTGCATACAGCACAGGCACCCTGCGGAGAGTTAAAGCTAAATAACCGCGGCTCAAGCTCAGGGATATCTTCAGATGGATGATCGACGCAAGCATAGCGCTGACTATATACCGACAACTCACCTGTATCGGCATCAAGAAGCTCCACGACACCATCCGCCAACTCAAGCGCCTGCTCAACCGACTGTGTAACACGGCTAACCATTTCTGCGTCTAGCGCAACACGATCAACTACTATTTCGATGTCGTGCTTGTAGCTCTTTTGCAGCTCTGGAAATTCATCAAGTGCATAGACTACACCATCAACTCTTGCACGAGCAAACCCAGCCTTACGATATTGCTCTGGGATATGGGCAAATTCACCTTTCTTTTGCTTAATGACTGGCGCAAGAATCATCAACCGCAAACCAGTTGGACGCTTCATAATCTCATCGATAATATCCTGTGGAGTTCGGCGAGCGACCTCCTTGCCGCACACAGGACAGTGCGGCACGCCAATACGCGCATACAGCAATCGGAGATAGTCATAGATTTCCGTCACTGTTGCGACTGTTGAGCGTGGATTACGACTCGTTGATTTTTGATCAATGGAAATCGCCGGACTGAGCCCTTCAATACTATCAACATCCGGCTTGTCCATAATACCGAGGAATTGCCGCGCATAACTACTCAGGCTCTCTACATAACGTCGCTGCCCCTCGGCATAGATTGTATCGAATGCCAATGATGACTTACCACTCCCCGAAAGCCCTGTGATCACCACAAGCTTATCGCGTGGGATCTCTACATCTACGCTCTTTAGATTATGTTCACGCGCACCGCGTACTCGAATCACCTCAGCCATATCGTATCTATTATACGCCTCTTTTATATTCTTTTCCACTATACCGCATCACATTACGTATATGCTTGCAAGTCCATGCTCCTCTTCCTATACTAGTAGATACTATGAAAAAGCTATCCATTCTCGCTACTGTCATTGCTATCACCGTTGGTGTCATTTTCTTTGACCAGCTTATCGTTTTCCTTCTGTCGGGATTGATACCAGGTAGTAACTTCACCGTCCCGGCAACAACAATGCTCGCGATTATGACTGCAAGCGTTGTGTTGATTTATGCGCTCAGATACCGCCAGATCATCTATCAAAACAGCCTAGTACTACATGATGATATCTTCCGCGCAAAACAAAATAATAAGCCTTCAGAGAGCCTCGCTAAGCCAACACTACCTCATCGCCGCTACCAAGGCCTATAGGTCACCAGTCGGTGCGATACTCTCAGCCCACAGCTGAAGTTCTTGCACAATAAACTGTTGGCTGTCATTCGCTTTCGTAGCCGCCACACCAAGTGATGCCATGAAAGCCGGCAACTTCGCAGCAATGCGGTGGGTGCGCCACTCTTCCCACTGCATCGTTTCATCCTCGGAGAGAGATTTTGGAAAATTACGTGCCTTATAGTGCAGCAACAGCGGGGCAAGTCGCTCGTCATCAAAGTTTGGATGAAAATCAACTAGCTCACGCTCATCAGCATTACGTACCGTTTCAATACGGATCCTGTCACGATCTCCGACAAAGCCATCATACAGCTGTGCTTCTGGGTCGAGTGACTTCTTAAACTCCGGTCGACCCTCAAAGAGTGAGCGAACATTCTCTGCAAAATGCGGCGCTCCGAGCAGTATCTTCTTGTGCCGCTCAATCACATCGATATCGAGCTCTATACGTTTCCAGCCATCATTCTGCACGAGCACGCCCATCGGTGCAATCGCAGGAGCTCTATTATACTGCAGCTCCTTGACCGGAAGCTTCACAAAACCATCGGCGTGACGCTCCTCCCTTGAAGCAAAATGCTTCGCTACGAGCTCCTCCTGACTCAGACCGACAACGAGAGACGGGTCGTATCGTAAGTCATACACAACGACATTACCGTTGCGCCCTGCAGTGAGCGGAAAAGCAACCGTTGTTTTTTCAAATTCAGCATCGTAGCGACCGCTGGTATAGACAAACGGCTTCTTATCATCAAGATTGACGAGCTGCATAACATCACGCTTACCGCGAATCTTCAAAAGATACTGAAAGAGCTGTGGCTGTTTTGTCGCAATAAGCTTTGCGACCTCTATCGTTGCAATCACATCACTGAGTGCATCATGAGCCTTATAATGATCCACTCCGTTGAGCTTCGTAAGGAGTTCGAGGCGATTCGTCGCCCGCCCCTGCTCATCCACCGGCCATTCAATACCATCCGGCCTCAACGCACGTGTCATGCGCACAACATCAAGCATATCCCACCGCGAACGGCCATCCTTCCAGGCCCATTCGTATGGGTCATGAAAGTTTCGCCATAGCAGATGGCGAACAAACTCATCGTCAAAGCGAATATTATTAAACCCCACCGCAATCGTATCAGGTGTAAATACATCGCGTACCAGAAGTTTCGCAAACTCTGCTTCACTATAGCCATCCGTAACCGTTTGCTGTGGTGTGATTCCCGTAACAAATAACGCCTCCGGGCTCGGTAGTATATCGTCGCTCAATCGTACAAGCTCATTGATTGGCTCGCCAATTGGATTAAAGTCAAGATCGGTCCGTTGTCCGGCAAATTGCATAATACGATCATCTCGAGCACTCAGACCGCTCGTCTCAAGGTCATAAAAGAAAAAGGTCTGTGTCATGCCTCTAGCATAACAGAAAACAAAAGACTACTGCTCAATCAATGTAAAGTCTACGCCACTAATACGAATAATGCTTGTGCCTTCAGCCCCTTTTCGGCGAAGTTCATGAGTGATACCCATCTTTTTCATGATGTCTCGGAGACGATTCAATCCCTCGAAATTATCAAAGTTAGTGCGTCGTGCAAACTTTTCGATCTTATGACCCGTGACGACAAACACTACACCATTATCACCCTCTCGGACGGCAATATGCCACGCCAAGTGCTTCTGTTCGGTTGTCAATGTAATCACAGGTATCTCCGCCTCTTCGGTCGTCTGTTCATGCTCCTCAGTGCGAATCTGCTGTACCTTCTGCCGAAGTGCGCGCAGTACGTCAGTCAACCCCTTGTGGGCGCTCGAGGAAATAGCAAAGATCATCACATCATTTCCGACAACCTTTTGAAGCGCCTCTATCTGCATTGTAATAATATCCTCGTCCAGGCCTTCCGTTTTCGTTAGAGCAATCACCTCCGGACGATTGACAAGATCGACACTATACTTCTCCAATTCACCTCGAATCGTCTGATAATCAGCAACAATGTCGCTCGAATACGCGTCAATGAGGTGAAGCAGAACTGATGTACGCTCCACATGTCGCAAAAAAGCATCTCCAAGACCCTTACCCTCACTCGCACCTTCAATCAAACCTGGTATGTCCGCAATCAAGAGACTTCCGTCATCAATATCTGCGACACCGAGATTCGGTGTTAGTGTCGTAAAGGCATAGTCTGCAATCTCCGGCCGAGCATTCGATACAACACTCAAGAATGTTGACTTGCCCGCGTTCGGAAAGCCAACTAGACCGACATCAGCAAGCAGCTTGAGCTCCAATTCTGCCTCGAACGTCTCACCGTCCTCACCAAGCTCAGCAATACGTGGAGTCTGCCGCACTGAACTCTTGAAGTGAGCATTACCAAACCCGCCATCACCACCTCGTGCAATCACAACGCGCTGGTCATGTTCCGTGAGATCGGCAATGACAGAACCGTCACGCTTGATGACAGTACCGACTGGCACTTTGACGACCACATCACCCCCAGATCGTCCTGCTTTCCTCTGCTTTGAGCCATTTTTTCCCGAATCCGCCTTGAGCTCTGGCTTATATCGAAAATCAATGAGCGTATTGAGGTTATTAGTAGCGACAAAGATCACATCGCCACCTTTACCGCCATCACCACCATCTGGGCCGCCCTTGTCAACATAAATCTCATGGCGAAAACTGACCGCACCATTGCCGCCCTTGCCTGCTTGGATAAATACTTTGGCGGTATCGACAAACATAAGTCCTTCTAGTATAGCAAAATCGCCCCTCTTTGCATAGGGGCGATTTTATGACATAACATATCAATATACTAGTAGATAAACACCCACTGCGATTGTGCCTGGCTAATCGATATTGTTGCGCGGCCAATACGATTCCAACCAGCACCGCCATTCATATCAGAATACGTCACTGTACCTTTTGCCGTATCAACGCTCTCGATGATACCAACGTGACCATAGCCACCTCCGCCAAAGCTTGTCTGGAAGACTGCCCCAGGGATTGGTGTACTTGATACCGTGAATCCCTGGCTGCGCGCTGCTGCAGCCCATGTATTCGCATTGCCCCAGAAACTACCAATCGGTTTACCCATAGCGGCGCGGCGCTCATAAGCATACCAGGTACAGTATCCATACGCATACCTGTTGCCGACAGAACCGCTCATAAAGTTACCACTACCCGCGATACTAGTATTCGACTGATTTACATATGACGGTACTTCCTGAACTGGCTCAACATAACCAGGACGTTCATTCTCGGGTAACTTTCCTGCCGGGATGATAATCTTATCCCCATGCTTGAAGCCAGAGAGCTCGAGGTCATTGAATGCGACAATACGTTCCTCGCTTGATTTATACTTTTCTGCGAGCTTTTCTGCCGTATCGCCCTTCTTGACCGTATAGACAACGCCATCGACGGGTGGAATAACAAGTTTCTTATTGACGTCGATCGCATCTGAGGTTAAGCTGTTTGCCCATCGAATCGTTTCTTTCGAAACACCATATTCAGCGGCAAGCGATCCAACCGTATCACCTCGCTTGGCTCGATGCGTCACGAGCTCTCGGCGATCACCAGACGGCTGAACAATCTCTTGCTTTACGACACTCTCAGTATTACCAGTCGAGGCCACTTCATTCTTCGCAGCAAGTGAGACAGATAAATTGGCGACATTATTTGCAACAGGCAGATTTGCCGCCTCCGCAACGCTAGCGGCCAATGTCGTTGCAACCACCTCATCTACAGATGTTTGCTGCTGAGGCGCCTGAGGCCGAACGGAACTGACTGACGCAACGCTAGATGACGAAGATGAATCAGTCGCACGATTGCTGACTGCGACGACAGCAATAATAGCTATAAATGCTCCAGTATATAAAATAGCAGCCGAAGGTCGTATGCGTGACTTCTTTCGTGTTGTGACTCGTTTTTTTGGTGTTTTATCGATAGACTGTTGTCCACGAGATAGACTCTGTTGTCGAGCTTTGGTACGAATAATCATTCTCCTGTCGCCTACATTACTGCAAGGACGACTACCTTACTTTGTCTTTCTTCTCGTGCAATATACCCGAGAACAGAATGCGTTGTCGACCTCTTGTTTAATTAATATTGACTTGAGTGCTGCATTCGTACGACATTTGTCGGTAGGCGCGTTCATACTACTTATGTCCTGCAAGGTGATACTATCATGCTAGATAGTCACACTTACCGTCAAAGCATCAAACGTGCTAAGAATTAGTATAGCAACTATTGATTAATAAGTCAATTTGTTTTATAGCTATATTATTTGACACTTTTTCTGGCAGTGTTTCCTAATATTCTCCTCGTGCTCTGTCTCGGTGTGTGCAAAATAGGTTACATCATCATCACCGCTCAAAAAATACAAATAATCTCCTTTTGCCGGGTGGCTTACTGCCTTTAGTGCCGTCACGCCCGGTGTTGCAATAGGACCTGGGGGGAGTCCTGTGTAGCGCCGTGTATTATACGGATTATCAAGATTAACGTCACGTGGAACACCTAGCTTGTCAGCCGCATACTGATATGTGACATCAGACCCGAGCTGAATACCACGCTGCAGTCGAAGCAAGAAAACCTGTGCTATCTGCGCTTCATCGCCGCCTCCAGACTCTCGCTGAACAACAGACGAGAGTGTAATGCCCTCATAGAGTGTTAACCCCTGCTTTTCGTAGCCCGCTACTAGATCCTCGCGCTTGACCACTTCGTAAAAATCATCAAAAAAGCGTGTCAGGACAGCAGCCAATGACGTTCCTTTTATAAAACGATGCGTCTCACCAAAGAGATACCCTTCGATATCGGCAGTCGTCGGACGCCCTGCAAAAAGCGGGTGATCATACTGCGCTACAAACGCCGCATCTATCTCATCTTCGTGAAAGCCAACACGGAGGAGCACCCTCTTGCTCTCTTCTAGCGTTGCACCCGGCAAAAATGTCACTTCAAACTCATCTGCTTGTACACCACGAGTGAGTGCCTCGACGATCATACGCATCGAGTCACTTGGACGTAGCTGATACACACCTGCCTGTAGGCCGTCCTGCACCTTATGTAGTCGAGTATAGATATAAAATGCCAATTCACTGCGGATCACACCACTCTCCTTGAGTGTCTTGCCGATATCGCTTGGTGTTGACCCCGATATAATCTCAACTGTCCGCTCGGTATAGTCTTTACTATCGACAGGCTGCAATGCCTGCGTATAGAGCGTCATCATCAACCCAATAATCCCGACAAGCAACCCAATCGAACCAAGTACAACTCCAAGCCATACCGGCCTCTTCGAACGTTTCTGCACGACCGCAAGTAGCCCATCATCGAGCTCGATAGATTGAGGCTTTAATTCCGGCTTATACTCCATAGCGCTCCTCCAAATAATCCTGCAAAATAATCGAAGCAGCCTGCGCATCAATATCACCCTTCGTATACGGACGATGGTGTGCTTTTAGACGCTCCTCTGCGGCAACACTCGTAAGCGATTCATCCTGGAAAACAATCTCCACATCAAAGCCATTGAGTTGCTCTACGAATGATTCGACGAATGCTGTCTGCGCCGTCGGCAGTCCAGCCTGATTGCGAGGATATCCGACAACAATCACGTCAACCCTCTCTCGCAGTATTAGCTCTCCAATTGCCACAACCTCATTGCCATCAGCATCGATCGTATCATATGGAACTGCAATCCGAACAGTGTCATCAGCCAATGCAACACCAATCCGTTTCTCACCAACGTCAAGGGCGAGAAAGCTCTTATTCGCTGCCATTATTTACAGTAAACTCGATGTTAATCTTATCAAGATTGTTCGGAACGGTTCGCACCCAAAAGAATGAGAATTCTATCGCAACATCACTCACACCATTTATCTGCTTGAGTTCGTGCTCTACATCACCAAAGCGCTTTCCTGCCACCCTATCTTTAATCTGCGCCTCATCAATTACTGGGCCGATCTGCCCAGAAGCAACAATACGAATCGACTGCGTATTGCCACTCTGCGAGAAGTCATTCAATCGAACACTATCGAGACCAACATCATAAATCTTCTGCGTCGTCTGATCCGGCATCTGCTTTTTCAGCGTCTGCTCGAGATAGGCTTGGAGGTTTGCCTGCTCAACTCCTGAGATTGTATACGTCACCTCACCCGTCAATACCGCCTTCTTGTCCTCAGCTTCACCGCCAACTGCAGGCTTTGCGCTAACATCACCATATTCCTCCTTAAAGCTTGCTTCGATAATCTTAGTCTCACCCGCAAATTTGCCACTCAGTTCTTTTTTAATATCATCGGTTGATTGTGCAACAAGCTTTTCTTTTGCCGCCTGCACATCAGCTGCTGTTACGATCGGAACGGTCTTGCTCGTCCCGCCAGACGTCGCATCAACAAAGCTTGCGCTCACACTCGCAGGAGCACCAGATGCAGCACCGGTTGCGCCATTATAAGATTCACCTCGCTCCGATGCTGTCACAGGAGTGGACCCACTGTTGCCACTTAAGGATAGCGTCACCGAACTGTCAGTCGTGAAGGCTGCCCCACTTGTAGAAGTGATCGTTGTTCCAGCGGGTATTGTAATACCTTGGGTGAGCGCACTAAATGAATCGCTCGTAAACTGAACTGTGCCCGTTGCCTTCTCTCCGACATCCTTTTCACCCGTTGCCTCAAAATCAACCGATACTTTCTTTTCAAGTGTCTGGTTCGTAACCTTGATAGTCCCTTGCTCGGCACTATTGTCGTCACCAAATGTTGCAATGTCATTGATTGATACCTCTGCCGTTCGTGCCGTCACGATCACTGTCGCAGCCGGTGCAATAACAAATGCCCAGACAGCACCACCGACAAGCACTAGTACTGCGGCAATGATGATAATAAGCCGCTTACGAAATCTATTAAAATTCGGCACCTTCTTGCCCACAGGCGTCTTCTTCGGACTGCGTACGACAGTGCGCTTCGATACCGGGGCGTCTGTTGACTCTTCGATATCAATACCCTTAATTAAATCGCTGTCCGCATCATCATCCTGTGCTACCTGCTTAGCATGATCACCGATAGGAAGCTGCGCACCATCGATGACATCTTCACCATCGTCAATATCAAGTGCAGGAATCTCCGCGAGCTCCGGCTTACTCTGCAGGTTACGCGCTACAGGAATAGATGCAGCGGCTGCCAACCCCACAAGCGCCTGATTGCCTGTTATGAGGACGATCCTCCTCCCTGTCTGCTCAGCTGTACGCTGCAGAAGACGAAGGTTAACAGCACTTTGCAGCACACCAACGCGCTTTGGCGGAACAAGTGCTACAATTTTTTCTTTACTATCTTTTACTTTGCCGATGATGGCCGTAATATCGTCTTCGACGTCAATATAGATGATGTCTTTTTTCATACTAAATTCTCAGGAGTTTGTTAATTTTATCTTTGATACTAGATTCGCCACTTCCTATAATTGTATCATAGCCAACCCGAAGCAGCCCCATGGCCGTTACGTACGTATGGTCCTTGACCTTTCCAGAATCATCAGAGATACCGACAATCTCGTCGGGTCGAATGTGATGAATTGTTGGCTTGCGCGTAAATGGTAACTCCTTGTACCACTCTTGCTGCTGTAGCGCCTCGACAAGCCTCTCGAGGCTCGAGCCGCCACCGCACAATAGGATCCGACCAGGTAAGTGATCGACACTATCAAAGTCACTCAGCGCAAGTTCCACGCCACTCACCCATACCTCAAGTGTCTTATCGATCGAGGCGGTGAGCTGCTTCTTAACATCAGCTTTAATCTGTTCATTACCAACATTCAACTTAAGCTTTTCAGCATCCTTGTAGCTTAGATCCATATCGGCTGCTATCGTCCGCGTAAAGCTACGGCCACCTATGCCAAACATTTTTGTGCCCTCGACACCACCGTCGTTGACGACAGCAATATCTGTTGTACCGCCTCCGACATCAACAAGAATTGCGGTAAAGTTACTGCTCGCATCATCGCCAAGCACTGAACGGCTCACCGCAAAAGGTTCTGCCGCAACAGCAAGAAGCTCAAGAGACAACTCGTCTGCGACACGCTCGAGCGCTCCAATGTGCACCATCGGAGCAAATGCTGTATAGATCTGCACAGCAACATCTCGCCCCTGAAATCCTATCGGATTCGACACCTTATAGCCGTCAATGTGGATACTAACAAGTGCAGAGTTCACGAGCTTTACCTCGACATCCTCATTACCTGTCTCAAGCGCAATCTGCTTTTGCGCCTTCACCTGGGCACGCTCATGGACCTTATCAATGATAAATTCCATCTCGGCATTATCGAGTGGACGATCCGGCTGCGGTCGACGATACCGTATTGTATTTGTCACACCTTTGACGAGCTCGCCAGCAATCCCAATAACGACCTGCTTTGCCTGAAACCCCGCCTGCTCTTCCGCTTCCGCGAGTGCCTGTTCGCAATTACGGACAACCCCACTTATATCTGCGATTGCACCACTGTGCATATCTGACACATCCTGCTGCTTACGCCCAGCACCGATAATTTCAAGGGAGTCATCTTTTATCTCAGCGATGAGTGCCTTAACGACCTCTGTTCCAATATCAAGTGCGACGATGTAATTATCGAGTTTCTGCTGCCGACGTGTACGTAATTTCTCTAGAACCATAGATACCATCTAGTATATACTAAACGCGCTTACGCTCAAAAATATTGTATTTTATATATTATTATGATATAATAGCATTATGTCAACTGAACATCTCTTTCAGTCAGTTAATGAAATCCTCGAGAATAGCACGACACGTTATTTTCTCGACCTCCATACCGATGAGCGCCTCGACTCCTTCTTTGAGTATACACCGAGCGAAACAGTCTTTTCGTTCTCATCACTATCGCGCAGTCAACGCCCACTCATCAAAGGTATGCTCGACCACAATACTGTCAGTAATAATAGGGAGGCGACTGCTTTCTCAGCACTTGGATCTATCGAACATCGACAGGGTGATGGTGGAACAGTTCTTACCCTTGACCTTCAGGCGCCCCATGATAGCAACCGCCCAAATCAGGCCGTAAGAATCATTGCAACATCAGACGGCCCTATTACCGCTTACGATCGCCGGAGTGATTTCTCGTACACCATGAATCCTCATGATTTTATTGATCTTTCACTGAGAGCCGCTGATCTTTATCCTGCCAAAGCACGACGAATTATGCAGTTTCTTCGCTCAGAGAATATGGCAGAAAACATTGAAGCCTTCTACCCATTCTGGCTAGAATTAGCCGAGAAATGTCGCGGTACAACAGAGACGATCAGTGTAGCAGATCATTGCGTCGAACAAAATGACTCCACAGATCATCGCATACGCATAGGGCGCAAGGAGCGCGAAGAGCCCACACTCAGTGCCATCGACCTCAGTATCGAGCATAGCCTCCAGCGTCTCGATACGGATCATGAAATTATCACACGACTTGATCTGTCTTATACTTCAGCAACGCAAGACAGCTCACACGCAGAACGCCATGTCTTAGAGACATGCCTTCCGCCAGAGCTACACCTAACACGTGCTCAGTTCTTTACAGACAAGACGGGAGTTATAGCAGTAACTGAACTTGATGCGCTAGACCTAAATCTCCTTCAGCAATTTCGTGCTGCAACCGAGCTAGCGCTCGCTTCTACCGCAAAACGCCCTTAACACGGCGAATACCAGCACTCGAAGCCTCTTCTTTGGTGATGACAAATTTTTTGCCACCTTCAGCCAGCTGACCAGTACGGTCAGCATGCGGGCCGCCACAGATTTCAAAGCTCACACGATGGTCACCCTCACCCATTTGGTACACCTTCACAACGTCGCCGTAGCGATCACCAAACGCACCAATCGCACCCATTGTAAAAGCCTCTTCAGTTGGGTATTCCTTAAAGCTCACTGGCAAATCCCACTCAATCCACTGATTGACCAAGCGCTCAACCTCGTCGAGCCGCTCGCGTGGCACTTTGCCATCATTATTAAAGTCAAACCGCAATCGCTCCTCGGTAATGTTTGAGCCGTGCTGCGTGACATGCTCACCAACTACCTGCTTGAGCGCTGCATACATAAGGTGATTAGCCGTGTGAAGCTTGCGGTGCTCCATCGTACTGCCACCAAGGCCACCCTTAAACGTCCCCTTGGCGGCTGTCTGACTACGTACTCGCTGCTCAGTCATGTTATCCTCGAACTCCTTGCGCCAGTTCTCTGACAACTTAATATCTTGCTTGTAGGCCTCTTCGGTCGAAAGCTCCACTGGAAAACCATAGGTGTCATAAAGCATAAATAGCTCAACACCCGTCAGGCCGTCAGCGGCAAACTTTTCGAGCTGTTTGAGTCCCTTACGAAGTGTTTGGCGAAACACCTTTTCCTCCTTGGCGAGCGTGGCAATAATAGCATCACGCTGCTCAGCTACCTCTGGGTAGTCGTCGGCATATAGGTCGGCTACTACTGGTACGATTTCTTCAAAAAAGTTCTGCTCCAAGCCAAGGTCAAACGCAAAGCGGATGGCTCGCCGCAACAGACGACGCATCACATAGCCTTGCTCCTTATTGCTTGGTACCACACCGTCAACTGCCAAAAAGGCTGCTGCCCGTAGATGATCAGCAATCACACGCATAGCATTAGTGTTGCTGTCGTATTTTTTACCGCTCAACTCTTCGAGCTTTTGCACAATCGGCCACAGCAAACTAATCCGGAACACGTCGGGGCTATCCATCTGGGCGGCTGCAATGCGCTCAAGACCACCACCGAAGTCAACGTTTTTCTTTTCGAGTGGCTCAAAGCTCCCATCCTCAAGCCGTCGATATTGCATAAAGACTTGGTTGCCAATTTCCATAAACCGCCCGCCATCACTTGCTGGATGCGACTTACCATAGCTTGGGTCTTGGTTTTGCTCGCCAAAATCATAGAACACTTCGCTATCGGGACCGCACGGGTCACCAATCGGTGTTTTGTCGAGTCCACCACCTCGTGACCACCAGTTTTCGCCGTCGTCATAGAAAAAGATGCGTTCACCTTCGTTAATGCCTCGCTCGTCACCGTCTTTCTGACTGCCGACTTCGACAATCTTAGCATCGATACCTTTTTCGGCAAAAATCTTCTGCCAAATCTGCGCTGCTTCGTCATCGCGTGGAATGCCATGCTTTTCGTCACCAATAAAAGCTGTCACATAGATCTTACTCGGATCAAGCCCAACAATATCCGTCAAGAACTCAAAGAACCAACGAATTTGCTGCTCCTTAAAATAATCACCCATGCTCCAGTTGCCGAGCATTTCGAAAAAGGTGGTGTGACGATTATCACCCACATCTTCAATATCCTGCGCACGTAGGCAGGTCTGGCTATCTACTAGTCGCACACCTTTCGGGTGTGGCTGCCCGAGGAGATACGGCAGCAACGGCTGCATACCACTTCCCGTAAAGAGCGTCGTCGGGTCATTATGGAGCACAAGTGGTGCTCGCTTGATAATTTCGTGCTGCTTTTCAGCGAAAAATGTAAGGTAGTGATTACGGATTTGTTGAGCATTCATATCCCTCATTGTACCACACCTAACAGATAGAGTTGACGCCCATCCTCAGAGCGACATAGGCAACTCAAGCTACAATACCGCCGCCAAGACAGACGCCGCCATCACCATAGACAACGACCGACTGGCCCGCTGCAATCGCACGCTGCGTCTCAGCAGGCTTCAGTGAACTACCCTGAAGCAGCGCATCAACCAATGGCGCACGATGACGAACACGAATCTGATACGTACCGTCGGTCGGTGTATCACCAATCCAATGCAGGGAATGAAGCGTAATATCTTGCTTCCATAGACTATTATCGTTGAGCTGGGTCGTCACATAAACTTCATTCTTATCCATATCTTTGCCGACAACATAGTATGGCAGTCCGCCGCCGATATCGAGCCCATGACGCTGTCCAATCGTATAGAAGATAGCGCCGTCATGATAGCCAAGTGTTTGAGCTGTCTGCTTATCAATAATCCTTCCCGGGACTGCCTCGACATATTGGCCCAAAAACTCACGAATACCGACCTTGCCAACAAAACAGATCCCCATACTCTCCTTCTTTGACGCCGTAAAAAGCCCTCGCTCCTCTGCTAATTCACGAACCTCAGACTTGAGATAATCGCCCAGCGGAAATAATGTCTTCTGAAGCGCCTCTTTCGTGACTCGATAGAGAAAATAGGTTTGATCTTTATTCTCGTCTTTTGCACGCAGCAATTGGCCGTCCTTCGTCCTGGCATAGTGCCCAGTCGCAATCATATCAGCACCATCGGCCAGTGCTGTATCGAGAAATAGTTTAAACTTTACTTCTTGATTACACATAATGTCCGGATTTGGTGTACGCCCTGCTTTATACTCGGTAATCATGTAATCAACAACGTTTTGCTTGTATTCTTTCTCAAAATCAAACACCTTAAAATCTATACCAAGCTGCACCGCCACGCGCTTAGCATCAGCCAAGTCATCAGCCCATGGACACTTCATGCCAGGCAAATCCTGCGTCCAATTCTTCATATAGACCCCCGTAACGTCATAGCCCTGCTCGACAAGAAGTGCTGCTGTCACGCTACTGTCGACACCACCACTCATACCCACATAGACACGAGTCATCCTAAAAGCCTCCGATCTTGAGTGCAATGATCTTGCCAAACTCACTCAGCGCAAGATACCATCCGCGCGGTGTCAACCACCACCACCAACCCCAGTCACGATCATTGGTCGGTGCATTTCGAATCACGACACCATCACCCGCCGTATAGGCAGCAAATTCCATATTTGCACGGCGTTGATGATAGCCAGAGGTCACCAGGATGATGTCATGTATATCGTACCGACTTAGTAGCTCACGCGTGCGCTCAGCATTCTCGCTCGTATTCTCTGAGAATTCCTCTATCAAAATATCACCTGCTGGCACTCCTTGATTCATTGCATCAAGACGCATTGCTGCGGCGTTACTAAGACCCTCCTTATCGGCCGCCGCACCAGAGAAGATAATTCGTGGCGCCCAACCGTTCTTGTACATCTCGACAGCTTTTTTTGTCCGTGCAGGTGTGTCGCCACCACTGACAACCACGAGCGCCTCAGCTGCCGCACATCCCTCGCGTGTCACTGGCTTACCATTATTGTGCGGACACAACGTAAAGCTACTTGGCTGCAAGAAGATACCGAGACCAAACGCCATCACAGCAAAAAGTGTAATAATACCAATAACCCACTTCATTACCGACGCTCCATACGCTCATACTCAGCTGCGACAACCTCGCGTATTATCTGCGTCGCTACGTCGCCCTGTTCAGGTGTTGATAATCGCCCTAGACTGATTCGAATACTCCCATCAGCAACCTCTGGCGTGAGACCGATTGCTGTCAGTACGTGTGACCGCGTACCTTTATTTGCAGCGCAAGCACTGCCGGTTGCGACAAGTACACCTCGCGCTTCAAGAGAAAAAAGCACTCGCTCTGCATCGATCATAGGAAATGATATATGCAAGATAGCAGGCAAGCGATGCTTGAGGTGTCCAGAAATAACGGCTTGCGGAAATTGCTCAGTGAGGTGACGCTGCATTGCATCACGTATATCACGTAGACGCTCAGCTTCTCCCCTGCGCTTCTTTTCACTCAACCGAAGAGCCTCGGCAAATCCAATAGCGCCCGCAACATTCTCTGTTCCACTGCGCAGCCCTCGCTCCTGTCCACCGCCCACAACCAATGGACGCATCTGCACTCGAGGCGACACCCATAGTGCACCGACTTGTTTTGGACCATAGACCTTGCCTGCATTAAGTGTCAGCATATCAACACCGAGACGCGCCACATGAACATCTAGCATACCAATACCTTGCGAGGCATCGGTATGAAGATTAATCGGCCGTACATCACCTCGCGACCGTCGCATCTGTCGCTCATGATCAATCACTGCCGCAATCTCACGGAGGGGTTGAACTGTGCCAATTTCGTTATTTGCAAGCGCCACACTGACGAGCTCGGTCTCCGGGAGAATTGCCGCTGCAATATGATCCGGACTGACCCGTCCGCGCTCATCAACAGGGACATACGTATGGGGGTATCTCTCAGCAACAGCTCGCACTGCGTGATGTTCTATTTCTGGAATAATCACATGGCCATCAATTCCAGCAAATGCGAGATTGATCGATTCGGTCGCCCCTGCTGTCATAATAAGCTCCGTTCCACGGCCACCAATACTATGAGCGATCGCGTCTTTCGCCGCCTCATAATCATGCCTCACCGCAAGTGCTGGCGCATACGGACTTGACGGATTATAGAATTGATCTGTCATATATGGCTGCATAACACGAAGTACTCGCTCATCAAGCGGTGTCGCGGCAGCATGATCAAGATATATCAACGAATCATTCACTGTTCTAGTATATCATTTCACTACTACAGAAGTTTTTGCCCAGTATGCGGATTGCGCTCATACACCTCACGCATGACACGCTCAAAATAGACCGTTACTGCCCGATGAAAGTTACGCAGCTCATCACCCGCCAATTTTGCATGCCGAGGACCAGGCTGAACCTTCCAGACGCCATCCTCATGAACCTCGTATTTTGTCGTGAGCTGCTGCTTCTTGCCTGTGTCATCGAGCCATTCTTCGTGCCATATCCAGATATGTGCATCAGTATTAAAAAACTCACGACGATGACCTTTTTTGACTGGACCGAAGAGCTCCCGGCCAATTTCACTCTCACGCTGAATCAACTCGCGCTCTGTAAGGCCCCGAAGTGATCGCTTTCTCGTGCGAAGCGATGAGAATCCAGGCAACGACACAAGCTGTCGCATCGCTCGAGAGATGTCAAGTCGAGGCGACGGCATAGCTCTACGCTGCCTCTGCAAAATTAGTACGAGCCTGAAGCTTCCTGCCATAATCTAGCACTTCAGCTGCGAGTCGCGCTTCGTCATGCCGTTCTGGTGTCTGAGTTCCTCCAGCCTCGCGAATCACATCGCTCCTCAGATCTTCAATCTGTCCATCCAAAAAATCATCAACTCGCTCAAGTTGGTTTTGGCTCGGAATGTGAAACTTGTGCGCTTCGTGTTCCATCGGTGTCCATATACTCCATCATATTATTTACTGATACTGTAGAGTATGTTTGTGTTAGTTGAGCGCAAAAAGCGCATTGGCGTTTGCCGTAGTCACCTGTGCAATCTCAGCAGCATCGCACCCTCGTATAGCCGCATGGTGCTCGGCGACCAGTCGTACAAACGCTGGCTCATTCACCTTACCACGAAAAGGCTTTGGTGTCAAGAAGGGGGCATCTGTTTCGAGAAGCATAGTATCGAGCGGTATTCGTGCAAACATCTCCCGCTGCACCGGATCGCGAGTAAAGGTACTGATGCCATTTACACCTATGTACAATCCACGCTCAAGCGCTCGATCAAGGGTCGCAGAGGTATCAGTGAAGCTATGGAGAACGCCTCTGACACCTCGAAAGTTATCAAAAATTGGCCAGAAATCATCATACGCATCGCGAACATGAAAGCTGACTGGCAAATGGCGATCTACCGCCCACTGCAACTGCTCTTCCAATGCTCTGACCTGGGTAGTGCGCGGCGAATTATCATAGAAATAATCCAGACCGATCTCGCCCACACCAACTACTTTTTCCGGATGTGCCTTGAGAATTTGCCCTACCTCTTGCCATCCATCCTTCACATCGTGCGGATGCACGCCGACGACCGCCCACACATCTCGATGCGACGTAGCGAATCGGACCGCCGCATGCGAGTCTGACTCGGACGTGCCTGCGAGTATCATTTTGACATCTGCTTCGATAGCACGCACATAGACCTCCTCGCGACTATCAGGAAAAAACTGCTCATCATGAATGTGACAATGTGAATCCACTACCATACTTTCTAGGATATCATGCACAAAATGATACTATCGTGTTTACCTTACGCCACTAATACGATACACTTGAATATATTACTTAGTGTACTATACACAATAACAGAAAGAAGGCCCCTGTATGAGAGAAAGACAACGCGAAATCATCCACACTCTTGGCATCAAGCCAGAAGTCGACCCGCTCCAGGAGATCGAGCGACGCACACAGTTTCTCGCCGACCACCTCGGACATACAGGGTTACGCGGCTTCATTCTCGGCATTTCTGGCGGTCAAGATTCGCTACTTGCAGGTATCCTCGCACAACGAGCTGTTGAGCATCTACGCTCGAACGGTCACGGCGCGACCTTCTACGCCGCGCTCTTACCGTATAGTGCTCAGATTGATCGAGATGATGCTGAACTTGCCATCAAAACAATCAACCCCGATAAGGTTCGCGACCTTGACATACAGCCAAGTGTTGATGCGTTCGCCACGTCATTTCACGATAGTGAAGGCTCGCCCTTGCTCGATTTCGACAAGGGCAACGTCAAGGCGCGCATGCGTATGATTGCTCAATACGCCTTTGCGAGCACGCACGATCTCCTTGTTATTGGTGCTGATCATGCAGCCGAAGCCGCGACAGGATTCTTCACGAAGCACGGGGATGGTGGTGCTGACATATTACCTCTTGCTGGACTCACAAAACGACAAGGCCGTGCCATGCTTCGAGTACTTCATGTTCCTGATGTCTTTATCACGAAACAACCGACCGCCGATTTGCTCGATACCCACCCAGGACAAGCCGATGAAAACGAACTTGGCATCAGGTATGATGTCCTCGATGACTACCTTGAAGGCAAGGAGGTATCGACAAAAGCTGCCGTCGCAATCGAGACTCGTTACGACGCTACCGCCCACAAGCGCGCCCTACCCGTGAGCTACGCTATCAAAAAACTGGTACACTAACGTCATGACTGAGTTACTATTTATCCGCCACGGCGAATCAGTCGCCAACCTCGACCTATCGCGCATCAATGGACGTAGCAACCATACACCGCTTACTGCTCGCGGAGAGCGACAGGCGCGACTACTGGGCTCTCGCCTCCGTGCCCTATCTTACGAACCAGATGCAGTCTTTAGCTCTGGGGCGCTCCGAGCAGATACGACCGCACAAATTGCCACCGAAGCTGCAGGGTGCATGCCGCCCATTACGATTGATGAGCGCCTCCAAGAAGTGTCACAGGGTTTATTCGAGGGGCAGCGTCGTGATGAGGTATACAATCCGGATATAATAGCGACATATGACCTCGACTCAGTTCATGGCAAGCTACCAGGCGCCGAATCACTCTTCGAGGCACACACTCGAATGCTCGACTTTGCCAATGAAACATACCAACAGTATCCAGATGGACGATTACTCATATTCAGTCACGGACTCGCCATCCGTTCGCTTGCAGGAATCGTGCGCGGCCATACCAAATCTCAGATCCTCACCACCGCAACACCAAATGTCAGCGCCACCACTATTAATATGACCGAGACTGGGCCAACAGTGCGCTACGTTGGAAAAACCATCATTTCAGAGTAGAATTAGTGTATGAAGTACGACAAACCCTATGTTGCCCCAACCCTGACTGTCGATGCAGTACTGTTTCAAATCACCAATGGCGTCCTAGAGACACTCCTCATGAAACGCCCGAATGAACCATTCAAGGGCGAATGGGCACTACCTGGTGGCTACAATGCCAAGGGCGAAACAACCACCAAGGCACTCCGTCGTATTGTCGAACAAAAGACTGGTGTCGATATCGACACCGACCTCAGCTACATCGAGCAGCTCTACACGTTCGACATGGTCGATCGTGACCCACGAGGTCACGCCGTCTCAGTCACCTACATGGGGTGCGGTCGCGAAATCGTACTACGCGATGCTGGTGCACACGTAGCATTTCTTGATGTCGACAACCTCCCCGACCTTGCCTACGATCACGCCAATATTATTGCCTATGCTCGCGAACGCTTGATTGCCAAACTCACCTATACCAACGCTGTCTCAGCCTTCCTCGACAAACGCT
The DNA here is from genome assembly GCA_964475295.1 of uncultured Candidatus Saccharibacteria bacterium. Lineage (GTDB taxonomy): Bacteria > Patescibacteriota > Saccharimonadia > Saccharimonadales > Saccharimonadaceae > CALMAK01. Next base: position 138,893 of record CAYYWC010000001.1, read on the forward strand.
TCACCCTCACGCAGCTACAGTCTGCCTACGAAATCATCTTTGGACGCGAGTTCGACAAGCGCAACTTTCGCAAGAAATTCCTCTCGCTAAACCTCATCCACGAAACCGACGAACTCTGGCGTGACGGTGCGCACCGCCCCGCCAAACTGTATGAATTTAACAGTCAAACCCTCGAATCGTTGTCGCGCAGTTTTGACTGATTATTAGATTATGCAAAAATAATATCGTAAAATGTTAAGCCTGTTGAGTATCACTTCATACGAAAAAATTTATTGTCATCGTACGCAGGAAGTGGTTTATTAGAGCAGCTTTCTGCTGCATCATCTGCTGCTTTTTCAAACGCCGGGCTAAATGAAGCCACATCTTCCATTGTTACGCGGCGTGCTATTCTATTGGCGAGACAGTTAGCATCATCTTCCGATATCTTCTTGTCTTCACGTATCATCTGATATACTTTCTCTCTAACTTCTTTTTGTTCTGGTGTCATATCGGACACTAGCAATGTCAGAAGCAAAACAATAGTTGCAATAACTGCTATAAGTCCAAGTACTATCTTTCCTGCCGTTTTCAGCTCTTCACTATCCATATTATTTATATCTTTGACTTTCGCCATCCAGCACTCTCAGCCTCTTGCTCCGAGCAAAACCATCGCTCGCCATAGCGCTCATCTATTTTTGTCTCTTCATAATACTCCTGACCGGGTACATGGTATATCTTTTCGCGTGTCTCAAATCCTATATTGCCTTTGATATTGCAGTTTGCACTCTGAGCAGCAGGTTCAGGCTCTTCAGTAGTTGCATCTTTTTCAAGCCTAAGATGCTCTAGCGTATTTGTAGACGTAGCACGCTCAGTCTGCACACGCTGGCTAGATGTCAACTCTGGTGTCTTCGATGAAGAGCTATCGGTATTATCATTGCCCGCGGAGGTTGCGACAATAGCGACAATCCCGACCAACGATACAAGAAGAAGTAGCCAGAATAAACTTGGTCGATCAGTGCTCATTATGAGAATATCCTCACGACTACCCAGATAAATATGCCGACTTGTGACAGAAGCCAAAAGACAGTGCCAAGCATTGCAAGTAGCGAACTTAAGATAATGCCAGCAGGCAGAGCCAGTAGGATTGCCCAGATGCCCCATCCCCATAAGTCCATAAGTGCCCAGCAAGCAAACGATGTAGATAGCCAGAACACCTTACCGATAACTTGTAGAACTAGTTTTGTTTGTGATTCATTTTCCATATGCCTCCTTACGAATCTCTCCCGATCACGGCTTCAATGATTGGACCTAGGATAAAAATTGCACCTACACTTATGACACCCCACAGAAGCTCACCGTTCAGGAAAATTACTACCGTTCCTGCAAGTGATATTGCGATACCGAAGTCAGGTCTGTCCTTTGACTTTATGTCAAGGCGAGCTTTCGTAGAATTAACGCCTGATATCACCATACCTATGAGTACTAGAACGACACCTATTAACACGATACGATCTCCTTTGACTCTTACTTAATATATAGATATCCTAGCGACAAAAAAGGACACCGCAAGGTGTCTAACTTCCATTCACAACAGAGGACGCTGCCCTAAGTGCTTATGCGGTGCCCATTAAAAGGCAGTGCATAGGCCCTGTTGTGTGATATAAGTTAGACGCCTTCATTATACCTCTTGCCTCGCAAGAATAGCAACCACTTCACTATATATATTCATAACCCCCAGGAATTTTGGTTCTTTTGTTCGCAAAAGAAATGGCTTTTTTCTTTCGACCAAACGAAAGAAGAGCATGGATTCTTATAAATAGTGTTGACAATACAATAACTAGTCGTTAGTATGAATTATAGAAAGTGTATAATACACACTAAGTAAAGAAAGGATTATAATGGAACTCATACAAGCATTCTTCAGCGTCGAAACAACCGCGTTCACCCTCCTCGGATACGAAATAAGCTGGCTGGAGCTCGTTGGCACAATCTTTAATCTCGCCTGTGTCATCTTGGTTGCCCGTCGTAATATATGGACATGGCCCGTTGGTATCGTCGGTGTCATTCTCTTCGGCGTTCTCTTCTATCAGATCAATCTCTATGCCGACATGATCGAGCAAGGCTACTACCTCATAACTGGATTTGTCGGATGGTATATGTGGGCGACGTTGAAAAAACGTGGCGATGACGAAAAAGTGCAAATCACAACCAACTCCGTCCGCACCAACCTCAGCTGGCTCGCCGGAATCATTGGCGCTAGTGTCATCACAGCATGGGCACTCACTCAGGTGCACACATGGGCACCGGCCATCTTCCCCGAACCTGCTGATCTGCCAGTGATTGATGCGATTACAACCATCATGAGCTTTGCTGCACAATTCTTGATGATACGCCGCAAGCTAGAGAGCTGGATCCTCTGGATTGCTGTCGACATTGTTGCCATTTGGCTGTACTGGTACAAGGGCGTGCCGTTTGTTGCCTTGCTCTATCTTATCTTCCTCATTAATGCCGTCTACGGTTTCACCACCTGGCAGCGAGCCCGTCGCACCACTACAGCCATCAAGGAGGAAGTGTAATGCGTGGTGTTGTCGTTGGTAAGTTCTATCCACCGCACCTTGGCCATAATCACCTGATTGATACCGCACTGCGGCACTGCGATACAGTCGATGTACTGGTAGTTGATAATCCAAACTATGCTATTCCCAGCCGTCTACGAGTGCGGTGGCTACAGAAACAGCACCCACATGCCAATATTCACATCATACCTGATATCGAAAAAGACGACGACTCACCAGCCTGGGCCCTGCATACTATCACGTTCCTTGGCTACGCGCCGGACATCGTCTACAGCAGCGAACCATATGGTAAAACGTGGGCCGAGGCGATGGGCTGTCGACACGTCGATGTCGATATCGACCGCGAAACAGTACCAATCTCTGGTACCAAGGTTCGGCAAGATCTGCTCGACTCGTGGCAGTACCTGTCCGACCCAGTAAAGGCAGGACTGGCACTACGTATTGTCGTGCTCGGTGCAGAATCAACCGGTACAACAACACTTGCGCGCGATCTCGCCGCAGCACTACATGTGCCGTGGGTACCAGAAGTAGGGCGGTATTATACCGAGTCAATCATGACAACAGACTACCAATGGAACGACGCCGACTTTTACCGCATTGGACAATTGCAGCAAACCTATGAGAACGAAATTGCTATACGATCCGATGGTGTAATCGTCTGCGACACCAACGCCGTCGCCACTGAGCTATGGCAACGTAGATATGTAGGTCGTACCACACGCGCCATGAAAGATATCGCAGCCGATGACAAAGTCGATCTCTACATTATCACTGGTGACGAAATCCCTTTCGTTCAAGATGGCACTCGTGATGGCGAACATATACGTCATCAAATGCATCGCTGGTTTCTAGCGCACATCAAGAAAACCGGCGTACCCTTTATTCTTGTATCTGGCAGTCCGACAGCGCGACTACAAGAGGCGATGGCGGCAGCCAGGCAAATAATAGCCAAAAGACGCACGATATAACATCTGTTGTATATACTACTACTTTAGTTGTACTAGTTAGTGTTGACTTTACATTAACTACGACATAGAATGATATATAGAAAGCGTAATATATACACTAAGTAAACGAAGGGAAGTATCATGACAAACTTTGAACAAACTCGAAACGTACTCATCGCAGTCGACGTACAAAACGACTTCATCAATGGTAGCCTAGCAGTTAACGAAGGCGAACAGGTCGTCCGCCCCATTAATACGGTTGCTACGGCCGTCCGCAAGACAGATGGCGATGTCGCCCTCACCCGTGACTGGCACCCAAAGGAGACGCCACACTTCGCTGACTATGGTGGCCTGTGGCCAAGTCACTGCGTAGCCGATACCAACGGTGCTGCTTTCCACCCCGACCTAGATATTCACGATAATGACATTATTATCAGCAAAGGTATGGAGCAAACTGATGGCTACTCTGGCTGGGAAGGCATGTCTGATGATGGTCAAACATTAGAGACGATCATCACCCCCAAAACACGCAAAGAAAAAGTCGCCGTCTTCATTGGCGGCCTGGCAACCGATTATTGCGTCAAGGCAACCGCCCTTGATATCGCCGAGCGATTTAACGACGATGAGCGCGTTCGCCTCTATCTACTCCGAGATGCGATTCGAGCTGTTGGGCTCACCCCGACCGATGAAGAACGAGCACTTACTGCTCTTGAAGCAGCAAACGTTCACGCCATATCAGCTGACGATGCAAGAATGATGATAGGAAGGGACTTGTAATGGAAACAACAGCCCGCCTCTCAAAAGGACTTGATTACTACAAGGCGACGATGGGTCAGGTTGAGTTCCTTAAATACCCTGATGCCGAAGTAACGTTCGAGCTCAAGAATCGTGCCGAATCAAAGCTGTCTGAATTTGTGTCACCAGAAGAGCTGCAAACACGCCTTGACGCCTTGCGTACTGGCTGGCAGCCAGATGAGATTGCATACCTTGCGAGCCTCCAAAATCAAGATGGCTCAGCACAATTCACACCAGAATACCTCGACTTTTTACTCGATAATCCCCTACCGCCTGTCGACATATCACTCGACGAGCGCAATGACCTTGCCGTCTCTGTAACGGGTGAGTGGCCGCTCGTAACGTTCTGGGAGACGGTCGTCATGAGCGAAATCAATGAGCAGTATTTTGCCAACAAACTGACGGCTGAAGGTAGGTCACTCAACGATCTATATGTCGAGGGGGATCGTCGACTCGATGAAAAAATCGCCAAGCTACAGGCACGTCCTGATATCAAATTTTCAGACTTTGGCACACGTCGACGCTTTAGCTATGACTGGCACAAGCACGTCATCGAACGAGTCGCAACCGAACTGCCGGACAGTTTTATCGGCACCTCAAACATCTATCTCGCACACGAACTAGGCCTCAAGCCGATCGGCACCTTCGCACACGAAATGATGATGGTGTACGCCGCAATCGCAGATGAAGCCGGCAAAAACCCCCTAGATGGCCACAATCAAGTACTGCAAGACTGGGACAACACTTACAAGGGAGACCTCTCGACTGCCCTCACTGATACCTTTACGAGTGAGTTCTTTTTTAGCGACTTTACACCAGAGCAAGCAGAAAAATGGCAAGCGCTTCGGCACGATTCTGGCGATCCATTTGATTTTGGGGACCGCGTTGTCGCCTTCTATGAAAATCTTGGCATTGCCCCACAAGAAAAAACTATTGTCTTTAGTGATGGATTGAATGTTGATACAATTATCGAACTAGCTGACTATTTCAAGGGGCGCATCAACGTTATATTTGGCTGGGGAACAACTCTGACCAATGACCTCGGCATCAAAGCAAACAACTTCGTCATGAAAGCCGTGCGCGTCAATAAGACACCGACCGTCAAGCTCAGTGACGTACAAGGTAAACACACAGGACCGCTCGAAAAGATCAATCTCTACGAGGAAAAAGTTGCACGCGCCATTGGGCGTACAGCAGTACAAGAATTGGCCACGTCATGAACGAACAGTACACCGAAAAAAGACGAGAACTCTGGTACGACGGACCGAATTACACCGCCGACAGTATCATCATCCATCCCGAATCTAGTAAGATTCTCCTCATTCGACGTCCGACTGGCGAATGGGCATTTCCGGCTGGCTTTGTCGACACAAGCGAGCAGCCCCTCGATGCAGCAATCCGTGAGGTAAAAGAAGAAACGTCTGTTGACATTGCGGGCGACGCAACACTTGTCTTTCGTGGCATCGTCGAAGACCCGAGAAATAGCGAAGATGCGTGGATAGAAACAAGTGCCTATCTCTTTTTGGTCGATCACACAGACGATCCACGGGCAGGCGATGATGCTATCGAGGTAGACTGGAAGAGCCTCCATGAACTACCAGACCTATACGCCTCACACTCCTCTATCCTTGACCGAGCACGAGACCACCTCTCAAGTAGGCAACTCTTTGATATCTTCACATCACCCGATACAGCAACTCGTATTGATGCCGGGCACATGGAGTACAATAAGTCGATCTGCAAGAAAAACAATGTCGCTGCCTTTGCGAAACAGCATGAATTTGAACACTTCGATGACGTCGAACGAGCGAATCGATCATATCATTATCTCGAAAAGGAAGCTTTTACGATGGCACACCTCCGCCAGCACGACTTCCGCTATGTACCCGACCGCTCCGCGCTATATGGCAATACGCTCGCAATGGATGCATTGCAGGTTGATGATGGATGGAAATGGCGAGCTGATCCAAACTCAATTGATGCATATATTACCGACTCCCTTGAGGCACTCGACGCACTCGAGGCAATCCCCACCCCAGCCGATTCATTCCCTATCAACCCATCATACGAAAGCTTCTCGAGCGAAGGATGGCGAGCACTCACCGATGAAATAAAACGTAAACTCGAGCAGCGCTTTGTTCACTTCTCTCCTCGGCTCACCGATGAATCGCGACACACTGCACACGAAATGATGCAATACATCGATGATTTGCAACGTATCGCACGGACACCGCGAGACATACCTCATATCGTCTTTTGTCATCATGATGTGCGCCAGTCAAACCTTGCATGGCATCCAGACCACGGCACGAAGCTCGTCGACTGGAGCTGGGCAGGACTTGGCGAAACCGGCAGTGATCAAACAAGTTTCCTGATTGACCTCCATAAGGGCGGTCACGATATCTCTGCATATCGTGACCGTATCAACCCTCAGCACTGCTTGAAACTCATGGGCTTTTGGCTCACACATAGCACATGGCCAATGTACCGCGATGATACGGTACGCTTTCAGCAGTTCCTTTCGGCAATCAGTGCGTATAAAATACTTCGTGATACACCCTAGGCTGACGGCTTTGCGATGCGCGGGTCGGGCGTGTGGACATAACGACGAGGAAAGAGTACTGACGATTGCGGCACGACAACACCCGTCTCGAACATGTCATGAATTGCTGTGGCAGTGTCTGGCAGAAACGGCACCAAGAGGTCTCCAATCTGCAGCAATACACCGACACAGTGGCTTAATACATCACCAAGGTGACCTTCCGCTTCTGTATCTGTTTCACGACGCTTGGCAATCTCCCATGGCTTAACGCTCTCGATATACTTATTCAGTGCGTGCACACTAACCCAGATCTCATCAATTGCTTTGTTGAATTCTAGATTCATCATCGCATCATGATACTTTTTCGTATCGTGCTCAGTCTGCGGCGAATCACCAATAACCCCTGCCTGGTACCGAGTAATCATACTAGCGACACGCTGCACGACATTACCAAGATCATTCCCGAGTTCATTATTGTACGCATTCTCAAATTTTTCCCACGTAAAATCCCCATCATCGAGCGTCGGAATGTGACGAGAAAAGTAATAGCGAAAACCATCGAGTCCGTATGTATCGATAATATCATTTGGGTCAACAACATTACCGACCGTCTTGCTCATCTTCTGTCCACCACTATCGATAAATCCATGGACAAGCAATTTCTTTGGCAGCGACAAGCCAAGCCCCAGCAGCATAGCCGGCCAAATACCTGCATGAAAACGCATGATATCCTTGCCGATCACCTGTACATCAGCCGGCCAATACTCTTGCCATTCAGGACGATCAGGGTAACCAATCACCGTGAGATAGTTTGCCAGTGCATCAATCCAAACATACATAACTTGTGTCGGATCACCAGGCACAGGCACACCCCAACTGAGGTTCTTGGCGGGGCGAGAAATACTAACATCCTGCAAGCCATCCTTAATGAGTTCAAGAAATTCTTTCTTGCGAAAATCCGGAACAATACGCATCTTACCCTTTTCGATAGCTTCACGAATCTGATCAGTGAAAGCACTTGTCTTGAGGTAATAATTTTCCTCACTGAGGCGCTGATATGGTTGGTTGTGATCAGGACAGATGCCATTATTCTCGGCTGCTTCCTTGTCTGTCACAAATGCCTCACAGCCGACACAGTACCATCCTTCGTACGTACCCTTATAGATATGTGGCTGGAGCTGCTGCCATATATACTGCACCGCACCGATATGGTGTGCATCTGTCGTACGAATAAAATCTGTGTAACTAGCACCGACCTTCTGCATGAGCGCCTTGAAGTTTGGATACATACTATCGGTATATGCCTTTGGATCAAGTCCAGCCTCAGTAGATTTGGCCGCAATCTTATTGCCGTGCTCATCCGTACCTACCTGAAAACGCACTTCACGACCATTCTGCCGCTGATAACGTGCCCATATATCAGCAATCAGATAGTCAAGCGCGTTGCCAATATGTGGTGTGCCATTCACATACGGAATCGCAGTAGTGATATATAACTTTTTTCCCATTACACCTATTATACCAGGTTACCGAAGCATCACTGCAATTGCATAACGACCGTCGGTTGGTCGGTTGCCCTGCAGAAACTGGCTGTGCGAAAAATAATTTACATCAGTCGCCGTGTCGACAGCACTCACCTCAATATTATTCCTGTGCACACCAGCTAACTCGAGCTGTTCACAGAGCACATCGATAAAACCACGATTATTAAACGCCCACAACGGGTATTCGTCACTGCTCGGCGATGGACCGAGCCATACAAGCAAATCACTCGGACGAGCATGGTACGTCGCAGCCATATATTCTACTGATTTTACTCCACCAAATTGCTCTGTACTATGACGACCAAGATGCGATACCATAATAGCGTGATGTACTGGATCATACAGTACCGCTCCAACGCAATCTGCAAGCGGCAGCATAATAGGCTGGTCGGTGTCATTCGTCCCCACAGCATCCACTCCCGGCATAAGTCCAGGAGTTGCCTGCTGATATACGCAAAAATCAGTCGTTGTAAAATCAGCAAAATGAATCGCCGCACGATCGGGCGACATGCCAACCCTGCTCAAGAACTGTATCCGATTCTCGATAGCGGTTGCCGTCTGCAACTCCGCGCCATCTTTCATGGAGCCGTCTGAAGTCGACGAGAGTGCCACGTGCACAGTTTGCGGAAATATTGTCGGCTGATCGGCCGCAATCACCTAAGTCGCTCCATGAGCCGCTTCCAATCATCAATAGACAGATCCTCAGCTCGATTGTCAGGAGAAATATCAGCTTGCACCAGTAGTGCTTCAGTCTCAATCTTTGATAGCGCCAACCCACCCGCCAGACTACTGCGAAGCTTCTTGCGCTTAGCTGAAAAACCAGCCTTGATAATGCGAAAGAATCGCTGCTCATCTTCGACTGTAATCAATGGATGCTCACGCCGCTCCATTACGACAACCGCCGAGTCTACCTTTGGTGGTGGAGTGAAAAACTCAGCCGGCACGATGTTGCCCATATGAACATTGGCATACACCTGTGTGGCGATTGCCAGGATACTCATGTCGCCTGGTGTCGCTGCCATTCGCTCGGCCACTTCTTTTTGCACCAAAAGTACAGCAATTGACGGTTTGTTCTTTGCGGTCATCAAGCGCTCAACAATCTTGCTCGTAATGTAATAGGGGACGTTTGCGACAACTTTATAATTAGCCGGGAGTACGTCTAGGTTAAAATGCAAAATATCTTCATTAACAACAGTGAGATTCGTGCCCGGAAACTGTCCGGGCAGCTTGCGTGCCAGGTCGGCATCAAACTCGACCGCGACTACGCCTCCTGCCTGGCGCAGTAGCTCGCTCGTGAGCGTGCCAAGCCCCGGGCCAATCTCGAGCACCGTATCTCGCTCCGTAAGCTGTGCTTCATTTGCAATATCTCGCAGTATGTCGCGGTCACGAAGCCAATGCTGACCGAGCGACTTGTTATTTTTTAGTGCCATATATTCTTAGTACGAATGGTTCCTCTGCCAAAACTCATACGCTCCCTTATAGCCTCCGTATCGACCTTTGACATATTCATATTGCCATTTTAGGTTCGCTACAGGATCGGTCCAGTGCCCATACGCAGACTGTTTTCCGCAGGGGTATGACTGAGCCAAGCCACATGCACCACTTGATGGATTCTGAGCATTCGGATTCCAGCCACTTTCACGACTCACGATAAAATCAACATAACCCCACTCCGACTCAGGGATTCCTGATTGACGCAACCAATCGGTCTTACTGCCACCGCCAGTGTAGCGCATATCCGATTTCGTGCCGACAATCTCAACCTGCTTCTTCGGTGCTTTCTTTGTGACACTTGCTATCTCTTTTCGCTTCACTTCCTTACCGTCACGAATTGTCACTTCATACGTGACCGTGCGCACACCGTCTACACCAGGAGTCTTCACTGTTCGATATCCAACAGGACGATTCGCATCCTGGATTTGCTCAACTTCAAAAGCGACTTTCTCATTTTTCGTGACCGTCTGCTTGCCTTCACGCCAGACTCGGAGTTTCATACCTTCAGTGATTGGCGCTTCTCGCTCCACAGACACTCGGTCATTCTTACTAAGTGTAATTCCCTTCTCCTGAAGCATCTCACCAACAGTCTTTGCCTGAGTACGCGCCGTAAAGGTCTTTCCGTACAGTGTAAAGACAAATGGCGTCGCTCGTGTAACAACAAGTCGCTCCGCAGCCCCATCAGTCAGCAGGTCATCCGACTGCTCAAGTCGAGCCTCATCCTCGTCGTAGAGCGTCAGGTCGGCGTCTTCGACAATCTGACTAGCGACCTGAGCTGCCGTCATAACGACTTGCCGCAGGTTACCGTCAATCACCAAAAGTGGTCGAGCACGATAAACGTTAATCGTATACTCGTTTGCTACAAATTCTTCATCAAGCCCTGGCTCCACACGATCACGAGTATCAGTTTCAATACCGGCATCCTCAAGGGCTGCACCGACAGTTGTCGCTGATGTCACGAATGACCGCTCAACCCCACGATCGAACAGCGTCACAACTCGGCTTCCCTCTGGAAGTGGCTCGTCGGATGCAGACACACGAGAAGCAATAGTAATACCGCCAGCAAGTACCGCAACAATAGCGACCGATAGCATAAACAGCTGTAATAATTTCACCACACGACGTCCATGACGCGTACTATAGCTTGTCATTTTCACTTTCATCAGTATATCAAATTACTACGATTATGGCTACAGAACACCCTCTACTACCACCGTAGATACATGGGTTATAATGTTATCTTCTGAAGAAGATCGCGCGCCACAAGACGCGCCTCATCGTCTTTGCGTGTAAAGACATCAGGTCGAGTCGCGATCTCCACAGAAACATCAACTGCCCGTGCGAGATCATCATTTATCACGCAGTGGTAATATGGCACCTCAAGAGCTCGCTGAAGCTCCCTGACTGCACTGTCACGACGCTTTGGCCACTCACGCAGAAACTCTTCATCGGTTGTGTAGCGTCGTTTCAGTCGACGAATCCACTCATTATAGCTCGGAGGTATCACAAAGATTGCCACAACCTTATCTGTCACCGCCTTGTACTCCGACACCCCCTGCACATCAACATCAGTAATTGCCGTACCTCTACGGCCCGCTCGCTCGACCTCAGTAATTGACGTGCCGTACACGGTGCCATGAACGAACTTTGCCTCAACAAAATCACCACGTTCAAGCATGTCTCGCGCTTGATCTTCGTCAATGAAGTGATAATCTTTTCCATCCTGCTCGAGGACACCTTCATTCTCCCTAGGCTGTCGTGTTGTATGAGAAATTATCTCACCAAACTCAGGTCGTCTCAAAAGTTCACGCTTAATTGTATCTTTACCTGCTCCAGATATACCAACGAGTAGTGCAATGTTCGTATGCTGAATCACCTCATATGCTTTTTTGGGTGGGTGATAGGTGGCGATAAGTCGTTCTAAATCCATGCTTTATTATAGCACCTAATCGCGTTTGAGCATAACGGTGAATGCTTCAGATGGCATATCAACTTTGCCAAAGCGCTTCATACGCTGCTTACCCTTGGCCTGCTTTTGGAGTAGTTTCTTCCGACGAGAAACATCGCCGCCGTAGAGCTTTGCGGTCACGTCCTTACGGTACGCAGATATATCTTCACGAGCAATAAACTTTCCACCAATTGCTGCCTGTAAACTCACTTGAAACGCCTGACGAGGTACGACATCCTTGAGTTTCTTGACAATATCACGACCAAGCGCCTGACTCTCAGAACGATGCGCCATAACAGACAAAGCATCGATCATCTCGCCTGCCACATAAAAGTCCACGCGCACGAGATCCTCTGGTTGATATCCAGATAGCTCGTAATTGAATGAACCATAGCCACTCGTCACGCTCTTGAGCTGATCGTAAAAATCCGTCAAAAGATTTGCGAGCGGTGCCTCAAAGCTAATGAGTGCACGCTCGTCGATATAGCTCAGATTCTTTTGTCGCCCACGCTTTGAAATAATCAGCTGAATCACCGCACCAATATAATCCTGGGGCACGACAATCTCACCATTAATCCACGGTTCACGAATCTCAACAATCCTCGTCACTTCTGGAAGATCGGACGCACTCTTGATATCAATCCGCTCACCTCCTGTGAGCGTGACTTGATAGTCGGTACTCGGGTTTGTCACGACCAGATCAAGATCGTACTCACGCTCTAATCGCTCACGAATGATATCCATATGCAGAAGCCCCAAAAAGCCAATGCGCACACCAAAGCCAAGAACAGGAGAATTTTCTGGCTCAAATTGCAATGCAGAATCACTCAGGCTCAATTTCTCAACCGCATCTTTCAGCTCATTATAGTGTTCGTTGGAAATAGGGAAAAATCCTGCGTACACAAACGGCTTAACATTCTGATACCCAGGAAGTGCATTATCTGTACGTGATCGCTTTGTTGTGACTGTATCGCCAACTCTTGCATCACGAGTTGTCTTGAGGTTCGTCACAACATACCCGATTTCACCCGTTGCAATATCAGCTTCGGGGTTCATCGTAGGGCTCAGCGCCCCGACCTCTAGTGCCAACCCGTCCGCGCCTGTTGCAATCATCTGAATCGTGTCACCCTTCTTGATCGAACCATCAACTGCACGAACATAGAGGATCACTCCTCGATAATCGTCATAATAGCTATCAAAAATAAGCGCCCGTGTCGGTGCAGATTCGTCGCCAATAGGAGGGGCAATTCGCTCTACGACAGCATCGAGAACCTGATCAACATTCTCTCCTGTTTTTGCACTAATCTTGATGATATCATCCGGCTGACACCCCAAGAGATTGATAACCTCAGCACTCACTCGTGGCACATCAGCCGCAGGTAAATCAACCTTGTTGAGCACCGGAATAATCGTCAGGTCCTGCTCGAGTGCGAGATAGACATTCGCGAGCGTCTGAGCCTGAATACCCTGCGACGCATCAACAACGAGAATAGCACCTTCACATGCCTGGAGACTGCGTGACACCTCGTAGCTAAAATCGACATGTCCCGGCGTATCAATCAGATTGAGATCGACGCCCTTATGCCTCATGCGGACCGGAGCGAGCTTAATCGTGATTCCCTTTTCGCGCTCAAGGTCCATACTATCAAGAAGCTGCCCCTTCATATCACGCTGCTCAACCGTACCCGTCAGCTCCATCATACGATCGGCTAGCGTAGACTTACCATGATCGATATGTGCGATGATACAAAAATTACGAATATTATCTTGGCTCATGAGCGACCTATCCTTCCAAATAATACTTTTGTCACTAAGCGAATCACCGGCGTCGATTCTTCAAGCTTCATGACACGACAAATAATCACATACGCCACCATACTGACAAGTGCAATAAGAACAAATGATGGGAACGTCGTAAAGAAGCTCTGCTCACCACCAGATAGTGGCATCAATAGCACCATCGCATACGTGACAATAGCCATAAAACCAGAGGCACTCACCATGCGCATCATCGCGTGCACAAACTCAGAATCGAACAGCCCCTTGATGCGACGAGACATAATCCAGAATAGAATCACCACCTCGAGAACCGCAGCAATCGATGCGGCCAGTGCCACGCCGATAGCTCCACGATCAAAAACGAAGGCCAAGATAATCGCAAGAATGATATTGAGGCCAACTGATACAAGTGATATATAGAGTGGCGTCTTGGTATCCTGCTGCGCGTAGAAGCTCCGCGAAGCGATATGAAAAATAGACCGAAAGAGAATTGCAATTGCCAAAACACCAAGAATATCCGAAATACGAGACGTACCGCCGTTATACACGAAGTTCGCAAGATAGCCACGTGTAAAATACGTAATTGTCGCAACCGGCAGAGATAACCATATAATGACACGAAGCACTGCTTGAAACTCTTTCTTAAAAAGATCTGGGCGCCCCTGATTGAGACGCTCGCTCATCTTTGGAAAGGCAGCCGTACTAATCGCAACGCCGATGAGGTTAATCGGCACCATATGAAGCGTCGTTGCCTGTTGATAGGCGCGCACCGTACCTGCTGCCATGCGCGATGTCAGATTTGTCTCAACGATGCTATTTACATAATCAATCCCCTGATCAAGTGAGCGTGCTGGTAGGAGCGCAAGCACTTTACGCAACCCCTTGTTGCGCCCATAAATCATAAAGCGATAGTCAAATCCCATACCAATCAATCCAATCGTACTCACAAGAAGTTGAAGGACCGAGCCAAGAACAACACCAAGTGCTACGCCCATGATGCCGCCATCAAAGACCTGCCAGCCAAAAAGATTGATGCCATTTGTAAACACCGTAATACCGATAATGATGCCAATATTGTAGATTGTTGGTGCAAGCGCAAAGAATGAAAAACGCCCCACGGCCTGCTGCATACTAGAGATAACTGTCGCAATCGCAAAGAGGAATGGATTAATAGCAACAACACGCATCAAGCTAACCGCCAAACTGCGCCCCGCTTCGTCAAGTCCAGGACCAACAACATACACGACAAGCGGCTCGGCAAATATCATAATGAGGATACTGGCAGCAAGCGTCGCCAGTGCCATGATATTGAGCAAGCTTGTCGATAGCTCCCATGCCGACTTCTTATTGCCACTCGCAAGCCGTTGGTTGAATACCGGTATAAACGTTACACTTAGTGCACCTGATACTAGGATAAAATACATAAAGTCTGGCACAGTAAACGCAACAGTGTATGCGTCTATCGCCTGTGGAAATGACTCAAAGTACTTCGCATTCAAGAGACGATCACGAAACAGTCCAAGGAGACTCGAAAGGAGTGTCGATCCAGCCAAAAGCGCGGCGGCCAACTGCAAGGTTAGCCGCCTGTTTGCTCTCGCTACAACACTTTGAAATCGCCCCACGGGTCAATCAGCGCTTGTTTAGTACAGCGCTGCCTCCTTCGGAAGTTTTGCATCCTTGAGAACTTCGAGTACTGCGTCCTCTTCGAGTGTCTCTTCCTCTAGGAGAGCTTTTGCGAGCTTATCAAGACTATCGCGATTCTTTTCGAGAATCACACGAGCGCGTCGAGTTGACTCTTCGAGAAGCGCCTTAACATCTACGTCAATCTTCTCTGCAGTCGAGTCGCTATACGGTCGGTCGTGTGTCATCTTATCAAACACCATACCTCCATTATCTTCATGGAAGACTTGATCACGCAGCATGTCACCCATGCCCTGCTCGACAACCATGTCGCGAGCAATCTCGGTTGCCTTACGAAGATCCGACCCGGCACCAGTGGTCACGCGATCTTTCCCGTAGATTAGCTCCTCTGCGATACGTCCGCCCATTGCTCGAGCCAAGATATCCTTAAACTCAACAACACTCGTATAGCTCTTGTCTTCTGGTGGCAAGAACCATGTCACACCGCCCGTTCCGCCGCGCGGAATAATTGTGACTTTGTGAACTGGGTCGCTATCAGGAAGAACGTGACCGACAACCGCATGACCAGCTTCATGATAGGCGGTCATTTCTCGATCAGCATCACTCATGATCTTGCTCTTACGCTCTGGACCGATTGCCACCTTCTCAAATGCCTCGGTTAGTTCATCATTGCCGATCTTCTTCTTATTGCGCCGAGCAGCAATAATCGCTGCTTCATTCGCAATATTCGCGAGGTCTGCTCCGCTAGATCCAGCAGTCTTAGCAGCAAGCCGCTCAATTTTGACCGTCTCGTCAGTCGGCTTCTTCTTGAAGTGCACCTTGAGAATAGCCTCACGATCCTTCTTCTCCGGAAGCGTGATATTGACACGACGATCAAAGCGACCAGGTCGGAGCAGGGCAGGGTCTAGCACGTCTGCTCGGTTCGTTGCCGCAAGAACAATGACATTCGTACCGGTTTCAAATCCGTCCATTTCTACGAGAATCTGATTGAGTGTCTGCTCGCGCTCGTCATGACCGCCACCCATACCAGAGCCACGCTTGCGTCCGACGGCGTCGATTTCATCAATAAAGATAATGGCTGGTGCATTCTTTTTTGCCTTTGCAAAAAGATCACGTACGCGCGACGCACCAACACCGACAAACATCTCAACAAATTCTGATCCTGATATCGAGAAAAATGGCACACCCGCTTCGCCTGCGACCGCACGCGCCAGAAGCGTCTTACCTGTACCCGGACTACCGACAAGGAGTGATCCTTTTGGGATCTTTGCACCAAGCGCCTCATACTTCTTTGGGTGCTTCAAGAAATCAACGACCTCTTCGAGATCCTGCTTGGCACTTTCGTTGCCGGCGATGTCGTCAAAGAGCACCTTCTCCTTATCTAAACCATACAACTTCGCCTTACTCTTACCAAAGCCCATCGCTTGATTATTCTGCCCCTGTGCCGATCGCATCATAAACATAAAGAAGCCAACAATAATCAGTACCGGTACGAGAATAATCGCAAGGTTCCAGATCGTATCACCAGTTGTCGACGGCGGCACGACGCTCACTTCAGTCTTATTCTGCTCAAGGCCTTGCTCATAGAGGCTGCTACCACCCTCTTTGACAGACTTCTCAGTTGGCTTATCTTTGCCCTTTGGCGTTACAGTTACTTCATTACCCTGAATCTCAATCTTTGCAATTTCTCCCTTATTGGCACGATCAATCACACTCGAAATCGAAACTTCCTCGAGGTTTTTCTGTGGATTAAAAAGTGCAACGGCCGTTAGTGTACCGATAATCAGAATCGCCCAGAACAAGCTCAGCCTTACAAGATTCAATCCTTTTTTCTTTGGTGCAGGTTTTTTCGCCGCCATATGTAATTATTCTCTCCTTATGCAATAGTCTCTGGGATTAGTTCACGAAGTGTGCTTCTACCTCATATTATTGTATCATGTCCAACCGTAAAATGACGAGAGGTGAAATGTAATGAAATACCACCACCCGCTTCGTACACACTACCCGCACGCTGCGTCTTAATAGCGAGCAGGGCACGATCGCGCTGAGGACGCGTCAGGCCCCCTTTTGTCATATAGCGCAGACATTCACTCGCAACAGACGGATCAACCATAGAGAAGAAATATCGCGAATAGGGAGCGTGAGACATGAGCTGCTCTAGCTCAGCCTCAATTTCATCTCGCAGCTCAACCTGCCGAGAGCGCAGCGCTGCCACCTGTCGTACGACATCATCGTTCTGCACTTTTGGACGCAGTCGATTACGTAAATATACATCAGACTCATTCGTGCTATCCTCGCGCCATTCAAGAGCATACTTCTTCGCATAGGCAAACAGATCATCCTTCTTCATGTCGAGTAGCGGCCGATACACATCGCTAGCAAGGACAGCCAACCCTCGCCACCCGGTCCCGCGCATCAGATTGATAGCGACTGTCTCAGTAATATCGTTCATATGGTGCGCCGTTGCAATCACTGCGCCATACTGATCAGCAACACGTCGCAAGAATGCATACCGTCGCACCCTAGCGAGCTCCTCGCTCGCTGTCGCCCCCAGCTCTTCTCGCTTCATCTCAAACGGCAAGCGATACTTCTCGGCCAGACCCGATACAAAATCCGCGTCTAGTGACGAGTCACTCCGGATACCGTGATCAAAGTGCGCAACTACTAAGTCGTGCTTTCCTGTGCGTACAAGCATATCGAGCAAGACAACACTGTCAACACCACCGCTCACTGCCACAATCAACTTCATAGATCTTATTGTACAACCCTTTTTAAAGCATAGCCATTATGTTACACTTGTTGTAATTATGTTGCATCCTCGGGATACATAAGCCAAGATGAGGAGATATTCTATGCGCCACCGCACACAACAAGGATTCACAATCGTTGAACTCGTTATTGTGATTGTCGTAATAGCGATTTTGGCATCTATCTCAATCGTTGCGTACACAGGAATCCAAAGCCGTGCGCATGACACAAAAATGCTGGCGACATCTCAGCAAATCGAACGTAAAATGCAAGAATATACCATCCTAGCTGGTCGTATCAATATCGACCCGAGTATCCTAGGAGACAAAGAATCCGTACTGAGCGAACTTGAGCTATCGCCCCTCGAGAACACGGTTGACTACTACACATCAGAAGTTCCCGCAAATCAATATGACCGCAAAAAGGTCTTTATGCGTGCGTATGCATCAGAGCTAAATTGGTCATACTGGGACAATGAAAAGAACTCCTGGACTGTCAACCGTATGGATGGATCGGGGATAATCAATACATGGCAGCAACAACATCCAGACCCGTGGGCGGGTATGTAGGCTCTCGCTACAGGTATCTTGTACTCCCAAAAGGGATTTTCTGCGAAATATACATTCCCGTATCGATCGTGTCAGCCGATACAATCGTACGCTCGCCAAAACGTGTGTTGATTTCATCAGTCGCACCCACAACCGCTCGCTCATGTGCCAGCTCCTCGGCAAACAGCCCGAGCTGCGTCTCGACATCATCACATAATTCATAGCAGTGCATGCCGATTTCACGAACTCTCTCGGGCGCACCCCTGAATAACTCCCGAGCCAGTGCGTATATTGCTTCGTTACTAAAAAACGGCAACGACGCCATTCGCGACGCATGCCAATAGCCGCTCTCAGCCCTGGCATACACATACACACCACGGGCCGCTAGCCCCTGCTTTCGCATCCGCCACCCCACCGATTCGCACAAATGATGCAATCGACGCAAAATATCATCACGTGATAGGTCAAATCGCTCCAGCACATATTGCCGCCCAACCCGTCCGACCTGACTCGCCACATCATCCACCTCCCAGCCACGAAGGCGCCTGTGCCACTTGGTGCCGTCGACACTTTTAAACACAATGCGCCGCAGCACCTCCTCATCGGCAGCCAAGAAATCCAATGGCGTATCAATCCCCACCGCATTCAACCGTGCTTGGTTGCGACTGGCAATTCCCGTCAAATCTGTCAGCACCAAATCAGCAAGCACCTCACGAATATTGTGGTGCGTAATGACATCAAGCCCATCTGGCTTGTGCAAGCTTGCCGCAGTTTTTGCTAAAAACCGATTCGGTGCAATCCCTACATTACAGCGCATTGCCACACCCACTTCGTCACGCAATCGTTGCTTAATTTCGTGCCCGATCTCAACAAGCCCACGCCGTTGAATCATCTCAGTCGCCTGCTTGAAGTCGATCACCCCCTCATCAATACTCTTCATTGTCACATGTGCCGAATAATCCTCCATAATTGCCAGCAGCTTGCGATAGACATAGCGATACTTGGCCGGGTCACTCTCAATCGCCACAACATCAGGCACAAGCTTACGCGCCTCCCTCAGCTTCATCAACGCCGTCACCCCTCTTGCCTTTGCTTCGTAGCTCGCCGTCACGATGCCAGTGTGCTCTGTAGCACGGTTGACGATCACCACTGGGCGACCTCGTAGTCTTGGTCGCGACTGCTGCTCAATACTCGCAAAGCAGCTGTTCAGGTCAATATGCATCACCAATGGCTCAGCCGTGTTATATTCGCCTACCACTTGTCCGCCTCCCGTGTCAGCCGCCACGTCAGTTGCTCGGCATCAAACTCCAGCCGATAGTCCGCTCCGCCGTCCGTCACATCAAACACATGCACCATTCGCACACCGTTCGTGCGTGGATGTCGCAGGCCAATCTCTGTGATTGTTACTTCCCGTCCGTTTTTACGCCGAAACTTCACCGGCTCACACATGGTGCGCCCTGGCCGAAACAGCACCACTACATCCACCTGCTCATTCAGCTGCACGCTATCGTCCATTATTTTTGCCCCCTCTTTTTATTTTTCTGACGCCGTGTTTGCAAAAACAACTTCATGCGTTTTTCAAGTATCACACTTACTTTCTCAGGACGACCTGACGCACGAGGTAGTGTAATATACTGCAGTGTTTCAAGATTTTTATCGCTCATTTTAACAATCCTCTTAGATTTATAAGAGAAACGATTCCTAAAATGTGTCGCCCGTCGCCTTGCCCGTTTCTAGCAATTTGCCGCAAACGACTGATAAATCTGCCAGAGGGACGCTTTGCCACCTAGGGAGCCAGTGTGTATCTGGTGATATAACTCTAGTATACCACCCCCTAGTCAAACCCTCTCTGTTTTGCTACAATACTTTGTTGTATGGCACCATAGCTCAGCTGGTTAGAGCGCAGGACTCATAAGCCTGAGGTCGGTAGTTCAAGCCTACCTGGTGCTACCAAAAAGACGATCACTACAAGTGGTCGTTTTTTCTTTTAATACCGCATCTGTCAGCATGATGCTATAATCAAAGTGTCTGGATTAAACAATTAGAGTAACGCAGAGTCTCGTTCGAGGTTTTGGTTGAGCTATAAAAGCGGCAACCATTCGAACAACTCAAGGAGCTCAACCTCTTTTTGTTTGGTCCAGACAACCTAGAATGGTTGTCGTTTTTAATTGTAAGGAGGTGTTCGAGATGAGGGGCAGAAATATAGTCTTAATAGTCGTAGGGGTACTGATATTGAGCATGTCTATAATGTTGGCGGTGATTAAGACCACAAATGATAAAGAGACAGCTGGACTTGAGGAGACAGTCGAGCAGGAGAGGCGCTCCATCGCTGTGCTAAGTAAAGCTGAAGAAGTGCAAAACGACCTTACCCCTCTTCTGGATAACGCCAATAAAGCCTCTTCGGTCTATCAAGTAATGCAGCTAAATGCTTCGTTCGGCGATCGGCACATGGAAAAGTTTTCGGCGAGAAACCAAGGCGAGCTACAGAAATGTACTAAAGCGAGTGCAAGCTTCTATGTGGGTGCAAAGAATGTTTTGAAGATAAAGGAAATTAGGCAGGAGAGCGTAGGTCTGTCTGATGAAGACCAGAAGCACATCAACAATTGGCTGGCTAGTGCAGACGATGCTGCGAGTGGGGTGTGCCATTTGGCGTGGTATAGAATAGATGATGCTAATTATAACTCGGCACTCGCGTCAAAAGTTCTTATCGATAAGATAATCGGCTCAAGAAAATCACATGAAGAGGTGCTGACGAGCACCGAGGAGCGGATACAAGAAATCAAGAATAAGAAGTTTATTTTGTTTTAATAAAACAAAATCTGCTTGACAGTAGCCTTTTTTATATAAAAATCTCTTAACTCGAGGAGCTATAGGTAGTAAGAGTTAAGGTATACATACGCCGCAACGAAGATATGCATCGAGTCTATTTTTCTATAGATTGACTTTGATAGGTATTTATGTTATTATAAATATATATCCACCAATCATAGAGAATACCCCATGAGCTTCGAAACCTACTCAGTACCCGAAAAAGAACGAAACCCCGCCTCTTTTCTTGAGGTGCTTCCAGATGACATCCCCTACGACCCACAGGTACAGCCAATTGAATTTACCCAGTTTATGGTCGATACACTGACAGCGATCGGTCGATGTCTGCCTACCGAGAATCAACAGCGGGCACTATATAGCGACATTGATGTCATGCTCTTCGTAGGATTTGATGGCGCAGAAGTCGCTCAAAGTGGCTCATTCGGCGACAGGAGAACGACCTGGGGTATCAAGGGTATGGAGTTCAAGCAAGCCGCACGCCAAGCAGTTCTGTTTGACAGCTGGCCAGAACACTCCACTGTCAACTACGCCGTCTCTCCACATGACGGCAGTAATGCATCGATGCCTGCAATCGTCGCGCTCGACAGCACCATGATGCGCTATCTTACACCAGATACATTCGAAGAGTTTACACTGCGCGACCCAGATACCGACTTCGATGACGCTGTCATCGCTGTATTTTACCTACCCGACCACAGGACAGGTAGCTAACCTATCCGCGTGCCAACCTGTTCGCCGCTCGCTGCGCGAACAATATTGCCATCTTTGAGGAGTTCAAATACCACAATCGGTGTTTCGTGCTCCATCGCTAGTCCGAGTGCCGCCTTGTCCATGACACCAATCTCGCCATTTGCTAGCGCCTCGTCATAGCTAATGCTGTCATATCGCACCGCATCATCGAATTTGTGCGGATCACGATCAAAGACACCATCAACTTTTGTTGCC
This sequence comes from uncultured Candidatus Saccharibacteria bacterium, assembly GCA_964475295.1. GTDB lineage: Bacteria > Patescibacteriota > Saccharimonadia > Saccharimonadales > Saccharimonadaceae > CALMAK01. The sequence continues at coordinate 161,208 of CAYYWC010000001.1, forward strand.
TTGAGAACGACATCACAGCCAACCTCAAGTGCCAAGCTAACCGCAGCAGTATCAGTTGTCAGGTATGGGCGTCCGATGCCGCCAGCCACAATCACGACACGACCCTTTTCGAGGTGCGAAAGAGCACGTCGATGCGTAAATTGATCGACAACTTGATCAGCCTTGATATTCGAAAGGGCTCGCGCCGGCACGCCTTCGGCAGTTAACACACTTGCGAGCGGCAATGCGTTCATGAGTGTCGCTAACATGCCGATACTGTCGGCTGTCACACGTGGAATCTGCTCACTTTCGAGCTGTGCACCACGAGCATAGTTGCCACCGCCAACCATAATAACAACTTCCTGACCACGACTTACGAGCGGCTGAAGCTCTTTTGCTATCCAGCGTGCTCGCTCAATGTCGAAGCCGCCGTCAAACTTACCTTGTAACTGTTCACCTGATAATTTTAAAAGAATTCGTTTATACATCAGTCTTTAGTGTATCAGTTCTATGCAGTAAGACCAAACAGATCATCGTCATCAAAATCACCATGCCCAACCATCTTTCGCATCACAAACTCGCGAAGCGCCTGATCGCTACGATGCTCGTTCCAGGTGTCTTGCCGTTCAGCACCACCCGCCACGATTGTCGACTCGTCAACGTTTGATATTAATTCCATATTCTTGCGTCCTTGTTTATTTTATTTGGTTATGTACTTATATTAGCATATTGCTTATGAAAAAGCAATACCTTCTCGTGTTATTACCACCAAATACTTTGCAAGGACCCCCTCAAGAGGTGTATAGTAGAGCATAAGAGGAATAAAAAGAAACATGATTGATTTATATATCGCGTTCGCCATCATTGGACTCGCTGCACTGATCCACGCTAGCTTTCAGCTTGGCGTCAGTATGCTAACGCTCCTCAGTGGACACTCTCTGAGCATCAAGCGATCTGAATTACGCATCTTTCGACTAACGACAAGTTTCGTTATGGGTGCAGGCACCATGACACTGCTACTTCTCGCGATTACCGTACTGACCTTCCGCTACCTCATTCCAGTGCACAATCCTCTCATATGGAGTATTGTCTCGGGTCTACTGATTGGTATCGGCTTTGCTGTCCTCTTCACATACTACCGTGCCGGTCGCGGTACGATGCTATGGATACCCCGAGGCTTCGCTGATTTTCTCACACGACGAACCAAAGCCACGAGGCGCAGTGCCGAATCATTCAGTCTCGGACTGACGAGCGTTATAAGCGAGCTGTTATTCATCGCCGCACCCCTCGTCGTCAGCGCATATGTTATCATCCATCTCCCAGCAGCCTGGCAGCTTGTCGCTATTCTCGGCTATGTGGCGATCTCTCTGTCATCGCTTCTTATTGTCTGGGGTCTCCTTGGTTATGGCCGAAAAATCAGTCGCATTCAGCGCTGGCGCGAGCAGAACAAGACGTTCCTCCAATACATATCAGCAATCAGCCTCGTCACGCTCGGTGCCTTTACCTACGTCAATGAAGTAATTGGAGGTCTCATATGACCCATATCATCAAGCGCGGAGCGAGAGAGTACGAAAGCTACTCTCGCGAAAAGCTTCACCGTAGTATCGTTGCCGTCTGCCGGAGTGTCCATGCTAGCGAGGGTAGTGCAGAAACAGCTGCGACTGCAACCTGCGACGCCGTTGATACATGGCTCAAGAGTCGGCCAGAAGTAACCAGTGGTGACATCAGGCGCATAGCAGCCAAAACACTCAAGATTCACAATCCAGACGCGGCCTATTACTACACTCAACACAAACACATTATGTAAGGAGCACCAGAAATGGCAAAAAAACACACATTCGACTTCGATCTCATCGTTATAGGCAGTGGCGCTGGTGGTAGCGCCGCAGCGACAATTGCTGCCAGGAATGGCAAACGCGTCGCTATTATCGAAGAGGATACATTTGGCGGCGACTCACCAAACTATAGTGACATCCCAACAAAAGCGCTCCTGCATGCTGCGCAACTCTATGATGAGGCAAAACACGGCGCACGATTCGGACTGCGCTCAAGTACGCTTGGTTATAACTTCCCTTCACTGCGCACCTGGAAAGATCTCGCCGTCAAACGTACAGGAGCTGGCGGCAACAAGCGATTCTACGAAACAAATAATGTGACAGCTATTCGTGGTCGGGCACACTTTCTCTCACCGCACGAGATCACTGTTAACCGTAGGCACCTTTCGGCCGCTAAATTTCTTGTCGCAACAGGTGCAGCCTGGGTGAAGCCATCGATTCAAGGACTCGACAAAACACCCTACCTCACGTCACGTACGTTACTCGAAGTCCTGAGACCACCGAAAAGTCTATTTATCATTGGTGGTGGCCAGACGGGCGTCGAGCTCGCGCAGCTTATGGCTATATTCGGCACAAAGGTATATATCGCAGAAATCGCCAGCAGGCTCCTACCAAAGCTTGATCAAGAGGTTGGAGACCTCATCGCGCAGACGCTCCATGATCAAAAAGGAGCCACTATCCTTACACAGTCGCGTGTTGTAGCCATCCAAAAAGATGGTCTCGGCAAACGCATAACCTACTCGCGAGGCGGTGTCGAAAAACACGTACGGGTCGATGAGGTACTTATCGCAACAGGTCGCGCACCAATGGTCGACCTAGGACTTGAAAATGCTGGTATTAGCTTTTCGCCAAAAGGCATCACCGTCAATGAGTTCCTTCAGACGAGTGTCAAGCATATTTATGCCGCAGGAGACGTCCTCGGTCGCGAAAGCACCACGCACACAGCACTCCTCGAAAGCCGTACCGCTGCGCACAATCTGTTCTCTCGTAGTCCTATCGAGCCAGATTATCATGGCACGCCGTACGTCATATTCACCCAGCCAGGTATTGCACAGGTAGGCCTCTCAGAAGATGACTGTACACGGCGCGACCTTCGTATTTCCGTCGGGATAGCACCCCTCAGTATTGTTGCACGAAGTAATACGAGTGACTACCGTGATGGATTCGTCAAGATTATCGCAGACAAGAAAGGCGTATTACTTGGTGCAACAGTCGTCGCACCACATGCTGCCGAGATTATTCACGAACTTGCGCTTGCTATACGCCACAACCTAACAGCCGATCAGCTCGCTAGTACGCCTCATGCGTTTCTTAGCTGGAGCGAAGCCGTACGCGTTGCAGCAAGCAAGATAGGCGCCCGATAGGCAGCGCCCGCCTGTGTATTATCTCTCCCTAGCACTCGCGATATTCTTCAGCCTCACAACAGCCGTATTATTTCTCTTGGCGAACACGGGGACTCTTATAGACATCGTATCGATCCATACAGCAACTATTTTGATACTGACTAACTTCTCGTGCGTGATACTGGTATTTATGTTCTTTATCTACCAGCGAGCTCGAAGGGATATGCCAGCACGGAGAGCCCGCAAAACGCTCGAAGAGTACGCTCATCTAGTCACCAAAGAAACCAAGTAGACCCATAGAAAAATCCAGACTAAAAGTCTGGATTTTTCTATGGAGGGACCAGTGGGGCTTGAACCCACGACACCCTGCTTAAAAGGCAGGTGCTCTAACCAGCTGAGCTATGGTCCCGCACACACGCTACACTACGGAATAATAGCACTCGACAGAGGCGTTTGTCAATGTCTTGACTTGCTACGACCGCCACCAACAGTATGAGTTGCTAGTAAATCAAGCAGCGCAAGCATCACACCAATTGTCACAATATACGGCTGATACCTCATCAGCCCGTCGAAGACTGCTCGTCCCGCTGCATCTAATGCAATCGCGCTACTCAGCGGCTCGATAATAAGAACAGTTGCAAATACCGCAAAAAAGACTGCGCCCATCACCCGTCCATGCTTACCGCGATATGATGGGCCGCTGAAGAGCAACAGGAGTGCAGGCAACAACACAAGAAGCGCAGACACAAGCCCGGCTGTCGAAATACTTGCAAGCGACACACCTGTACGCTCCACAATCCCGACCAACTGCCCCGACCACAGCATACTCAAGAGGGCACCTGCCGCTAGCGCAAGCCCTAAGACACCAAACCGCCGCTTCGTCAAAAATGCTAATAGCCAAAAAATGGCCGCCACAACCACGAGTACAATAATTCCCATACCTATCAAACCCCCTCCCCCGCTGCACGAACAGTGAAATCAGCCTTCGTGCCAAGTGTAATGTTATATTCCTTCACCGCGCCATCTGCGAGTTCAATAATATACCGCGTCGGCTCCGACGGTCCATAAGCTCTCGGATAGCTATCTGGCTGCAGAGCTGTTTCGATATGTACGACATTCTTCTCGTCATCAAGCCAGACAGCATCGATTGGTATTTTCATATCCTTCATCCATATCGTATTGTGCTGAGGTGCACTGTAGGTAAATAGCATAGCCTCATGCATCGCAAGCTTGTCGACGCCACCAAGCCCCTTCTGTTGCTCTATATCGGTCACCGCAACGCGAGCCGTCAACACACCTTGACCAATCCGTATTGTCGTCACGAGCTGATGCGGACGTACTGCCAACAGAAAAACAACAACGATACCGATGACCGCCAAACCCATACCGACTAAAACGAAGGTACGCTTAGATATATTCACGACACTCCACCCTTGAAGCACTGCATATGGCTAGTATACCGCACGAGAGGCAATATACTCTATGCGCCAACACGATCTTTTTTGTTGCGACGCTTTGCGTTCACTTCAATATACTCAATAATCGGTGTCGCGACATCTCGCTTCGTGACCTTTTCGATACCAAAACCAGGGCTTGCATTCACTTCAAGAACGAGCGGACCGCGAGCACTGCGCATCATATCAACACCTGCAATATTCAGCCCCATTGCTTTTGCTGCCTTGACAGCCATTTTGCGCTCCTCCTCAGTCAGCTTGACAACCGTACCTTCGCCGCCCTTATGGAGGTTTGAACGGAAGTCATCATCAAGACTCTGTCGCTTCATGCTCGCAACAACCCGTGAGCCAACCACGAATGCACGAATATCTGTGCCTGCAGACTCCTCGACAAATTCCTGTACGAGAATATTTGTACCCTCTTCGTTCGAAAGATAAAACGCCTGAAGCACTGATTTTGCCGCCTTCTTGCTCTCTGCAAGTACAACACCATTGCCGTGTGTACTGCGCGCTAGCTTGATAATAACCGGTGCACCACCAAGCTTATCGAGAAGATCATCAATATCCGCAGAATTACGAGACACCACCGTCTTAGGTATATCGACTCCAGATTTTGCAAGTAGCTGCATACTGCGAAGCTTATCTCGAGAGCGCATAATCGCAATTGAGCTAGCAGCACTGTAAACACCTTGCATCTCTAGTTGACGAACAATAGCCGATCCATACCCCGTCATATAGTTGGCGATACGAGGAATAATTGCATCATACCTCGACAAATCTTGCCCACGATAGCTGACGGCTGGGTTGCTTTTCTCAATTGACGCGTAGGCATTTTTATACTTAATAACCTTGACCTCATGACCGCGTGCCTGCGCCACCTCGACAAGACGCCTCGTTGAGTAGTTGGCATTGCCATTAGAAAGAATTGCGATGCGCATATACTACTCACGCCCCTCTTCTTCATCATTTGGAAACTCGATACCATACTCCTTCTTGAGCTGGATACGATCAACAGCTGATTCATTCGTATCGATCAGAAAACGTCGATTTAGCATTGTTCGACCAAGAAGAATAGGGTAAATCTTTTTCGAACGATCAGCAAGCGTAAACTTTGCTTTGAATATCTTCGGACCAAGTTTCACCTTCAGCTGTACTTCATAGCGGTCTTCTTCGTGACCGAAAGAGTTCGCCACAGTCACCTTGCGGAACTCGCGGGTTGAGAGTCGTTGAGCCATCGTTCCACACACTGGATGCCCACCCAGAACTGTAAATGACACCTCGCCATCATCCTCGACAATGTCCGACGCGTGGATAGCAGATCGATACGCACCAGTGTCTACCTTTGCTGGCACACCATGAATATGGAGATCAGTGAAGTTGAGTTTCTCTGATCGGCCAATAATTATTTTATGGAAATCGTCTCTTGTAGTCATTATTACTTTCTCACTATACAGGCTTCAACCTGCTCATGTCTATCTTGTTTATTATAGCATAGTTTGCTATAGTAAGCAATACTATGCCACACATCGCTATCATTGGAAAACCATTCTCCGGCCTTTCAGAATACCTTATTGAACAGGGGTATAGCTTTACAGTTCTGCGCGACGTCCTAACAACAAAGTTTCCCGAAAAACGCCTCAAGAATCGAATTGTCGTTGACTTCAGTGACACTAGGATGCTCCTCGAGGCTGTCGATCAGCTTCATCACAAAAAGCCTATCCATGGAGTTGTTGTCGTCTACGAGAATTATGTCTTATCAGCAGCAAAGATCACAACACACCTTGGACTGCCCGGCATCACCGAAGCGTCGGCACAAGCCTGTACAGACAAAGAGCGCATGCGCAAGCTATTCGCGGAATCACCCGACAAGATTAGCCCAGGCTTCGCTACTGTTTCGTCAGAAGAGGATGTGCGACAATTTGCGGACGCACACAGCTTCCCCCTGATCATCAAGCCCGCGAACCTCTCCAAGAGCCTGCTCGTTACAAAAAGCTCATCACTTGAGCAATTAATCGAAAACTATCGAAAAACTATGAAGCAAATTGATGCAGTCTACGCAAAATATGCGCCAGGTCAGCAGCCGAAGATTCTTATCGAAGAATTTCTCGAAGGCCCAATCTTCTCCGTCGACGCATTTGTCGATGCGAATGGCGAGCCGCATGTCTTAGAAAATGTCGTTGATTATCAAACCGGCTACGACATTGGCTACGATGACAACTTCCACTACTCGCGCCTCCTTCCTACGAAACTACCTGCAGATAAGATTGCAGCCATCCGCAAAACAGCCGCCGCAGGCTGCAAGGCACTCGGCATGACATCAAGTCCCGCCCACATTGAGATCATCTACACCAATGATGGTCCACGTATCGTCGAAATCGGTGCACGTAATGGTGGCTACCGCGAGCGCATGCATAAACTTGCAAACGGCATTGACATCGTAAAAAATACAATCGCCCTCGCACTCGGTCAGTCACTCGATATTAGGCCAACCAAGAATGACTACGTTGGTGTCTTTGAACTTTTTCCGAAGACCCCGGGGATCTTTACGCAGATCAGTAACGAAGCAGCGCTTCGCACGCTGCCATCACTGCAATATCTTAGTATCAAGGCTACACCAGGCACCTTCGTCGGCAAGGCTGGCGATGGCTATAAAATGTGTGCGGTCGTCATCCTCGCTACCGCCTCAAAAGAGACATTCATACAGGATACTGAGACGCTTCGTGCGATACATGTCGAAACAAAACATCATGAAACGTAGCCCAGAAATCGCCAAAATACGTACGAGTATCCACCAAGCGTATATGGATAACTTCTCACATTTCGCGCTTACGACACAGTTCCATATGGCTTCTCGACTATACCTATGGTTTCAACACCCAGAATATGCAGCACTTCTCAAAACTATCCAACACAAATGGATAGTAGGTAGCCATGCTTCATCTATTGATCATCTACGCTTTCTTGCAATCGAAACGCAACCCACCACCCGACCGCGAAACTCGCTACACATACGACAGCCATTCCTTGAGAAGTATCCGCTGCTTGATGTATATAACCCTGTTTTATCAAGAATTCACTTTCTCTCGACGATTTACGCCGTCGATCATACACAAGACTTCTTGCAGCTCTTTCCTGAGCAAGATGTCCGCCAACTAGCATATAAACTTCTGCAAGACGAAGATGCTCTTATGAAGCTATCTACCTACGCGATTAATTTTCTCTACTTCCTCCACTACGATATTCTTCACGAAGACATACCTGCTGATTCGCTACTCCGTATCGCCCGACACCACCCACCTCAGTCAGACCCCGATCTCATACAGCTATCTATCTACTTCTACACTCACTGTATTTTAGGTGAATCACGATTCTACTATCAAACAATTCCAAAAGAAAAACGATCAACATACCAACACATGCTTCAAGCATGCGAACAGCTTATAGTAGATAATTTCTCTCACATTCACCTTGATAATAAGCTAGAATTTCTTGTCTGCGCCAGAATGCTCCAAATGCCGACGAGACTAGAAGATGCAATCTACACCGAAGTCACCCAATCACTCTCTAAAGAGGGCACTCATCTCATTGACCGAGTCAATACTTTCCCACAAAAACACAGACGCACACTAGAGACATCAGAACATAGAAATATCCTCTTCCTTATGTCTCTGGCTGACTATTCGCCGATTCATCTACTGCAGTAGTGCTGCTATCTTTGGTGCAAGATATTGCTCGGCCACCTCAATATGTTTACCATCACGACAGCTATACATAGGCGCCAATGATGGAGACATATTGTACTCTAGAAATATATAATTCTCACCTCCCGATGGGACAGCGTGATCCTGTATCATCATATCAACAACGACAAATCCCGAGCCAATACTACGCCCAATATCTGAGGCTATGTCCTTGTATGATACATGCACCTGTTCGGTCGCGTCGTACATCGATGCACCAAGCTGTATTCTCGTACCCCTTCCAAGCTCCACGCGCTCACCACTACTAGGTATTCGCTGATCCACCGCAATTCCACCAATCATTACCTCTGTCAGCGGTGGGTATTCAATCAAAGAATCATGGATTCGCGACCTCTCCTCATTCTCTTTCCGCACAAGTTCCTCGATTGTACTAACCCCATCACCAATCACGTAAGGCTTCTGTCGCCACAGAACCGAACGAGCAACACCATCAACAATAATGAATCGATACTCTTCACCCACAAACTGTTTCTGAACAATACATACCTCGCTATGCTCCCTTGCCCTACCGATAGCTACACGCAAGTCGCTCTCATCTGTAATGTCTGTCGTAACACCATAGCTCAACGCGCTATCAAGCGGCTTTACGACAACCTTCTCTGCCCCCTCTAGTATCTCACGAGGAACCGTATCGTTACGAAGCAGATACCACGACCGCGGAACCGCATACCCAAGTGACTGGACATGCTCATACGCGGCGCTCTTATCAAGCGACAGTACGTGGGCACTTGTACTAGGAAAGGGATGTCTGTATTTTTTCCACGAGATGACTAACTGATTACCGCCTGGAGATGTTACATACGTAAACTTTTCCCTATTAATGCCCCTCTCTTTCACTACCGCCCGAAGATTATGCGCCTTCAGTGCACGCAACAATATATCCTGTGAATCCATATCAATCCTTCCTGCTTGTGTATCTCATTCAAGTATACCTTGTTCTGTGGAGAAATTGACTTTATATATATTTCGTGCTATAATAATCATTATGCACGAATCTTTGTCAAATCTAAAAATCATCGCTGCTGGTGGAGGTGGAGCGTCAACGACAAGTCGACCAGCTATTGAGGCTGCTCTTGATCTCACAACTCCAGATACGCCAAATGTGCTTATTGTCCCAACGCCAAAGCGAACCAAAGAAGCATTCGACAAGACCATTCCTAAAACCGAAGAGTTCTTCAAGAAACTTGGCCTAAAGACGGCACTATTGCATCAATTTGGCGAACCGATTAACACCGGTGTGGCCCTCGATCGTATCGAAGCTGCTGATTTGATCTATACAGCCGGCGGCGATACGCTTCATATGATGGAGCAATTCCACCGCCACGATCTTATACGACCGCTCGCCCAACGTGCCCTCCGAGGAGATACTGTCCTCAGTGGCATTAGTGCCGGTGCTATCCTCCCGGCTAAATGGGGTCACAGCGACTCATTAAGCTATCGGCCAGAGACGGTAGACACCTGGGAGTATGTTCGCGTCAATGGTCTTGGCGTTGCCCCTTTTGCGATTACGCCTCATTTCAACAATACTCATGAACGACTCGGCGCACGTAGTGATCAATTCGGCACAATGCTAAAGCATGAGCCAGAGACAGCAGCGTTTGGCATCGATAACCTTGCTGCGATCCGCCTTGCAGACGGCAAGATTACCCAGGTACAGTCTGATCCTGACCAATTTGTTCATATTGCTCAACGAAATAAGAACGGCACAATCAGCTTTGAAGCACTTTCGCCAGAAGAATCAATCGACCTAGGATCACTAACTAAATAGCTTACTCTTACCACTCTTCTTGAACTGCTCAAGAAGCTCTTTCTGCTTCTTTGTCAGCTTAGTCGGAATATCTACCACGATACCGACGATATGCGCACCCCGCTTATCACTACGCAGATGTGGCACGCCGTGACCAGACAGCTTAAAGTCGGTACCGTTTTGCGTACCTGCAGGAACTTTCATACGAATAGGCCCATCAACTGTATCAACGTCGATTTCGGTACCAAGTGCAGCATCCACCATTGAGACATGTTCAAATGAGAGAATTAAGTTTCCTTCACGCGTAAACTTCTTGTGTGGCTTGACACTGATATGAACATACATATCGCCCCGAGCACCACCGCCTTCTGCTGCCTCGCCGCGCTCGCGTAAGCGAATCGTTGCGCCATCATCGATACCGGCTGGAATCTTGATCTTGATAGTTGATTTCTTGCGCTCAGTGCCTCTGCCATGACATACCGTGCACTCTTTCTCAGGAACCTTACCGCGACCATGGCATGTCTCACACTGCACCGCCTGCTGAACTGGGCCAAACATCGTATTCATGACACGAGTCTGCTGACCGGCGCCCTTACAGGTAGCACATGTCTTCATACTGTGTCCAGGCTCGACCGTTGAACCCTTACAGTGGCTACACTCGTCCTCCATCTCGAGCTCAAGTGGATACTCAAGACCGAAGACAGCCTCTTCAAATGTTAGACGAAGGTTCACCTCAACATCACGACCGCGCCGCGGACCACGTTGTTGCTGCTGCCCCCCAAAGAATTGCCCGAAAATATCCCCTAAGCCGCCGTCACCAAAGTCAAAATGAACATTCTGTCCACCAAAACCTTCAAATGGATTACCGGAAAATCCACCAGAAGCACCTCCAGACGCACCACCTACACCAGCATGACCAAACTGATCATAGCGCTGACGCTTCAAGTTATCTTTCAGAACTTCATAGGCCTCGTTGACTTCCTTGAACTTTGCCTCGTCACCACCTTCCTTGTCGGGGTGATGCTTAACCGCAGCCTTGCGGAAGGCCTTCTTTATCTCATCTTCACTGGCGTCTTTCGCAACACCAAGTACCTCATAATAATCACGTTTACTCATCTGTTACTATTGTAAAAAATTAGCACTCAAAATGCAAGAGTGCTAATTTCATGGATAACCGTGCTCTACTTCTTGCGACCGGTAATCGCCTTCCAAATTGTTAGCACAATTATCGCACCGATCACCGCGACAACAAAGCTCCAGATATTAAAGCCTGTCATACCTTCGCCACCGATAAAGCTAATAACCCACCCACCGACGAATGCACCGACGATACCAGCGAGAATATTACCGAGTAGACCCTGCTCTTTGCTCGTTCCGACAAACTTCGAGGCAAGCCAACCCGCTAAACCTCCTAAGACGATCCAACCAACTGGCCCCATTACTTCCCACATGTACACCTCCTTTGGTTATGTTGTATGTCTATTATACCCCTGCAAACTCTTAATTGCACGAACCTGCATGCGGAGTAGCACTGCTATGTAATCCATAGCCTCACCATAGACCAAAAGAGACCGCGTATATATGCGGTCTCTTTCTCCGTGAGTCTGCAAGGGCTATTTCTTACCCTTCTTACCCTTTTTCTCGTCGCTCTCAACAACCTCACCCTCAACTGGCTCGTCTTTATCGCCTGACTTGCTATCCTCATCCGACTCAGACTCCTCCTTCGCAGCAGCCTCGTACAGCTTCGCACCGATTCCCTGAATCTTTTCTAGCAGTTCATTGGCCGCTTTTTCAAGCTCGTCCTTATCGTCTGACTCAAGATGCTTTTTCGCCTCTTCGACCGCTTCGTCAATCACCTTCTTGTCGTCATCTGATATCTTGCCTTCGAATTCCTTCGGCATCTTTTCTGCCTGATAGATACTATTCTCGAGTGTATTCTTGGCGTCAACTGACTCACGCTTCTTCTTGTCTTCATCAGCGTGCGCCTCGGCTTCCTTTTGTGCCTTTTCAATATCCTCTTTGCTCATATTGCCACTGTCTTGGATAGTTACAGAGTTCTCCTTGCCTGTTGCCTTATCCTTGGCGGTCACATTCAGGATACCATTGGCATCGAGGCTAAACGTCACCTCAATCTGCGGTACACCACGAGGTGCCGGCGCAATACCATCAAGTACAAATGTACCAAGACTCTTGTTGTCAGTTGCCATTTCTCGCTCGCCCTGAAGGACATGAATTTCTACTTGAGGCTGATTGTCAGCGTACGTTGAAAACACCTGGCTCTTGCTAGTCGGAATGGTCGTATTCCGATCAATCATTGCCGTACGAACACCCCCTGCAGTCTCGATACCAAGTGTCAGCGGTGTCACGTCGAGCAAGAGGACATCCTTGACGTCGCCCGCAAGCACGCCACCCTGAATCGCTGCACCAACAGCCACAACTTCATCTGGGTTTACACCCTGAAGCGGGTCCTTGCCGAAAATATCCTTCACCTTCTCGACAACCGCTGGCATGCGCGTCATACCACCGACCATAACAATCTCGTCGATATCACCAGCCTTGAAGCCAGCATCTTTGAGCGCCTTATTTACAGGGTCAGCTAGTCGATTGATAAGATCCTTAACGAGCTCCTCGAGCTTGGCACGTGTCAGCGTATACTCAAAGTGCTTTGGACCATCAGCATCTGCGGTGATGAATGGAAGGTTGACTTCATAGTTCGCCGTACTCGAAAGTTCTTTCTTTGCTTTTTCGGCCTCATCCTTAAGTCGCTGCAGTGCTGCATTATCCTTCCGGAGATCGACACCCTCTTCTTTCTTGAAGTGGTCGATAAAATGATCGACAATACGGTTGTCGAAGTCCTCACCACCAAGGTGCGTATCACCATTAGTTGAGCGAACCTCGAATACACCATCCCCAAGCTCAAGGATTGATACGTCGAAGGTACCGCCACCAAGGTCAAAAACAGCGATTTTCTCATCCTTTTTACCCTCAAGACCATATGCAAGTGCTGCTGCTGTTGGCTCATTAATAATGCGTCGCACCTCAAGGCCGGCAATCTTGCCTGCATCCTTCGTCGCTTGACGCTGCGAGTCATCGAAGTACGCAGGAACCGTAATAACGGCTTCGGTGACTTTCTCGCCGAGGAATGCCTCTGCGTCGGCCTTAATCTTACTGAGAATCATTGCCGACACTTCTTCTGGTGTGTAGTCTTTTCCGTCAAGTGTTACGGCAACCCCGTCACCCTTCTTGACAATCTCAAACGGCAGAATATCTTTGTCTTTCTGCACTTCATCGTCGCTAAACTTACGACCAATCAGGCGCTTAACACCATAGATCGTATTCTTTGGATTGGTGACGCGCTGACGTTGGGCAACCTGTCCAACGAGACGCTCGCCTTTCTTATTCACCGCAACAACACTTGGCGTTGTACGATTACCTTCTGCATTCGTGATAACCTCAGGCTTACCCGCCACAAGGTTTGCAAATGCGCTATTGGTTGTACCGAGGTCGATACCGATAATTTTTCCCATATTCTATTCCTTTCGTTATATTTCGCAGATAATCTTCTATACTCTATATTAGCACTCTATGCATATGACTGCCAATAGTTTTAGTATATAAAAATTAGCACTCTTATGTCAAGAGTGCTAGCTCGCGTAGTATATCACGCTCTTACAATCTTCGGAGTTAAGCTCTGGATCTCGTGATACCTACGGAGACGATATAACCCAACTAGTATTTGCACTTGGAGCCGCAAATTTTCCGTTGCCATACACAACATCAAGGAATTGAGGATTTCCAACAGGAATGGTAGGAATAATCTTGCTCGACCAACCCTGACCATCGGTCGACGTATAGATTGTTTTATTACTATTTGGCACAACAACAAATTTGCCACCTCCATAGGCTATCGCTCCTTGAAGTCTCGTACTACCACCGGCGAGCGGAGTGGGCTCCGACCACACAACACCATCTGTCGATACAGAAACTACACTATTCACCTCTGTACTAGAACTAACTGCAACAAATTTTCCGCTGCCGTATGCTGTCTGCCAGCTTTTGTTACCGCTTGTACTACCAGGTATTGTACCCAGTGTCCAGTTCACCCCATCGGTTGATGTCATAGTTCTGTTGGCGCTACTGTAGCCAGTCACGACGAATCTCCCGCCTCCATAGGTAATGTTACCCCATGTCCTCTGTTCTGGCGCAGCCACAGTCGTCCACGTTTGGGCTCCGTCAGTCGAAATAGCAATCTTGTTTGTGCCGTAATCTGTTACTGCCACGAACCTCCCATTACCGTAAGCAATGCTTTTCCAGCCATAATAACCCACTGCGTTAGGAGAAGGCATATTAAAAGTCGTCCAATTCTCTCCGTCAGATGATACCCTACCCTTAGCACCACCTCCAGATGCACTACTTATTAAAACGAATTTTCCATTACCGTATGCCATCGAAGAAGCAAGAATATTGTCGCTCATAGAATATCGACTCCATGAGATACCGTTAGTTGATACAATCGCATGGTCAATACCCAAAGCTACGAATTTCCCATCCCCATAGGCTATCGCCCCGCGGCTGCCTGGCGCGACCTCCTGCGCCACCCACGCCTCCCCTAGCCCAGGCACTGGCAGACCCTCATGCCCCTCACACACCCCCTCCCGCGGTACCGTGTTATCGTTCGTAATCATCATGGCCGGTATGCCGGGATGGTCGCTGGTTGCAGTAAGGCAGTATGATGTGTTGGAGGTTCTGGTGTACTCGAAGGTTGTACCGTCACTCGTTGGGAGTCCTTTGCTGTCATTGGCTAGTTCTTTGGTCTCGGGGAATATATTCTTCCACTGCAGTTCGGATTCGAGCTGGGCAGCAGCACTTGTGAGGTCAGATTTGAGTGTGCTTGCCGCGACACGGTCGCGCCACGCATTAAAACCAAAGTAGCTGACCGAAGTAAGGATGCCGATAATAAGAATAACGACAGCGAGCTCAACAATTGTAAAGGCAGCGTGGTGTTTGTGTTTATACATAATGGTTATAGTATAGCATGCAGCACAATGCTACACACATGTTATATTGCAGTAATTACTACATGAAGTTATTGCCTTAAGAGATAAATAGGAGTATTATCGCATATGTCCAACTGATGCATTCGCATGCATCAGGAAGAAGTGAGTCCGCTTGAGTGAAATCAAGGGGCTTTTTATTTTGACAAGGAGGAGCTATGCTCAGCACAGATACCGTGCCTCTCACTATCGGGGCAACACCTAGCGAAGAGACAGCCTTTGCGCATGCAATTGCCGACCGTCTAGGGGAGGACATCACCGCCCGGCTCAACCCGTTCGTGCGTCTATTTGCGCGCAAGCTGGAGCTATACGCACTTGCCGTAGGCTGTCATATTAGCGACGATCGCATGCGTCGCTCAGAGTGCCGTCAGAGCCATGTCAATCTCTCACAAGATGATATGGCTCGCCGTGAGACGACTCGTCGTATTATCGACGCCGCACTGCCTGCCATCATCACTAGATACAAGGTGCCCTTCTCAACCTGCTCTGTAGAGGTTGTGGAGGTCGATGTCTACCAGTTTGACGGATCACAAGATCGCTACGGTATGGATTTTGCGATTCACATCATCCTGTCTCGGTAATTCCTAGCTTCGAGCAAGGCGCCCTCCTTGTCTCGAACCAAGATTCATTACTCTAAAAAAGTAGTGGGTTTTGGCTCGACACCAACCCACTACCAACACTACGCCTCTATTAAGCTTCGACGCGACTAAGAGACATTCTCACGAATAATGTGCTCTATCGCAAAATCGTGAGTACCGTCGATTTTTTTCCCTGGATTGAAAATACCATATGGATCAAATATCTTCTTTATCTCGCGGAATAAATCAATCATCTCGGTACCAAACTGCTTCTCAAGATATGGTGTCCGAATGATACCATCATTATGGTCAACACTAATTGAGCCGCCAAATTCTAACGTCAAATCATTCACCTTTGTCTCAAGCTCCATAATAAGCTCCGCTGCACCTTCAGCTTCCATATCGACAAGTGGAATCAGACGAATACTACCATCACCAATATGCCCTGCATAGGTGTACGTCAGCTGATAATCGGCCAGAATTGCTTCGAGACGCTTTAGGAACTCTCCATAATTCTCTAATGGCACAATTGTATCTTCCAAAAATGCCTGCGCACGAGTATTCGGCTCTGGGTGGTCCAAAAGCATCTTGAAGCTCTTGCGGCGAATTGTCAAAAAGCTCTCGACAGTCTCCTGATCATCAATCCAGTATGTCTCATAGCCTAATGATTCCAGTTTATCCTTTGCCTTCGTCGCAGTTGCATCGATCCTATCCTGATGGTTACCGTCAAACACCGACAGAACCACCATATGCTTACCGTCAGCAACATGTGCCCGTGCGGCGTCCTCAGGATAGTGCTGCTTGGCAAGATCATAGGTGAAATGATCAAATGTCTCAAGTGTTACAGGGTCGAAGTAGAGTGATGTCTTGACAACTTCTGCAAGATGATCGAGATTAGCAATTGGCGTCACAATCATACGTGCATGCTTTGGCAGGCGCGTTAGTTTTAGCTCTGCCTCTGTTACGATACCGAGTGTTCCCTGTGCACCAATCAAAAGTCGTGCGAGATTAAACACCGTATCACGGTCTTGCCACAGCTCCCATAGCGCATACCCAGCAGCATTCTTCTTGGTGCGTGGACGCCTCTCGGCAATGAGGCGACGGTTTGCAAGTAAGAGATCATATACACGACGATAGACCTCGCCTTCAAAATCAGCCTGCTGCTTCTTCTTCTCGAGTGCAATCCGATCAAGTGGACCGAATTCATATTCATTACCGTCAGCCAAAACGACCTTCAGACGATCGACATTATCACTGGTTGCGCCAAATTTAATTGACTTTTCACCACTTGCATTATTGCCAATCATACCGCCAATACTACAAATATCATGCGACGATGTATACGGAGCAAAGAATAAACCATGCTCAGCCGCAGCACGCTCGACATCAATGTGCATCGCACCGCCCTGCACGCGCACAGTCTGCCCTAACTCCTCAACAGCGCCGACACCATTGAGGTGTGTTGAAACATTAAGAACAACACTTTTTGTCAATGAACCACCCGACATGCACGTACCTCCTGCACGCGGTGTCAGTGATATATCCTCGCCTTGTTGCTTTAGCTTTGATACGTATCGTACTGCCTGCTTCACATCTTCGACGGAATGTGGCGTCAACACCGCTGATGGCATCACTTCAAAAATACTTGCGTCGCGCGAGTGGCGCTTCCGCGCATCATCACTCGTCGAAACTGTTCCGCTAAATGTTGGTAGTTGCTCTAAATTCGTTAATTGCCCACTCATAATAGTTTGATTATACCATAAGGACTATGAATCATCACGCATATCGGTAATTGGATTGCGACGAACACTCCGTAAAATTGGTATACTTGACGCGACCATGCCGACCACAAGAATCACACCAATGATTAGCGGCACATACCATGACAGCGCACTAAAGAGATGGAACTCGAGCGATGCATCACTTGCTGCATATGCGAGGCGCGCACCAACCGTTGCCGACTGATGAACTACCAATTCAACTATAAATCCGATAACCCCGCCAAGCACAAGCGCAAAGACACCAACCCGCATAGAAAGCAGCAGGGCGTAGTAGCCATAGATACTTGCAATATCACTCCGCTTCGCACCAATCGCTCGAAAGACCGCACTCTCTCGACGCCCCTCAGACACAGTGCGTCCAATCATGCTACCCATGATGGTCGCTGCAATACCGCCAACAGTAAGGAGTGTCCAGAGAAGGATCTGTGAAAATATCTTTTTAAACTCATCAATCAGCAGCGCATTACTACCAAATTGCATTGCAAATATTTGATTAAATGCCACCTCAACCTCACCGCCTAGCGCACCGGTCTTACTCAAAAGCTCTCTTGCCTCATCCTTGTCACCAAACTCTACAAGATAACTTGCCTCCTGCAGCGTTATGGCTCCTGCCCGTTTTGGTGCACCACCTGCTCGTTTATCAACAAAAACAGCCTCAGGGCGATACTCTGCAGGCACGTCTCGTAGCATATCTGCGGGAATAGCAAGTGCTCCCCAGCCAAGATTTGACCCAAGCAACGAAATGACCGCATCAGCAGCACCAAAGCTATACTCCGACGCCATCTCACCGGTAATACCTACACCTCTCATCGTAATTTTTTGCTCCATCGGCCCGCCAATATATGTGCCAATTTCTTTCTCGTATGCAATCTGTCGGGCCTGCTGCTGCCTCTCTTCGACACTGCGAACGTCCTTGACAACCTCGACAGGACCGCACGATGTATTGCTCGGTACCTTATACTGCAAGTCTGGTTCGACATAGTCAATGTTTGGATACTCCTTGAGACGCTCTCGCTCCGCCTCCTGAGCCAGTGCTTCCTGAAGAAGCTGCTGTGACGCAGTATTTCGATAACAATAATCAATTGTAATATCGCCGACTCGGCGACGCACCTCATCAAGTCGATCGAGACGCTCCTGTGCCGTCGCCTTTTTATCAAGCTTCACAAGACCAAGCAGATCGGCTGCTTGCGAGTATGGAATGATGACCGGTATCTCGCCGCTCGAAGCATCAAATGTCTGACTCGTCACAAATGACTGCGTGACGTGCCCATTCATGACCATCGGCGGCACATCACCCAGTGTTGGACCACTCATCGGATTATTCCTCACGACATCAGTATGATCATCTGTGTCACTTTCACGTAATTTTTCTTTACCACCTTTCATGTACGTGAGTGCCCCGTCAACTGGCATAGCCTCATAATAATCAGAGAGAACCTTCGCTGATGTGTACGGGCGAACAAATTCATGAATATCGAATGGCGTAACTTCAGACTGCTTGGCAGCCCGTGCCTTTGCAGCAGCAACAACATACGTATTGCCAATATTATCCTCCGAAATAACCTTTTTCTTTCTCTCTGGATCGAAAGAAACAGGCGATGGACCCTCTTGCGTCGCATCGTACTCCACCTGATGTTTCATTGCAGCTGCCTTCTTCTTGACGACACTAGCCTCATGAAGTGCTTCAACCTCAGCAATAAATGCCACATCGTCAAGATATTCATGAACTGGGTAATTTTCAAAATTCATTTGAGAAACAAGCACAATTGAACGACCTGAAAGCCCCTCTTTATCAAAACGAGCAACGCTATCAAACACCCCCTGTACGACAAAAACAACGGCAAATATCAAGCCAAAAAGAATACCTGCAATGCCGACAGTCAGGCCGGTACGAACTTTATGCGTACGCAACTTTGTCTGCGCAAGAATAAAAGCATCAGTTGGACGAATCATACCAAAGCTCCATCTCTCAATCGAATCTCTCGATCAGCCCGTGCAGCAATCGCAGGGTCGTGCGTCACAATCACGACAGTCATACCAAGCTCCCGACGGATCATTTCGAATAAATCAATAATCGCCTTGCCAGTTGCACTATCGAGGTTACCAGTTGGCTCATCAGCAAGGAGAATTTTTGGTCGATTCATAAGCGCTCGAGCTATCGCGGCACGTTGCATCTGTCCGCCAGAAAGTTCACGCGGAAGATGTGCAATCCTATCGCTCAACCCGACACTCTCCGCTAGCTCCTCCATGCGCCGGCGTCGCTCTTTGCGTCTGACACCAGCAAACATCGCAGGAACTTCAAGGTTGCGTCCTAGCTTCAGAAAGGGTTGCAAATAAAAAAATTGGAACACAAACCCAACCGTCTGACGACGAAACTCCGACAACTTGCCATCCGACAGTACTGCCAAATCCTGATCGCCAAAGTATACTCGACCACTCGTTGGCTTATCCAGTCCACCCATCAACTGCAAGAGTGTGCTTTTTCCGCTACCACTTGCCCCTGTTATCGCAACGAATTCACCTGCGTGTATATCAATCGACACCCCCTTAAGTACCTCAAGCTTTTGCTTGCCAAGTTTGTATGTCCTCGTGACATTCTTTACTGCAAGAAGGACAGGCTCATTTGAGGTGGCCTGCCGTCTTGGGATTGCTGTAGTTTCGTGTCGCACATAGTCGCGTAACGCTTTTACGGCCGCGACTGCGTCACCCTCAAATTCCTCGAGGAACTGCTGGATCGCTACAATTTTATTCACTCAATCCCACCCCACATATGCACTGTCATTGTGCCCTCATCATAGCATATGCGATACACTAAGTGTATGGACTATGTATTCATCAGTACGATTCCTCTTTTTATTTTGATTACACGAAATAGCGAACGGTTCCACCCGACAATCGCCGCCGGCATGCTTGTTGGCATACCACTTGTACTCAATAGCATCACCCGCTATATCGGCTATGGATTCAAAGACATGATAGCCATGACAGTCAATACTCAGAGCCTCGTTACACTTGTGGTGCAGTTTGGTGTCCTATGCTATATATTCTATAAAATCACACAAAGCGAAAATGACCTCACGACGTATTTCGGGTGGGTCATGATCGGCTGGCCATTTATATTCCTTTTTGTGCCGTGGCTTGTAAATGTAGCAGTCTAGGCTGCCTTCTGTGTACGTGTTACTTTAACCATTGCTGTGCGGATTGGCTGATCACCAAGGAGGTATCCTGCCTGCAGCTCTTCGGCAATCACTTCAGTGTCACCCTCTGCATCCTCATCAACCTGAATCGCCTCATGCAACTCTGGATTGAAAAGCACACCAGCCTTCGATTCGATACGTACCACATTCATGTTCTTGAGTGACGCCTCAATACTCTTTGCAAGACCAGCAATACCTTGCGCCCATGCATTATCGACAAGTTCATCTGGAATATGTCCAATTGCCCGCTCGATATTGTCGATGACAGGCAAGAGTTTTTCGACTGACGCCACCTGTCCGTGCTGATACATCGTCGTCTTGTCAGCTTCACTGCGCTTACGATAGTTCTCGAAATCTGCACGTGTACGCTGAAGGTCTTGCGTGAGCTCACCAACCTGCTGTTCTAATTCCTCTTGCTTCTTGCTCTTTGCCACGTTCTTCCCCTGTTAAATCCTTTATTACTATAAAACTTCTTCGAGCATCGCGCCTGCGTGCCGCACCAATCGCATCACCCGTCCGTAACTTTGCCTTGTTGGGCCAAGCACACCGATATAGCTACTGTCGCTATACGGCGATCGAAAGCGACTAATGATTAGCGTCGCACCGCTACTTTTCCCGATTGGGTTTTCACCACCGATATAGACATTGAGCGGCTCATTCGGCGCCGCCTCGCGCAACCATGGCTCAAGATTATCGAGTAATCGTGCGACTGCTTGCACGTGATTACCTTGGAGAAACTCCGGCTGAGAGAAGAGATTGCCAATACCATTCATGTAGAGCTCGTCACCAATCGTTGCAAGACCAAGATTCTGCGTGAGATCAACAAGACTATCGACAGCACTACGAATCGCTCGGTCAGCTCTATTGCCCGCACCAGAAACACGTGCCTCAATAGCCCGTGCACTTCGATCAAGCTGAGGTGCCTGCTGTTCGTGTGCCTCATTTAGCCGATTGACGTAAAAGCGATACCCTTGATCAGTTGGTATACGACCAGCGCTCGTATGTGGCTGTGTAATCAGTCCAAGCTCCTCGAGCTTTGCCATCTCGGAGCGAATCGTTGCACTCGACACACCAAATAGCTTTGCAAGCGTCACGCTACCAACCGGAGAAGCAATCTCTGCATACTGCTCAATGATGGCTGCTAAAATTTGCGTCTGTCGCTCTGTCATACTGACAGTATAGCATAAAACTAGCACTCTTTCAATGCGAGTGCTAGCTTTATGCTACATACACCACTAGCTAATCAGCATTTCTCTAATCGTGCATACTCTGCATTCAGTCGCTTGGTCTGACCGCTATCAAACTCAATCGTTAACGCCAGTCCGTCAACGTCCATCACCGTACCGCCCCCAAATGCTTGTGACTTCACACGATCACCCTCCGAGAATGGTTCATCAGAATAAAAGTCATCTTGTGTATCCATTTCATACCGTACGCCAGCACCTACATCCAGCTCCGACGATACCTGGACAACCTGATCACCCATATCGGCAATAAAGCGTGAAACAGGCTGATATGATCGTTGCCCAAACGTCAAACGGCTATACGCGTAGACCAGATGCAGCTCCTCGCGCGCGCGCGTCATACCGACATAACAAAGTCGACGCTCCTCCTCTAGCTCAGACGGACCAGCCTCATAGACCCGCGCATGCGGCAAGATGCCCTCCTCCATGCCGACCATATAAACTACCGGAAACTCCAACCCCTTCGCAGCATGGAGTGTCATGAGCGTTACTTCATCATCCCCAGCCGAGCTATCTGCACTTGATAAAAGCGCCGCCTCTTCGAGAAAGTCATCGAGCGACAGAAACGCCTGTGCATCTGATAGAATCGCACCAAGATTCTCTTGACGGTCTTCAGCCTGCGGCGTACCATCCATGACATACTCATCATAGCCCGACTGCTTAATAAGCCTCTCGATCACTACGCTAGGAGACTGGTCGATCGCAACAGCCTGAATGGAACGTAGCAACTCACCAAGATCCGTAAGTGCCTTTTTGGCACGTGGTGTCAGTGTCGAGGTCTGCTCGGCATTTATGAGCGCCGCGATGATGTCCATCTCTGTTCCATCCTGCCATGCAAGAAACTTCTCGAGGCTTGTTGCGCCAATGCCACGTGCTGGCACATTCACAATACGGCTAAAGCTCATACGATCGTTTGGCTGACGAATCAACCTAAGGTAGGCGAGTATATCCTTCACCTCCTTACGATCATAGAAGCGGATTCCACCGATAATCCTATACTTCACACCAAAGCGCAAAAACGCGCGTTCGAACGGTATACTCTGCGCATTTGTACGGTACAAGATAGCAAAGTCACTGTGCTTACGGGCACGGATAGCAACCTGAGAAGAGATGGCCTCAGCAACAAAAGCCGCCTCCTCAGCCTCATCATGTGTCGGATGCACTCGCACAGGCAACCCTGCACCCTCGGCAGTCCACAGCTCCTTGTCGCTCCGCTGCGTATTCTTGGTAATAACACTGTGTGCCGCGTCAAGTATACTGCCTGTACTACGGTAATTCTGCTCCAACTTAATAACAGTTGCCCCCGCGAAATCTCGTTCAAAATTGAGAATATTTGTAAAGTCTGCACCTCGCCAACTATAAATTGACTGCCAGTCATCACCAACAACGGCAATATTCCGATCGTCGTTTACGAGAAGCTTGACGAGCGCGTACTGCGCAGCATTTGTATCCTGATACTCATCGATAAGAATATGGCGAAATGTATCACGCCATTTTGCACGAATAGCCGTATGCTCACGAAGCAAACGAACCGCATCAATCAAGAGATCATCAAAGTCAAGCGCACCAGCTGCCTTTCGCATCGCTTCATATCGTCGATATATCTTGCCAATCGCCTGCTGAAACGGAAATTGTGCTGTCGACTCAAACTCATCAGGATCAACAAGATCATTCTTGGCATTTGAAATCGCCGAGCTGACAGCTCGCGGCTTTATCTCCTTGTCGCTAATTGAGAGCTGCTTCATCGCCTGCTTGATAAGCCCCTGTCGATCATCCTCATCATAAATCACAAAGTTTGACGGTATACCAATCGCCTGACCATCGATACGCAACAACCGCACACATACACCATGGAACGTACCCATCCACGGCATGAAACTTCGCGTATTCTCCTGACCCAATAGACCGCTCAGCCGTTCGCGCATCTCGCGTGCAGCTTTGTTCGTGAACGTGACTGCCAGAATCTGCCCAGGCCACACTCCCTCATGGGCAATAAGGTATGCGATGCGATGCGTGAGCGCCTTTGTCTTGCCGCTACCGGCACCTGCCAAAATAAGAAGCGGACCACTTGTTGTCAGTACCGCCTCTTTTTGAGCGTCATTCAGTCCTTCGAGAATATCCATTACTCTAATTGTACTACGAAATCAGGCTCAATACATCGAAGTAATAGAGGGCCGCGCCGACGCCGACGCCAATGAGTGCCAACAGAATGATGATAATGACACGCGACCAGCCAGATTTCTTTTTCTCGACATGTTTTATCGGCTGATGGTAACTGGTCGTATCAAAAACAGGAGCGACTTCGTCTGACTGCGCCTGCTCCTTCTCTTTGTATTGCTGCTGAATCGAACCAATGCGAATAGCCGGCTCAGCGACAGCTTCCACCTCTCGAGACTCAACCGCAACAATATCACTTTTCAATTCTTCAGGAACAAGCTCCTCGTGCGCATCAAGTACCTTCTGGGTATCGTCGGCACTCTCTTCTTCTTGCTTGGGCTCGTCTTCGTCCCGAATGTCATCATGACTCTCTACTACTACAGGCTGCTGCTGAGCCCGAGGTGTCGGCTCATCATCTCCAGCGAGAGCTGCTTCCATCGCTCGCCTCATATCTTCATCGACTAAGGGTGTACTATCGCCCTCTTTTTGGTCGACGATATCGAGGTGCTCTTTTGCCTCGCTCGATAGAAGCGTCCCGTCAGTTTCACTTGTCGAAAAGGCTCCCAGCGGACGTTTCTCAACCTCAGATCCATTCATAAATGGCGCATCAAGCGATACCGAACCACTGCCATCACCCATAATACTTGCTAGTCCAGCAAGCTCACTTGCTGCCTGATCAAGTGCATCAGTATCATCCTGTGCACTATCATACCCCACGTCATCACCATCCAAGCCGCGTGCGTACAGCTCGTCTGTCTCTTTTTCACTGTCGCCACCGTTGCTAGACGTATCATGAAAATCGAGAGGGTCAGGCATAGTATGCACATCTGCTGCCATAGACTCGCTTTCTGCAGCCTTGTCGATATCACGTTCATCCTCTTGATCGAGAGTAAATGATGAGGCCGGCTCGATTGATGGTCCTTGTCGAGATACGGTCGGCTTATGTTTCATCTTCATGTCGGAAGATGAATGAACGACATCCATAAATCGCCCAGCACTCCGCTTTTGCACAAGCGTCTTCTTTGCGGGAGTGTCGGCTTCAGGTGCCCTAGACACATGAGTGTTGTCTCCCTCTTCTACTGACCGCATAGACTTTGAGCTGTCTTGCCCTAGGCTCGTACCAAGCACTGAACTTACCGCTCGATCAAGCTCTTCAAAGTCTATATCTTTCATGCCACACCACCTTTACTCACTGCTGCTGTCTTTTTTCTATGTGCCTTTTTCACTATCTCGCTAAATGCGTACTCATCAAGACTTGCACCACCAACGAGTAGCCCGTCAATATCTGGCAACGCCAGATAGTCCGACGCACTCTCCGCTTTGACACTGCCACCATAAATCACCTGCATCTCATGTGCAGCCTTTTTGCCATAAAGATGCGCCAACTGTGAGCGAATAGACTTTACCGCCTGTGTAACATCATGCGGCTTAGCATTCACCCCTGTGCCAATTGCCCATACAGGCTCATAGGCGATGACGACCTGCTCAAGCTCATCGCTTGTTACGTTCGCAAGCCCCCCAATGAGCTGATCATGAAGTACCATCTCGGTCTCACCATTAGTTCGCTCCTGAATCGTCTCCCCGATACATAAAATTGGTCGGATGCGATTTCGAATAGCAGCCTGCACTTTTGCCCGCGTGTCCTTATCCGTCTCAGCAAAAACATGACGACGCTCAGAATGCCCAACAATACCATACTGCACGATACCGCGCAGCTGTGTCGCTGACACCTCACCAGTATATGCGCCACTATCTCGCCAATAAAAATTCTGCGCTGCTATCTTAAATTGGCGAAGATTAACCTGCACACTAAGTGTCTGGAGTGCAAGCATCGTTGGAGCAAGCACCACCTCAACATCACGTCGTGACTGAATCTTCTTTGCGAGTGCATGCAGGTACAAGCTTGAGCTGTGAACATCTAGGTTCATCTTCCAGTTGCCGATAATGAGTCGTTTATCTCGTGCCATATTACTTACGCTTAGTGTATCCTATTTACCTTCGAGCGTCTAGCAGCTTTTCTACGCCAGGTAGCTTCTTGCCCGCCATCAATTCCAATCCCGCACCACCACCTGTTGAGACATGAGAAAAACTTGCACCCTCATGACCATCCCACTTCAGCACAAAATCAGCCGTATCACCACCACCAATAATAGAGACGACATTCTGATGTGTCGCAAGTGCAAGTGCAAGACGCGCCGAGCCATGAGAAAAATTCTCAAGCTCGCTAAAGCCAACTGGTCCATTCCAAATAACCGTCCCGGCGCTTGCAAGTTCTGCCGCATATCGATCAATTGTACTTTCGCCAATATCAAGCGCACTCTCCTCGGGCATAATCGCATCAACCGACACTGTCCGACGCACCTCAGAGGGGTTAATCGTACGAGCCACCGCAACATCTGACGGTATCATAAGAAAATCATCGACAGCCTCTTTGCCAACTTTACGCGCTGCCGCAGCATAAATCTTATCGAGAGTATCCTGCTGCCCCGGCTCAAATTTGCTTGCGCCAATACTATATCCTAGATAATCCAAGAATGTGTTTGCCATAGCTCCGCCAATTAATAGCTTGTCAGCTTTTTTGACAAAGCGCTCAATAATCTTTATCTTGTCGCTTACTTTTGCGCCGCCCAGGACAGCGACGAGCGGTCGCTTCGGGGCTTCGACAGCGCTACGCAGCGCTTCATACTCGCGCTCCACAAGAAATCCCGCAACCGATGGAAGATAATATGTGATAGCATCAGTTGTCGCATGAGACCGATGAACAACGCCAAAGCCGTCCTGTACAAAGTAAGCAGCTTTGCTTGCCTGTACAATCTGCTTAGCAAACAGTTCATCGTTCTTCTCTTCTTCGGGATAAAAACGTACGTTCTCAAGAAGAACAACACTATTCGGCGCTGCTGCCTTGACTACCTGATACGCGCGATCGCCAATACAATCATCTACAAATCTCACATCACGATTCAGCAGTGTAGCGAGGCGTTTTGCAACCGGCCTGAGGCTATACGCGATGTTACGCTTCCCCTCGGGGCGCCCAAGATGACTCACAATAACAACCTTGCAGCCATGACCCAAGAGATACTCGAGTGTCGGTAGGCTTGCCTTGATGCGCAGGTCATCACGAATCTGCCCTTTTTTATCGAGAGGTACGTTATAGTCTGCACGCACGAGAACCGTCTTGCCCTCAAGCGGTACATCGCGAATGGTCTGTTTAAAGAATGTTTTACCCACCGATTTCCTGTTCCCTTTATGTTTACTTTTAGCTTATCAAAAACAACCCAGCTACTCAATCATTCGCACGCGAATTGTGTCAGTAGCGCCCGCAAGTCCTGGCTGGCGACCACTCACGACAATAACTGTTGTTTGACCTTCACCGAAGAACCCTTCAGCCTTGAGCTCCTTCGCCAGCTCAACACCTGCCCGCTCACCATCTGGTCGCACATAGCTTCGATTTGCATAATTGAGCGCAAGTTGCTGTGCGGCACGAGGTTCACTTGTTACTGAAATAATTGGAAGATTCGGTCGATAGCTCGCTATGTTCGTTGCAGTGCCCCCATACTTTGTCTCCGCAATAATCGCAGAGACCTTCAGTTGCTCAGCTAACTTAACAGCTGCTGCACTAATAGCATCACGTTGTGCATTCGCTGGAGTTACGTGATCGTGCACCTCGCTAACCGGTGCGTTATCTTGCGTATAGAGAATCGTTCGCTTCATGGCAGCAACAGCCTCAAGTGGATATGATCCATTCGCTGTTTCATCAGAAAGCATCACAACATCAGCACCCTGAATAACTGCATTCGCAACATCTCCAACTTCTGCTCGGGTTGGCTCAGGACTATCTACCATACTTGCCATCATTTGTGTCGCTACAATCACCAGCTTGCCATACTCGCGGCAGAGCGATATGAGCCGTCGCTGCACAATCGGCACGACCTCGGCGCCCGCTTCTACTGCGAGATCGCCGCGGGCCACCATAATACCATCTGATGCCTGTACAATCTCGCGCATCGTTGTAGGTTCGATCGCTGCTTTGGTCTCAATTTTTGCAATAATCTGCGCCGTTGAACCACCTGCTGTCAATATCTGACGTAGGCTATGGATATCATCGGCACTCTGAACAAAACTAAGGGCAACAAAATCAATGTCTTTATCAAGACCGTACTCAATGTCTCTGAGGTCTTTTGGTGTAAGGATATCGCCACCAAAGTCGGTATCGGGGAGATTGATACCCTTTTTACTCATCAGCATCCCATCATTTTCGATTCGTAGTCGAATCGCAGTCCCTGACTCAATCGCAAGTACCGTTGTCCGTATTTTACCGTCAAAAATATAAATTGGCTCCCCAATCTTCACCTTCTCGGCAAGGTTATACTGTACAGGCAAGCGGTTCGACCCGTCGTGCTCAGTAACAGCAAAGTCAAGAACAATCTCATCAGCCTTCTTTACAGCAAAACTATTATCCTTCAGGGTGCCAAGTCGAATCTTTGGCCCCTGTAAATCTTGCAGGACTGCCACTGGCTTACCAAGACGAGCACTCGCTTCACGGATCCACGGCAGCTGCACATCTCGATCCTCGTGCGTACCATGGCTAAAGTTAAGCCGAATACCATTCGTACCTGCCGCCAATAGCGCCTCAATCTGCTCTGGCGTATTAGTTGCAGGGCCCAGTGTTGCGAGTATTTTTGTTCGTTTAAAGATGATCTTCATACCTCTACTATACACTGTCCCGCCCGACAGCCACGGTAGCTACGACACTATAGCCGAGCTATGATCGATACGAGCCGGTCTATATCCTCTACTGTCGTATATCGATGCAGACTGATACGGACAACGTCCTGGTCGACCTCATTTGGGTCGACACAATGATCGCCAGCACGAACCTGAATACCTTCGTCAGCCAATATCATAGCCACATCATGCGAGGTGTATCCTTCAACAGAAAACGACACAATACCATTCCCTGCACATCTGTAGTCAGGATATGCAGGACCCTTAGAGAATGTCACAGTCGGAAGTGTATGCAACATATCAATACTATAGGACGTCATCTTTGCAAGATGTGCCTCGATCGAAGCAAGCGTTTCTCTCTCGAGAATATTGACGGCCACCCCCAAAGAAGCAAGCGGGACAACTGGAAGTGTATTCGGTTCTATATAGTTGCGACTTATCGATACGTGATGTTGCTGTGCAATATACAAAACACCCACACCCGCCAATCCGCCGATTTTTTGAGCTGAAAAAAACAACGCATCACACCCTATCTGCCGTATGTTAACCGCTCGACGAGAAATTGACTGTGATGCATCAATAATAAATTTTGTATCGGGCAGTAATTGACGCACCTTTGACATATCACTATCGGACCCATACACATGATGAATATGTGAAAGTACTGCAACTTCGGGCTGAGACCCAACGAGAGCATTGTAATCATATTCCCCGTCTATCCCATAGGAGATGGCTGATCTTGACTGACTCTGCTTTACAAACTCATGTACGATACGGTCATGATCTTCTGGCGAATACAATAGCGATCTCCCATCACCCCATATATCGGCCAAAATACGTGCTGCATCTGTCGCACTTGCAACAAAAAACACCTCTGATGCATCGGCATGAATAAGGCTCGCCACCGCTTGACGTACCGTATCAACAACCTGCGCTGCGCTCATCGAACCCGTATACTGCCCCTTACTGGGCGCTCCCGGAGGAGATAGCATGACCGCATCAACTGCACTAATCACCTCACGGTGAAGCGGAAACACTGCAGACACATCAAGATGAACAATACCAGTATCCGCCAATGCTGGGTACTGTGTCTTATCCATGACGCGGTCTTACCAATCCCAGCCCACTCGAACGCCATGCGAGAAGCCCTCCAGCAAGACTGTGGCTTTTTATACCACGACGAGTCATGAGTGTCGCCAAGAGAAGGCTACGATCACCCCTCGGACAGACAAAGAGCAGTGGCTTGTGATCAGGAAAAGGCGAGCCATTGACAAGGACCTCCCGCAGAAGCTCCTCGGGATAATTCAATGACCCCTCAATATGGAACTGACCGTACGGTTTGACACCACGAGTATCGATAGCAATTACCTCTCCCTTTTGTATCTGTGCAAGTGTCGCCTGGTCGGCAGACATCTCAGCTGCGGCTACCTCCTCAGCGATCGGCTCAATAGCAAAAAGGTCGCTTCGGCTCGTGGCTGCAAATAGCTCAGGCTGACGCTTCATAATGTAGCTCATGTACGTCTCCAGCCTATCGCACGCCACCGTAACCATAACACGCCTCGAACCATCAGCTCGTAGCGAGTCATTCTCCCGAGCATACTCTAATAATCCAGCGAGGTTAGCACCCGTTGTTGGGCCCGCCAGAATACCTTCATGACGAACTACATCGCGCAGAACACCCAAAGCATCTTGAGATGACACTTCATGCAGCGCATCAAAGTCATCACGATGAAAGAGATCAGTCTCGAATAATTCGTTCTGGGTGCGGATTCCAGGTATAAAATCACTCGGATGAGCAACGACACCGATGTGGCTAGTCGACTTATTGTACTGCTTCGCATACTCGATAAACCCTCCGCTTGAGCCACCCGTACCGACACTCATGACGACCGCATCAATCTCAGGAAGATCATCATACACCTCCTGTGCTGTCGTTGTCGTATGTATTGCTGTATTGTCTCGATTCGTATATTGCGAGGTGTGATGATACGCCCTGGGCGCATCATGCATCATACGCGTGATAACGCCAATTGCATCGTCCGCATCATTCGGATCAGCACACTCTGACCGACCAGGCAAAGCGACGATATTTGTTCCAAGATAGCGTAATACCTGCTCCACCTCAGGTATCTTAATACGATTTGTGACACTCGTAAACGGGATATCGTATTTGTTCGCAATCACCTGAGCCGCCTTAGCTGTGTTGCCACTCGAGCTTTCAATGAGCCCCTTGCCTTCCTCTTTGAGCTGACTCAGCACATCGTCAGGCAGCATCCCCCGTAATGTCCTGTCTTTTATTGAGCCAAACGGATTCAAGTATTCTAGTTTCACATACAAATCCACATGTTCGATACCATAATATCTGGTATCAAGCTTCAGAAGTGGCGTCTGTCCAATCAAGTCTTCGATTCGTTGATAAATCATCTTATTGTCTCCTTAGAGTATAGGTGTCTTTTTCTTGGTGATAGATATACTGTGCAGATAGCGGGTGTCCGATCGACTGCGAAGCACTAAAATGCGAACGATATGCACCCGTATGCGTCCAGAGAAGAATATCGCCAGCCTGAGGCATGGTGTCAAAATATATTTTTCGATATGACATGAAGTCACTCTCCATACACAGGTGCCCGGCTACGTAGGCTTCACCGCTCTTATGCCCCTTATCCCTTGGTAGCACAAGTGGATCTGACGGCGCTTCATTATTCTCAAAACATACCTGATTACGATGCGCATCTACAACAATAATGACCTCACCGTCACTTTGCTTGACTTCAATAACTTTAGCCCCAACCACACCGATATCGCCGAAGATCGCAGCCCCTGGCTCAACCCAAAGCTCGATGAGATTTTCACTGAGCATCTGAGCAACAGACACACCGTCACTATCACGCCGCTCAAGCAATGACCGCAGCCGAATTGCCCCGACGGTATCATTGGGAATATCAATACCCCGAATCGCACCCTGGCCGTTCACAAGACCGTACGAAAACTGCTGCCATGTCAGTCCTGCTATACCATTTTTGTTAGAAGATTTTAGGTGTAACGTCAGTTCATCAAGCTGCTGACGACTTACCGCATAATCAGTTCCGAACCCCCCGCCGATATTCATCACATGTGCATCAAACCCATCTGCCTGTATTCCCAGAAGGATTCCTACGGCTCGTTGGAGAGCGTAGTATTTTTCGTCAGACGATACAGTGTCGATATGATACGACAGGCCCACGAGCTTCATTCGGCTATCTGCACGAAGTCTCGATAGCGACCTCTCGAGCGATGCCTCGTCATGGCCGAACCGACTCACTCGCGAGACACCTGGCATATTGAGGATCGATCGGCTCAGTCGAAGTAAGACAGGCTGTTCCGTATCTGGCAGTAAGAGACGCTGCAGTCGCTCCATCTCTTCATAACTATCAATCGCTATCAAAATAGAGTCCCTCACAAGCATCCGCAAAAATTCGTCTGTCTTCGGCCCAGTTGCGGCTATGTCCGCTGGGTCAAATCCAGCCTGCTGCGCATTACGCAACTCCTGGGGCGACGCAACATCAATTCGCCCGACACCTTGCAGTGCACTAATAGCAGCCAACGAACTCGTGGCTTTGTGAGCCGCATACACATGCCCATCGACAGACAGATCCTTCAGTACAGCCTGGAACTGCTGCATAGACGATGACGCGCGATCAGGAAATGCAATCGAAACAGGTCCGCCAATACTATCAAGCGCTGCGAATACTTGGTCGGGTCGCTGAACGAGTCGCTGAAGGCCGTCGTGCAGAGTAGGCCGAAAACTCGGTATAGATACGTTCACCATGCGATACTACACTTCACTATGTTCAGTATCAATTTGATCAATCAACCCCTCACGATACGCGCCAGCAACCCAATCTTGTGCGGCGACCTGTCGGTGCAGACGAACAATCTCACGATAATACTCTTGAGCCGATCGAGCATGATGCACAGCTTTTGCGAGCAACCCCTCAAAGACCTTCGCCACATCGTCACTGACATCACGAGCCGTGAACGGCTGGTCATTCAATCTTTTCTCGATGAGTCTTTCGTCAGGGCGTATCACGCCTAGAAGCCGATCTGCTGGGATATTCTTCTCTATGAATGCGCGCTCTATATCACTACCGACCTGATTTGCGATGACATATACCCTATCGGCAACACCTGCCTTTTCAGCTAGTGCATAGTAGCGCTCGAAGACATTCAAGCCCTCCCGCTCAGGCTTGAGCACAAACAGCAAGATATCCTGCACATACAAGCTATTTGCAAACGTGTCATTTCCCGCTACCGAATCAACAACAATCACATCATTTTCATCAAGACGAGCATGTGTCAAGATATTCTCTGCGATGTACTGTGTCGTGTGATGACAATCAGCGCCAACTGAATCACCTGTGTACGAGCCGAGAGTAAAGACATGTGAGCGATTGCCAAATCTCACCCCATACTTGCTCGTGATATGATTATCGAGCTGCAGCTCCCACCGTCCCGAGCCCTCTCCTGGCGGTGTCGTATTGAGCATCTCATCTGCGCGAACTCGACGGTTAGTACCAGCAAGAAATTTAGTGATTTCATGCTGAGCGTTTTCCTCTGACAATTCTCGAACATCACTGCTCGCACCACCGACCAGCTCAGCTGTGTGACTATTAACGTCTACATCAAGTAGGCCGACGCGCCTGCCATGATCATCTATATACAGCGAGAAGAGGCTACTAATCGTCGTCTTGCCGCTTCCACCTTTTCCTACAATTGCTATTCTCATACTTGCTTCACTGTACGAGAGATGTAGATTTATTGCAAAAGTGTTGCAATAATGTGTATAATTTACGACATGGCCTATTCCATATCCAAAGAGGAAGCACAGCTGCTACTTGAAAAAATACTGAAACAGAACGGATACAGTGTTACTAAAACACGCAAAATTGTATTCGACGCCCTCTGGGGTCAAGACCCCCAGACAATGCGTGAAATCTACGGCAAAACCATCGACAAAATTGATCGATCATCCCTTTACCGCACCAGTGAACTATTCCAGCAGCTCGGACTTGTCGAACGACTTGCGATAGGCTGGAAGTACAAGCTTGAACTAAGCGATGCGTTCGTTCATCATCACCACCACATTAGCTGTCTCGGCTGTGATACCGTCAAGGTAATTGACGAACATCAACAAATAGAGCAGCTCATCCATGCTATCGCCCAAAAATATGATATCTCGCCAGACCGTCACCAGTTTGAAATCCAAGGCTACTGCAAGAACTGTCGAGCAAAAAATCAAAGACACGCCTAGTGTCGTCTGGCTACCACGAGCCCCTGCCCGACGACCTACCTTTGGTATGTTCGCGAGTAGGTATTCCACGCACGCCCACTACTTCTACCTGCTACCATCAAATATAAACAAGCTCACTACAATGAGTGAGCTTGTTTGGGTAATGCAATTTTGGTGACCTCACGGAGAATCGAACTCCGATTGCCAGGATGAAAACCTGGTGTCCTAACCGTTAGACGATGAGGCCTAGCAATGAGCGGAATGTACGAGAAAAATGTGTTTACATATTTTTATCGTCATTTCCGAAGTGCGACGGGCTCATACCTCAGTATGAGGCCGACCCCGTGGATTATAGCAAAAAAAAAGCCCTCTGGCTAGAGGCTGTGAGTTTTTCTTGAGGGCGAGCAGAGATGGCTCGCTCGCCCTCAACGAAAGGATTACCCTTCTCCGCTTCCCGCGGGCAAGAGATGCGCCGGAATCTCAATCGGCACCGAAACAACAGACGGGCTTGCGCCCACAAGACCGATTCTCATCAGGTCATCGAGGGTGAACTGGCTGTTCTTCATATAATCTACTTTCTCTTTGGTGTGCGGATAGAACCTATCATGCCTCGAGACCACCTCGTAGCAAACGCACCGATAAACTATAGTCCACACCAGCCATTACGTCAATACATACTTATTTCACCCTGATGAAAAAGCTTGTGCTTTTAGCATATATAGTGTATAAAGTATTGACTTTTATTGATTTTTGTGATAAATTGTAAGTAATCGGCTACTTGCGATTAGGAGATCACGAGTCACCGAGGATCGTTAACAAGTCAGATCATTACAGTACATGTATCATCTGACTGCAAAGTAGCACCAACAGTGTGACATACCGTCATGCCCTTTGTGCTGCTTTGCAGCGCCATATCTGCGAACTCCCCTCAAAAGGATGTTCCGATATGAAGATACAGTTTGTTTCTATGAGAAAATCTCCGATAGTCTCGGAGGAAGCAGCAGTGTGTTGACTAATGTAGTCACCATTCTGTTGCTTCCTCTCATGAGAGCAACCGCATCAAGTATCGTACTTGTGCGACCAGCTCTCACCGACTATAAGGAGTCACCATGAGCACGAACAAGACCGTCCAGAACATCGAAGCGCACGACGCAGCCGTAGCGGAAGCCACGGCGCTGTACGCTGAGATGCAGCGAAAGTTCAACGCCAGGCACAACGCCTGGAAGAAGATGGATGAGGGTTGTGACAAGGTCAAGTACCTTCTCGCAACCGGAAAGATCCGAGATGAACTCCGATGCCTCATGGAGGCATTCGGCGACATCGACAAGGCGTCGAGCAAGATGCACGCGGCGGCTGCCGTGGGCGACAAGGCTGCCACACAGGCAGCCCAGGATGACATCGTCGACGGCATCAACAAGGCCGGCGACGTCTCACCCGAGTTCGCCAAACTGCTTGAAGGGCGTCTTGAGACCCTCGAGGGTCGTGTCAAGGCACTTGAGGACTTCCGCAAGGAAGACCGAGCCGACATCGATGCGCTCAAGAACTTCC
The DNA here is from genome assembly GCA_964475295.1 of uncultured Candidatus Saccharibacteria bacterium. Taxonomy (GTDB): domain Bacteria; phylum Patescibacteriota; class Saccharimonadia; order Saccharimonadales; family Saccharimonadaceae; genus CALMAK01. The sequence continues at coordinate 196,880 of CAYYWC010000001.1, forward strand.
GCAAGGAGGACCGCGAGCTCACCGATGCGATCGTGCAGTACCTGCAGGAGCACCCGCTCCTGCAGAGCATTCCGTTCGACCTGTCGTCGCCAACACCTGACGACGCACAGTCGGTTGCGGCCGTGGTCAGCGCTCCGACGCCGACCACGCCGATTCCGACGACACCGAAAGCCCGAACCCCGTGGGGTAAGCGCATTGTGAACGCGGCTACCGCGCTCCTGACGCCCGCCCCGAAGGCAGCACGCGCCTAAAAGCGCGCCCGACAAGAAAGGAGGAAAACCCATGCACGCATGGATTTTCCCAGCAATCTGGGGCGTCGCTATGGCGGCGTTCCTGATCCGCGCACTGTTGGTGCGCGGTAACGACCCTGCCGAGAGGAGGACACACCGCCACTTTTTGTGGGCAGGAGTTCTCTTCTCGGCCGTGGGCCTGGCTATCTCGCTCGTCTGGACCTACATCATCCAGACGAGCTGGATGACGCTCATCGGCGTCATCATCGTATGGATCGCCCTCGGAGCAATCGCGCTTCTGTGGCCCCGGGTAACGATATCAGTGATGGCGAGCATCGTGCTCGCTGCCCTGGTGCTCGTCCCAGCGGTCCCGGCGGTTGCTGCCGACTACGGCTGGCACCTGCCTGGTATCTCCTCTGAACATGAAGAGACGCCAGCGCCAGAGCCAACCGAAGAGTTGGCAGTCGACGAAGCCGACGTCCCCGACACCTACCCCCAGCGCTACCTGGACATCCTTCGGGATAACGGGTACGAACTGGAGGAGGTCGAAGACCAGACTATCCCCGTCTTTGTGGCCAAGTCCACCAAATACGAGGAAAAGCTCTGGGTGGATGCGGTCTGTCTGCCGGTCGCTGATCGAGATGCGGTGCTGGCTATGGTACTGGGATCACCTGACTGTGCGGCGCAAGTCGCAAGTGGCCTCTACCGCCTGCCCATCATTGGGCTCGACGGTAAGACCACCAGTCTTGGTGAGATCAGCCCCTGGCTGGCGGAGTGGTCCGACCCCTCAACCCTCAATGACTGGGCTCAGTCGGCGATGGACTCCGAGGGAGCGGATCGTATCGAGTACGCGCGCAAGCTCGTACTCATCGCCATCCAGCTGGAACGGTTCAGCGACGGTGGAGTTGAAAAGCGGGAAACCGCCTACAACTTCCATGCAGTCGTGGACGGTACCAACGGCACCTTAGCAGTCGACGAGTCGAACCCGTGGGGCACAGTCCCCGAGTTCGAGTTGTCACCCAGGCAATATAAGGGTGACTTCGTCATCTTCCGCGTAACCTACAAGGGTTACGAGGGCTGCTGGGCAGAATTCGGTGTCAATACTGGTGACGGACGTTTCGCAGGGTTCACCTGCGAAACGCCAACGCCGGAAGTGACACCGGAAGCCGAGGATGACAACCCAGGGCCGGAGCAGAAATACTGCACCGCCCCTGATGGGTCAACACATCCTGTGGGATCCGAAGTGTGCAACCCTCCCGGGAATACATACTGCGTCGCCCCTGATGGCACACAGTACCCCGAGGGGGACGAGCGCTGCAATCCGCCAGTCATTGACCTGTGTGAGATCCCAGGCAAGGAGCACCTGCCCGCAGGTGACCCTGGCTGCAAGGAAGAACCTGCGGTTTGCCCGTGGGACCCTTCCTTGCCAGAGGATGATCCAAACTGCCTCAAAGACAAGGACGCGGATGACAACACCGAGGAGCCCGAAGGAGTCACACAGGAACCATTAGACCCTAGTGATCCTGTGGAAACCGAGGAGCCCGTTGTCACCAACCCCAGCGACGGGACCGAGGAGCAGGGTGATTCTAGCTCCGAGGTCACGGTAGATGACCCCGATACTAGCGTCAGTGAGCCCGAGGGCCCGCCCGCTGGTGAAGGCGAAACACCATCGTCGCCGGAGGATCCAGAGACGGAGGAGATCGTTGACCCCGATGCTGCTTCGGCAGCAATGGGTTTCGGCCTCCTGCCATTCGTCCTGCTCGCCATGCGTCGTCGCCTTGCGGCGGCGGTGGAGGCACTCCGTGGTGAATGAGTAACCTCCTGAGGTATCCTCGGGTGCAAGCATGGTAGCCAACCATGTCTGCGCCCGGGGAGCCTCGGACAACCTCATATTGAGACAACTGTATACACCGAGAGTAACTATCCTATTTCGAGTGCTTCGCGCACTCAGTGGTTTGATGGTCTACTCTCGGGTAACCCATGTTTTGTAATGATCTGACTTGGTACGTATCCCATAAGAGAGGCACATTAACAATTAAGACCGATAGCGCAACAATCCGCACCACTGCTTCTGGGAGAAGTATGTGCACCTATTTATTAAACCAATCTGCACGTGGAGTTGCAGAAAGGAGTGTGTTATGAAGAAGCTTTTTGCCGCCATACGGCGCGCACCAAAGCGAACTGCGGGCCTTTTACTGGTCGCGGCCGCAGTCGTTATCGCCCCGCTTGCCTTGCAAGCCTGGGGTCCAGACCGACCAACGTATACGTATCAAAAGCCGGCACCGCACGTAACGTTCAACTCAATGACCAATAATCCAAGTGTTGGCGACGAGCGAAACTTCGTTCGTATCCGCGAAGCTGTTACGGGCGCAACGTTCGGCAACGACGTGCAACTACAGGCTGGTAAGACCTATGAAGTCATGGTCTACTACCACAACAATGCGGCAGCAAATCTCAACGACAAAATCGGCAATGACGGAAAGTCAGTCGGTATCGCCCGAGACGTAACTGCTCGCATCCAAATGCCACGAACCGTCAAGGCGGGTCAAACGGGAACGATTACGGGATCTATCAGCGCATCGAATGCGAAACCAGGAACCGTATGGGATAACACTCGCGCGACTAGTGCAAGTGATGTTGCCCTTCGCTACGTTCAGGGATCTGCAAAGATCGCTAGCAGCAATGGTGCCGTCAACGGCGCAGCGCTCTCAACCGACCTCTTTACGAGCGGTGTCAAACTCGGCTACAACAAGCTAGATGGCATCCTGCCTGGCTGTAATGAATTTGCCGGCTACATCACCTACCGCTTCGTTGTCGATAAGCCTGACTTTACAGTCAAAAAGCAAGTCAGTGTCGACGAGGGGAAAACATGGGGTGATACAGCAAAGACAACCCCAGGCAGCACGATCCAGTACCGCTTGATTTACCAGAATACTGGCACAATGCAGCAGGACAACGTTATCCTCCGTGATGAGCTTCCTGCAGGCGTTACATATGTCCCTGGCAGCAGCCAGCTCGCAACCGGCAAGACCGGCGGCGCATACACCAGTGTATCTGATGGCATTACCGCATCAGGTGGATATAAAATCGGCTCATTTGCACCAAAGGCGAATGCCTACTTTAAATTCAGTGCAAAAGTCCCTGCAAACGATAAGCTTGCAGCGTGTGGCAACAACACCTTGACCAACAAGGGTATCGCACACACCGAAAACGGCAATAAGAGCGATACAGCTACCGTTACTGTCACGAAGGACTGCCCAAAGAATCCTGGCGTTTCTATCGATAAGACAGTCGATGGCAAAGAGCACAAAGACGTCGTGGTCGGTGAAACATTCACCTACAACCTTACTGTCAAGAATACGGGAAATGTCGATCTCAGCAATGTTGTTGTTACTGACAATGCGCCGACAAATGTTCAGTTTATCAGTGCCGACAAGGGTACGATTACTGACAACAAGTGGAGCTACACAATACCAACCCTCAAGATTGGTGCAAGTGTCACGTTCAACATTACCGCAAAGGTAACGGCATTTGTCGAGACGAGTATCAAGAATACGGCATGTGTTGATATGCCAAATACGCCAAAGAATCCAGACGACTGTGATGATGCAACAGTCAAGCCAAAGAAGCCAAGCGTTTCTATCGACAAGAAGGTTGATGGCGTCGACAGCAAGGAAGTTGTTGTTGGCGAATCATTCAAGTATCAGCTAACTGTCAAGAACACAGGTGCCGTCAACCTCACGAACGTAAAGGTAGCCGACAACGCACCTGAGCATGTTCAGTTTATCAGTGCCGACAAGGGTACGATCAAAGACAACAAGTGGGGATATACGATTCCATCACTCAAGGTTGGCGAACGTGCAACATTTGTTATCACAGCAAAGGTGACAGCGTACAGCAAGACTGCTATCGTCAATACCGCATGTGTTGATGCACCTGAAGTACCAGGCAACCCTGACGACTGTGATGATGCAACGGTAACACCAAAGAAACCTGGCGTTTCGATCAAGAAGACAGTCGATGGCATCGAGCACAAGAAGGTAAATGTCAACCAAGAGTTTACCTACCAGCTTGTCGTGAAGAATACTGGTGATACAACACTCAAGAACGTTATCGTCAGCGACAACGCACCTGAGCATGTTCAGTTTATCAGTGCCGACAAGGGTACGATCAAAGACAACAAGTGGGGATACGTCATCCCTGAGCTCAAGCCTGGCGAGAGCACTGCCTTTGCTATTGTCGCAAAGGTGACACGGGCGGTTGATGGCATCATCACCAACACCGCATGTGTTGATGCACCTGCCATTCCTGGCATGCCAGATGACTGTGACGATGCGACAGTTGAAGTCCCACCAGTCACACCTGAAGTACCTGAGATAAAGGTCTGTGATCTCACATCGAAGAAGATCATTACCATCAAGAAAGATCAGTTTGATAACAAGAAGCACTCAAAGAATCTTACTAAGTGTGCAGAAACTCCTGTTATCACGCCAGATACACCTACGGAACTTCCAACCACAGGTCTCAGCGACAGCCTGATGGCAACTATCGGTCTCGGCTCACTCGTAGCAAGCATCGGCTACTACGTTGCAAGCCGCCGCAGCCTCGGCCTCTAGAGTTTGACCGCTCCCCTAGTCAGCGTCAAGCTCGACAAAACTCAAAACCACCCCTGTTTTACAAGGGGTGGTTTTTTGTTATACTAGAGATACTATGGCAAAGCAAAAAAAGAAGCGAACTAAAAAGTATACTGGGGCAGACGCCGCTACGACACGCCCATCAATCACACGTGTTCAAGCAGTCAGTCGTAGTCGACTCGGGCAATGGTGGCACGATCGCAAACGTATCCTTAAGCCCATCATTATCACGGCTGTCGTCGTTGCAGTCATCGTATGGCTCATCGTAGAGCTAGTTCGTATTATCGCGAACGCGTAGCTTTGCTACCGGCAAACTAAAGCCAAACGTACTACCCTTCCCTTCGACAGAAGAAAATATAATCTCACCGCCATGCCCTGTCACGACACGCTTCGCAAGATACAGGCCAACCCCCGTACCATCGGGGCGCTGCTTGCGCGCATTCGACGCCCGGAAGAACTTTGTGAATAGTTGACTCTGCTCTGATTCGGGCACACCGATACCCGTATCCTTCACCGTAAACTCAAGATTATTACCGCGCATAACGAGCGCTACTTTAATCGTTGAATCCGGGCGTGAATAATAGATCGCGTTGTCAGAAAAATTCATAATAACCTGACGAAGTTTTGCCTCGTCAATCATAAGATACTCTGGAACATCCTCCCCGACCTTTAACTGGAACAGTAGCTGACGTCCACTTGCATTCACCTTGAGACTCTCAAGCTCCTGGGTGACAATCTTCCCAAGGTTAGCTGGACGCTTGTCAATAATAAACTTACCCGTCTGAAGACGTGATACATTCAGAAAGTCATTGATGAGATGAACCATCCGCTCACTACTGACGAAAGCTTCTGTCAAAAACTTCTCCTGGGTCGGCGTGATCTTGCCTGCGTCACCCTCAAGCATCATGTCGATATACCCCTTGATGCTTGTCAGCGGCGTTCGCAGCTGGTGTGATGCCATACTAATAAATTCATCTTTAACTTCATCAAGTCGCCTCAGCTGTGCATTACTCATGCGCAGCTCTTTTGTTGCCTCGTCAATTCGCTGCTGAAGTGTGTCATTAAGCAGCCGAACTTCCCGAAGCGACATAGCATTTTGCAAAGCAATCGCAAGCTCGTCGGCAACATTATCTAACACCGTAAAATCTCGTGGTGTATAGCGGCCACTTCGACGTTCACCAACCAACAGGATACCCTTGACTTCATTCGCCTGACGCAGCACCAGGACAATGTGCGTACGATACGACTTGAGGAGTCGCCGCATCGATACTTCTGTTTTACTCTCCTCGAGAATCGAGCGCACAATGGCCGATCGATGGACAGTCTGTACTTCTGGTCGATGCCATGATGCGATCTGCGTAAAATCAGCTCGTGCCATACGCACATGTCCCTTGGTGCCAATATTCAATATCCTTGCACCCTCTGGAACCACAAACGATACCTGTTCGGCACCAAACGTCTCTGCAATAAGTGATGCCGATGCCCGTAAAAGCGGCTGAAGGTCAATCGACCCTGTGAGTATCTTACTCAATTCCGCGTTAAAAACACTTCGCGAGTATCGATTGCGATAAAAGATAGAGTGCGTCACTCGATCAAATAGGCGTTTGATAGGTTGAAACGCAAGAACAAGAACAATTGTAATGCCCGCATTAAGCAGCACCTGAGGCAATGATGTCTTTGTAAAGAGTAGCTCTGACAAGAGATAGACACTCCCGACATAGAGCGCCACGATCGTACCAAGCGTCAACACATAAGCTGTCGTTCGTGCAACTGCCAGACGAACATCAAATAGTCCGTGTCGCATAATACTATATGAAAGTGTCGCAAGAAATAAGACACTCGTCATCGGTCCGACCCAGACTAGGTCGTATATCTGAAAGAACGGTAATATGAGGTTCGTGATAAATCCCGGCACACTCATCCATGCGATACCAGTGATATAAGAAGCTAGCTGTGAACGCCTGGCACCCTTTGATCGCACAAAGCCCCTGAGAAGTGTTGTCATTCCAGAAACAAATAAGAATACAAAATATGCCGAGTAAATCAGGTACGTGACAGGATCGATCACCACATATGGAGAAGTACCGAAGCCAATCGAACGTATCATAAAATCTGGGATGAAAAGAATACTTGCGACAATAGCAGTCGCCATGAGCGCGACAGGCAACCATACCACGAGACGCACCGTCTGCTGCACAAAGTAAAACGAGAGAAGCATCAGTAGCGCCGCAAAAATACCTGCCGCAATGTAAAAACCTTGCGCAAACAGGCGAGCCATCTCAGCATCAGTACTCGTGAGAAATTGTGCAACTGTTATGCTCCAGAGCGCGATACAAAAGTTAATCGCAGCTGCAATATTATTCATACGTCGTGTTCTGCCGCTCGCAAACACAACGAGACCTAGCACGATAGCGCCGGCAGCAAATATATAAAGCATGAGCTGTATCATGCTTTATATTCTACCGTGTTTGTTGCTGTTTTCTCAATGCTGATGTGTTTTTTGATGACATAAACACCGAATAGACCGTATCTTGCGTGACGCGAGCGACCGTCTGCCCCTTCGGTACACCAGATTGCTCGTGCAGTCGAAACCCTTGCTGAGGCGTGCGCATCTGCACTTGTGGAGACCATCCCATGAGTCCGTGCAGGAACTCACCTTGGATACGACCCCTATTCATATTGCCCGTGATCATCAGGCCATCATCGCGCAAATGATTCCAGTTAGCTTGTGTTAGATTACGATACACGCCCGGCTTGAGATACTCCCGCAAGCCCGAATCTTCGGCAATATCTACCCCTCGACCTTCAAGCACCTGAGAAAGCTCTGATTCTCCCCTTGCGTTAAAGAGTTGATCGCAGTGTAGTTCAACATATTCCGCAAGCTCCATCTGCTCGGCAATCATCATTGCTGCCGCAAGCGCAACGGGATCCTGGTCGAAAAGGATAATATGCGGCTGATAACCTCGATGCTTTGCATCGCGTGCAACCTCTAGTATCGACTGCGCCGTACCGCACCCCACGCTCAAAAATCGCACCTCACGTTTTGTTGGTCGATGCTCTGCATACCAATCAAGTTGCTTACTTGCTGCATCACGCACAACTTCTTTTCGAGCGCGGATGCCGAGTGAATCATGACAGTATGCCACAATTTCTTTAAAATCGTCAGTCACAGGCGCCTGTAAAAACGCCTCAAGCTTTATAAGCTCTCGGTCAGTAAAGGCACTTGATGCCTCCTCTGATTTATTGCGAAATTTTTGTCCCGATGCAGTCATCGCCTCATGGAGCGACATGGTATTCATCCAACCTGCATTGTATCCGAATCGATAGTCAAGCAGCTCAGATGACAAGCGTCCACTCATCGTGTCATACCTACCATCACCCCCCTCGACAGTCCTGAGGTCATGTGCATCAACAATCGTCTGAAGTGCAAGTGCCTTACCGCGCTGCAAATGCCATGGCATCTTCGTTTCATCGAACAAAATCTGCTCTCGAGCGCCTTCACGTAGCTGCTCAACCCGCTTGCGAGCAGGTTTGAGAGGACTTGTCAGTACTGCAGCAGGCGTCTGCATGCTCGTCTCGTAAAGAGCGGCGGCGGCAAGCGAAAGTGGGCGCCGAAATCGCAGCTGCCTCTCATATGCCTCACCATCGACGCGCAATCGTTCGTGCATTGCATCAATCCGCTCCGGCTGCTCATAGGCGACATCATCCGTCTCTGTTGTTGCGATGTCATATCCTGATCGCTGCAATTCATACATATCATCTGACAGGCGAGTATTCCTGTAGTCGCGTGCTTCAATCTGTTCCATTGCGCTTATTATCACGCTTCCGATTCATATAATCAAGCATAGTCACTATGGTATGATGGTATATATGACAAAAATTGCCATCATTGAAGACGACCCTGTTATCAGCCAGATGTACCGCATGAAATTTGAAGCAGGCGGATTCACGGTCGAAGTCGCAGATAACGGCATTCGTGGCGTGGCGCTTGTTGAAGCGCTCAAGCCCGATATCATCCTCCTTGATATTGGTATGCCAGAGATGACTGGCGATGAAGCCCTCGCCCAGATTCGCAAGACAACTGCAGGAAAAACAACACCCGTCATCATCCTCACGAATCTTGGTGAAGAAGAAGCACCAAAGAAAATCCGCGATCTAGGTATTCACAGTTATATCGTCAAAGCAGACCTTACACCTCGCCAGGTTGTTGCTCGTGTCAGAGACGCACTCGGCATCACGGATAGCACCGATACAGACACCTGAGCTAGGAGTGACTAGTCGTTATTAGCAACTCGTCGTGCTGCTGTGATCACATTATCAATAAGAGCTGCGACAGTCAGTGGACCGACACCGCCTCTCACTGGCGTCATCGTCAAGTCGTCGCGCTCGCGGACGTCTGGTGCTACATCGCCAACAATCACACCTTCTTCCGAGGCGGTACCAGCATCGACAACAACCGCACCGATCTTTATCATGTCACTTGTCACCAATCCAGGCGTACCCGTCGCCGTTACAATAATGTCATACGAACGAAGTCTCTCTTCTATATCGTTCGACTTACTGTCGAATACTGTCACGTCATAACCGCATTCCTGCCATATCTTTGCAAGCGGTGCGCCGACAAGACGTCCGCTGCCAATAATTGCTATCTTACGACCCATCGCAAGCTCAACCCCATATGAGGCGAGCAACCACCCGATTGCCACTGGTGTCGCAGGATCAAATGTAGAGTTCTCACCAAGCCCATCAACATCCTTTTGAGGATCGATCCTCTTGAGTGCCTCCTCAGTATGCGCAGGATCTGCCAGTGGCAGCTGCACAATAATGCCGTGTACGTCGTCACGCTGGTTTAGCTCGTCAATCGTCCGTATAAGATCATGTTGCGCTACTCTATGATGCTCACATTCCACCAAGATATCCTCAGCGTACTGTCGCTTGAGTCGGACATACGTGTCGATAACCGGATTATCAATGGTCTGTACAATTGCAAGCCGCGGCACAACATGCCAACTCTGGCGTAAGTTACGCACTTGCTTTGCCTGGCGCTCTTTAATAAAGTCAACGACTTCTGATCCATGTAATAATTTCATACTCCACCCAGTGTAGCAAACAGGATACACATTGACAAATACCTATAAAATATGCTAAAATAAAAAAGTAAGGATTTTTCTCTTTACACACACCTAGGTGATTTGCTATAATTCCTAAGTGTTTATGGGCATTTTGCCCAGTGACTACGGGCCATTAGCTCAGCTGGTTAGAGCACCTGCCTCTTAAGCAGGGTGTCCTGAGTTCAAGTCTCAGATGGCCCTCCAAGAAAAAAGATTTGCGTTTATGCAAATCTTTTTTCTTGGAATCATATTCGAGTACACAGAGGCCTTGTCTCTTCAGTCCTCAAATCGACATCGCCCTAGGCAGTCCCAATAACTGATATATGCTGACGGTGATGCGTCGGCGACTCAATCTCGTCAACGATAGCAGTTGCAAGATCTGGACTCGAAAGGTTTGACTCACCACTTGCATCATATAGCGCGACATCACCGCCAAGCTGGTACTTGCCAGTTTTACGACCCGGGTTGTGTGCGCCAAAGTTTGCTGCTGGACTGACAAAAAGCCAATCAAGATTATCTGGCGCTTCTTCCTGTAGCAGCTTTAGCGACTCTGCAGTCTCCTTTGCGCCAGCCAAATACTCATGTGGCACATCACCAGATTCTATAAAGTTTGGCGCCCCGACCGATGGCCGCAGACTACTAAAACCCCCGATAACAATAAACCGTGCATCTACCTTCGCCGCTAGGCCTAGAGCAGATCTATAAATCGGTATATATCGTCCTGATAAATCCTTGAAGGGCGTCAGCGCACCTATGACAATATCAGCACTAGCAATGAGCCGAGCGAGCAGCTCCGAATCGTCTGCTGATCCTGACACATACTCGACACCACTAATAGACAGCTCTGGAGCCCGACGACTCAACGCCGTCACTGCGTGCCCTCGACGAGCCAACTCACTCACGATTGCCGATCCCGCATATCCAGTTCCGCCAAGTACCACTACCCTACCCATAACACCTCTTGTTCTATTACAATTAACTCTCTCTAGTGTAGTATGGATCTATTCTACTGCCAACCTAAGCACATACTCCTACTCCAACGTCCACCTACGAATCCGTAGGTCTTATGATGTTTTTCTTCAACTCTTTGGACAAATAATACTCCTTTTATTTTTTACGCAAACTTAACCTTATCAAACTTAGAATCTTCTCATAAGAGAAATATATAAATCCTACAACAATATTTGACAACAAAAACAACTCGCCTATTACAGCGAGCTGTTACTATCAATCAAACTGCCGAAAATCACTATACAAAGCGTTTTCTTATATGAAGCGTCTGAGTAGCGTACTTATGGTACACTCGGCAGGATTCGAACCTGCGACACCTGGTTCCGAAGACCAGTGCTCTATCCAGCTGAGCTACGAGTGCATACTACTCGGGGTATTATAGCATAAAAGACCGTAGATAGGCTACAATAGATGCACTATGGACATTCACACAAACATTCCTCTAAAAAACTATACGACGATGAAACTCGGTGGTCCAGCACGTTTTATGGCAGACGTACGTACGGCCGACGACGTGCCACGACTCTACAAAACAGCCCTCTCGCAGTCACTCTCAGTTGCTATCATCGGTGGTGGTAGTAATACAATCGTTCACGATGAAGGGTTCAATGGGCTTGTCATGCGAATTCGTATTCCCGGCATCGAGGTTATCGCCGACGACCTTAATACGACAACGATCAAAGCTGGCGCAGGTGTCATATGGGACGACCTCGTCAAATATACTGTTGATAATCGCCTCTCGGGTATCGAAGCAATGTCGGCAATCCCTGGAACAGTCGGCGCAGCACCCGTACAGAATGTCGGTGCCTACGGACAAGAGACCGCAGACACACTCGTTAGCCTCGAAGCCTACGATACCACTCTCGATCAACTCGTCACACTTACCTCTGATGACTGTAGATTCTCATATCGAAATAGTATCTTTCGGAGTGAAGCAGCAGGGCGCTATATCATCACGTCTGTTACTTTCCAGCTCTCCAAAAACCTTCCGAGTCCACCGTTCTACGCTGCGCTCCAAACTTATCTTGATGAGCATAATATTGTGACCTTTACCCATCAAACTATCCGCGACGCCGTCTCTGCCATTCGCTCCGAAAAACTACCAGATCCAGCCGAAAAGCCAAATGCTGGGTCATTCTTCAAGAACGCTATTATCGAGTCTTGGCTTCTGCCGGATATTCAGGCGGAATTTCCGGATGTACCGCACTACGATATGGGAGATGGAACCTACAAAATACCAAGCGGCTGGCTCATAGAGCAGGTCGGACTGAAAGGATCTCTTATCGACGGCATCCGCGTCCACGACAAGAATGCGCTCGTGCTCATCAACGAATCTTCAGATACGTATGCAAACCTCGCAAAGGCGCGAGAGACAATCACCACAGCGGTACGAGAAAAGTTCCGTATCACCCTAGAGCAAGAACCACTTGAGCTGTAAAATACTTGCATATTGCCCCTAAAGACCTTATGCTAAATCTATAATGAAATCGCGTGGATTTACGATTGTAGAACTGTTGATTGTGATCATCGTCATGGCAATTCTTTTGACACTTGCTGTTGTCAATGTTCGCTCTACGCAGATCAAAGCACGCGATAATGAACGCCATGTTGATATAGAGAATCTTGCCACGGCACTCGAGTCAATCTATATAAATAATCCAAGTGGCTATCCAGATATAGAGTCTCTCGGAGCAGCGCCCTGGGCATATGGTCTAGCAGAAAAGGTTGGCAGTGGCTCACTGCACGCACCAGGAGTTGGCATTGAAGAAGAGCCAAGCTTTGTGGCTAGCACCAATAATAACCAAACATCCTCCGGAGTTACCCCCGCCCCGACTACCTCCACTTACGTCTATCAACCACTTACCAGAAATAATGTGCTTTGCCTCACATACAACCAGGGCTGTACAAAATTCAATCTCTTTTATCGACTCGAACAACCGACCGATGATTGCCCTGCGCCGTCCAACATATGTATCCTCCGGAGCAATCATCGATGACTCGCCCTGCCTACCAGCCAGGTTTCTCTGCAGTCGAACTACTTATTACACTCTTTATTGCAGCTGCATTTCTCATGACAGGCTATCAGCTCTATAGCGCGATTATTCGTGACAGCGGAGAAGCTCGTCAGCACGCCCGCGCAAGTACGCTTGCCTACGATTACCTACGTCGCTATGCTGCCCAGGTGCCGGTAACCTGCACAAACGTCCCGCTCTGGCTTGATCGCAGCCCCGTAACTGTCGAAGGTCTTGTGAATGTGTATGTGTCTGTGGCACGAAGCTGCCCGCAACCAAGCCTAACTGACCTATCAAAGGTTCAAGTCACCGTTAGATATGGTGATACAGCCAAGGAGGTGACCCATGCCATCTATGCACGCCCGTAAATCACACACAGGCTTTACGCTCGTAGAAATTATCATCGTTGCGCCGATCGTTCTTCTGACGATTGGCATATTCGTCGGTATACTCATCAGTATCACGGGCGAGGTACTCGTCGCACGCAGTAGCAATAAAGTTGCTCACGACACCCAAGCAGCGCTTGATACGATCGAACAAGATATTCGCCTCAGCGGCAGCTTCCTCACTGCCAATAATCTCGCCGTTGCCTCGCCACAAGGCTATAACAACACGAGCACTTCGTTCAACAATACGCTCGTATCTCAACCAAAGTCACTTATTATCAACTCAGTTGCTACGACTGGCGGTTCACACCAGCCCAGTCGATCACCTGTCTGGCTTCGAGACGCGCCAAACCCTTGTAGTGGCGATGCAAGGGTGCAAAATCAAGTCATGACCTACAATGTCGTTTACTTTATCGATGCCCAAAAGAATCTATGGCGGCGCGTCATCATGCCGAGCAACTACGCAACACGCGGCTGCAATATACCCGACCAATACCCATCATGCGCACTCGGTAGAACCGAAGCAATTTGTGCAACCGAAGACTCACGAATCCTCAGTGACGTCGAAAGTTTCTCCATTCAATACTATGCTTCAGCACAAAACACCACAACTCCACTTGCTATGGGATCTATCGGCAATGCGACAACCGCACACATAGCCATTACGACAAGAAAAGTTGTTGCCGGAGAGGATGTCGTCTATAGCGGCACCCTCCGAGCAACTCGCATCGGCTCTCTGATGAATTATGCAACTCCCGTACCATAAAAGGCTTGCCAACCTACCTTTGCTGGTCTATAATTCAAGCATAACTAATTTATAAATAGGGGGCATTCAGAAATGAATCTCAAAACATCAAAAGGTTTCACGATCGTTGAGCTACTCATCGTTATCGTCGTCATAGCAATTCTTGCGGCAATCAGTATCGTTGCATACACCGGTATTCAGAACCGTGCACGCAACTCAGCAGCACTCGAGCTTGCAAACCAGGTAGCAACCAAGGTTCGTGCATACAACGCTATTTCAGGCAGCTGGCCAACTGGTATTAGTGCACAGGGAACCGCAGCAAAGACCTTCACGCCTGCTGTCGCAGATTCTGACGAAGCTATTCTTGGCACCATCAATGTCACAACGATAACTGCAGCACCAACAGGCACATATGGTGCTGAGTACGGTAACGGCACGCAAGTTGCTGTTATATGGGGAACAGCGACAAACTCACCGACTATCTACTACCGTACGAGTGCAACAACATCTGAGACGATGAAACCATAACAAGATTCTACTATGGCTTGTACCGACAAATACCACCAATTGGTGGTATTTGTCTTTTGACTCACGATATCACACTACCCCTGATATCGTGACGGCGCCCCGTCGTATCACCTCACTTGCAAAACATCACCATATTACGCTATAATTCAAGCATAACTAATTTATAAATAGGGGGCATTCAGAAATGAATCTCA
>CAYYWC010000001.1:211830-252152 GCA_964475295.1 uncultured Candidatus Saccharibacteria bacterium
GCAACCAAGGTTCGTGCATACAACGCTATTTCAGGCAGCTGGCCAACTGGTATTACAGGAACGACCAACAAGACCTTCACGCCTGCTGTCGCAGATTCTGACGAGGCAATTCTCGGTAACGTTAACGTCACGACTTCTACTGATGTGCCGACAGACACTCAGCGTGATGCAACTGCATTCCGCAATGGCACATCAGTACATCTTCAACTTGTTGATGCAACAACATCACCGACCGTTCATTACCGAACAGGCGGTGCGTCAGCTAACGTTGGTGCAATGGCCCTCTAGGCTAGCCACTCTATCACAACTATAAATACCCCTTCAATGGGGTATTTATAGTTGTTGTATAAGGCTACCTACCCTTGCGCTGACGTTGTCGCCGTAAGGGCGGCAAGAATACGCTGCGCGATAACCTTCATATCCGCCTCTTTAGCACCTCGTGTTGTTACAGCAGGAGTACCCAAACGAAGACCACTCGGACGATATGGCGGCAAGATGTCATTCGGGATCGAATTAGCATTTGCTGTCATCCCCGCTCGCTCAAGGCGCTCCTGTGCCTCCTTGCCGTCAATACCAAAGCTACCATAGACATCTGCCAGGATCAGGTGGTTACTCGTGCCACCAGACACAAGTGTCAAGCCGCCCTTCTGAAGCTCATCTGCAAGTGCAGCAGCATTCCGTATGATTTGCGCAGCATACTCCTTGAAAGCTGGCTCTAGCGCCTCGCCAAATGCTACAGCCTTTGCTGCAATCACATGCATATGGGGACCGCCCTGTGTTCCAGGGAACACAGCACGATCAATCAGTGTTGGAATATTTTCAAGTGTCTTTTCTGGCTTCTTTAGCGGATTACTCACTGTACCCTTCGAGAGGATGAGCCCTCCACGCGGACCGCGAAGCGTCTTGTGGGTCGTACTTGTGATCACATGAAACCCATAATCAAACGGGTTCTTTGCCACACCCCCCACAATTAGACCAGCAATGTGTGCCATGTCTGCCATCAGGAGAGCGCCTACTTCATTGCCGATTTCAGCAAACTTTGCATAGTCCAGCTCTCGTGAATACGCACTAAAGCCCGCAATAATAATCTTTGGCTTGTGCTTGAGTGCCAACTCACGCAATTCCTCATAGTCAATCTCACCCGTCTCGACATTTTTGATACCATACCGAATAAAATTATAGATATTTGCGCTACGCGTTACTGGTGCCCCGTGTGTCAGATGCCCGCCATGCCCGAGATCCATCGCAAGCACCGTATCACCTGGTTCAAGCCACGCATAATAGACCGCCTCGTTCGCCTGTGCACCACTATGCGGCTGAACGTTGGCATGATCTGCCCCAAATAGCTTTTTTGCTCGATCGATCGCAAGCTGCTCTATCTGGTCGGTATTCTCCTGACCTCCGTAGTAACGCCGTCCTGGGTACCCTTCGGAGTATTTGTTTGTAAATACACTACCTAGTGCTGCGAGCACCCCCTCGGATACATAGTTCTCACTCGGAATAAGCTCAGTCACTTCCTGCTGGCGTTTTTCTTCTGCCGCGATCAAATCGGCAACAACGTTGTCTTGCATAGCATTTCTCCCCTTTTCATCTATTGTACTATGGAAATACACCGATCCACCATACACCCGTATACTGAAAGCTAGTTGCTTGCTATCTTTTCCCTTTCTATATCATAGATGATATAATGTATATATGAGTATTGAAGCATACAAGCAAAAAATCGGCACACTAATTCAGGATACGCGACAGGCTCGAGGCCTCACGCAGGCTCAGCTCGCAGAACTCCTTGGCACATCACAGAGTGCTATCAATCGCATCGAAAAGGGCGGTCAAAATATTAGCCTCGAAATGATTGCTCGTATTAGTGACGTACTTTCGACCAATATTCTTACTCTCAACGCTTCAAAAAAAATCAACTTCCGTGTCCACGGTGGTACAAAATTATCCGGCTCAATTGACGTTAAAACCAGCAAGAATGCTGCCGTCGGACTACTCTGCGCAAGCCTGCTCAACAAAGGCAAGACGACACTACGTCGCGTTGCACGAATCGAGGAGGTCAACCGCATCCTTGAGGTATTCGAAAGTATCGGCGTCAAGACCCGCTGGCTCAACGAAGATAACGACCTTGAGATTATTCCACCAAAACGCCTTGAGCTCGAGAACATGAATGTTGATGCCGCCAAGCGAACTCGTACAGTTATTATGCTTCTTGGGCCGCTCCTTCATCAATATGACGACTTCAGGCTTCCCTTTGCTGGTGGTTGCAATCTTGGCACACGAACGGTTGAGCCGCATCTTGTCGGACTCAGTGCATTCGGTATGGACGTGCAGGCAAAAGACGGCACCGACTACTACCACGCGACTGTTTCTGAAAAAGCACCAGAACACGCCATCCTACTAACCGAGCGTGGCGATACAGTGACCGAAAATGTCATCATGGCAGCAGCGCTACATGATGGTACGACCGTGATTCGCAATGCAAGTCCAAACTACATGGTCCAGGATGTCTGTTTCTTCCTTAAAAAACTTGGCGTTACGGTTGAAGGAATCGGCACAACAACACTCCGCATCACTGGGATGCGCACTATCAATCGTGACGTAGAGTATTACCCAAGCGAAGATCCTATTGAAGCGATGAGCCTGATTGCAGCAGCAATCGTTACCGAATCAACACTCACCATCACTCGCGTACCGATTGAATTCACCGAGATAGAACTCGCTATTCTGACTGGCATGGGACTCTCTTACGAACAGTCACCGGAGTACCTTGCGAATAATGAAGCAACACGTCTTGTTGATATTACTGTTCACCCGTCGATACTCCGCGCGCCAAAAGATAAACTTCACAGCATGCCATTCCCTGGTGTCAACATGGATAACCTGCCATTCCTTGGGCTCATTGCAACGGGTGCAAAAGGACGCTCGTTGATCCATGACTGGTCGTATGAGAATCGCGCAATCTATTTTACTGAACTCTCAAAACTAAATGCTACCGTCGAAATGGTCGACCCTCACCGAGTGTATATAACAGGACCGACGAAATGGAAGGCGGCAGATATTGTTGCGCCCCCTGCACTTCGTCCATCAGTTGTCATACTCCTTGCTATGCTGGCAGCACCAGGGCAATCGATTCTTCGTGATGTTTATAGCATCAATCGAGGCTACGAAGATCTCGCAAATCGCCTCAATGCAATTGGTGCAAATATCGAAACAATCCGTGATATTTAAGCGTACGGATTATATCCGCGGCTTGGCGGCTCCTTGAAGCTAATAGATGGCTTTGGCGGAGAGTCACCTGCGTTGAATGCCTGTCTTGACCCAAGCGCACCGTCACCGCGCTGTGCTGCACCACTATCATCGCCTGCGTTGAATGCTTGCCTAGATCGATAACGCTGATTTACCTTGTCGCCATCGGAAGGTGGTGCGAATTTCTTTGCGCGCAACGCTCCTCGCTGTGACCCAACCTTTGAATGATGATACCCCTTGACTGTACGACTATGTGCATTGCTCTTTTCAAGCCGCTGCTGAAATGTCTGTCCACCAGCCGAACCAATACTGTCACCCTGACCAAGCTGTGCATATCCACTGCTGTGGAGAATTTCTGATTTACTTTTACCTGAAAATTTATTGAGATCGAGCATGATTATTTGTTTCTATATTAGTGAGTCTATAATTTCATTATACCACAAGCATTTTAATACGTCAATACAACCTTTTCATTGTGCACACTTTTTGCTATAATAATCCAAGTTGCGGGCGTCGTATAGTGGCTAATATACCTGCCTTCCAAGCAAGTGACGAGAGTTCGATTCTCTCCGCCCGCACCACGCTATGAACTTTATAGCCTCCAAGAATGATCGCAAGATCACGCAGTATGGCGGGTGTAGCTCAGTTGGTTAGAGCGTCGGGTTGTGGTTCCGAAGGCCGTGGGTTCAATTCCCATCACTCGCCCCATAGAAATAGCTCCATCGTAATGATGGAGCTATTTCTATTATTGCGCCATCATCGCAGCAATAATACGGCTATAGACCGCTTGTGCCCTCCCGTGATGTTGATCAGACATGCGAGCATACCACTCCATCATGATACCGTCATTGACCTCTAGAATTTTAAACCTACCATCAGCCAGCTCAATACAATCGACTGCCGATACTCGTAGTCCGAGCACTTGCTGCGCCCGAACGGCAAGCTCAGCTAGCTGGTGGCTAGCCTGCACTGATATATCTTGAGGTGCAGCACCTCTACTCAAGTTGTATAGCACGAAATCATCGGTGTTACTTTGAGGGATTTTTTCGTACATTAGCAGAATTTCCCCATCAAGTACAATGCTCCTCACCTCCCGCTTAATAGCCACATATGGCGATACCGCCCACGCCTCATCACGTTCAGCCAGCATATACTCATGCGCATCCCTATCTGTGCGAAAAAAACGCACACCACGTCCACTCGTGCCTGCTAGTGGCTTCACGACAATACCTTCTGCGTAGCGTAGTGCCGGCATTGCGCCACTACGAAACAAGCGATGCTCGACCGCTGCGACTCCGTTTGCCGCAAGCACCTGATACGCTGCAACTTTATCAATTGCAACCGCCGATGCGGCTGCCTGATTGATATCAAATTTATAACCAACAACATATCTCGTTGCTGCATCACTTCTTATACACATCACCCAGTCATCAGAAAACACTTGGCTTGTTAGCCCTAGGCTATCACAAGCCGTACGCACAAAATGTGGCAACAATCGATCGGTAATATACTCTCCCTCTTGCATAGGTCGATTATACGTCAGGTGCCGTGTATAATAATAGAGCACGCCCCGATAGCTCAGCTGGATAGAGCAGAGGACTTCTAAGCCTAAGGTCGCAGGTTCGAATCCTGCTCGGGGTACCAAAAGACAATACGATGATGAGATTTCCCGCCACATCTATTTTAGTCATCAAGGATGCTGCTGGCGGTGACGTATCGCTTTAGTCATTAGTGCAAAGGAGCGACTCGAGTTGTCCATTTGTGTTTTAATAGTGCTTCCTTCATTAATATTGCATGTTCAGTCATTGCTGCTACAATAAAATCATGATAAACAACGTTCAGCTTGCTGCTTCCATACTACCCACACCAGCACCGATAAAGCAGCTGGGGTATGTTATTTATTTATAAATAATCACAATAGGTCAGATCAACGCCCCAGCCAAGGGGCGTTTTTGCTGCCCGACATCACTCTGAGCTGAACCTTTTGGAGTATATAAAATGAATAGTCAACAAGAAAAAAATCTACTCATCATCAAGGTTGGTACAAACGTACTCGCCGACACGGAGCATGACAGTGAGAAGCTTAATAAAACCTCATTTGAAAACATAGGCCGCGAGGTGCGACATCTATCGGATAGTGGAACTGGTATTATACTCGTCTCGTCAGGTGCAATAACCGCAGGAATTGTTGACGAGGGGAAAAAACGGAAAGAAGTAAAAAACGCGGTCGAACTGCAGCGTTACGCCGCCCGTGGCTGGGATCGTGTTTTACAGCAGTGGAAGCTTGCCATAGGTGATAAACGCATCAGTTCGACAATGCTCACAAAACGCGAAGTCCATACAAAATCCATGCGAGACAAGGCGCTGAGCGTTATCAATTGCTGTCTCTCGCACAATGATATTTTTATTGTCAATGAAAATGACACGATCAGTGACGACGAAATAAAATTCGGAGATAATGATACACTCGCCGCCGCACTCGCAGTCGAGTGCATAAACGCTGGATTATTCACATCAGTCAAGCTCTTACTACTCACCAATGTAGGCGGACTCAATAAAGTCGCTCATGACAGCACGACACTCATCAGGAAAGTTACAGATATTACCTCTGTCGAGCAGTATGCTGGCGATGCCACCAGCAACCACAGTAGGGGCGGCATGAAAACAAAAGTCGATGCAGCCAGGACCGCAACTCGTGCTGGCATTGAAACCTACATCACAAACGGCCGAACTACCCGCGTAATCACAAGAACTCTCGACGGAGAAGTTGGCACTCGTTTTGTTGTATCGTAGCTAAGATGTCGTCTCCTCAATAACTTGCTTTGCAGCGTCTTCGCTTGCAAATATACTCTGAACATCCGCAAGAGACAGCGAGACTGTCTGTCCTGCCGAAGCATTGCCTGCGAGCATCAGCTTTGCAACGGTATTTTCGACAGTCCGCTGAACGATACGACGCATTGGTCGAGCACCAAGACGCGGATCATAGCCACGATCAACAAGATACATCTTGGCATCATCGTCAACAGTAACAGAAATTTTCTGCAGCGCAAGCGTCTTGTTGATGCCCTTCAGTATCAAATCAATTATCTGAAGGAGTTCTGGCTTCGTGAGTGGTCTAAAGACAATAATCTCATCAAAGCGATTCAGAAATTCTGGGCGAAACGAACCGCTACTAATGAGCTCATTGGTAATCTGCTCTTCGAACTGCTCAAGCTTGTAGCCCCGGTCGATATACTCACGAATCCTCTCCGCCCCTGCATTGCTCGTCGCAATCACAATCGTATCGCGAAAGCTAATCTCACGATTCTTGATATCACGCAAGACGCCTTCATCAAGCAGCTGAAGCAATGTTGTCAAAACTTGCGGGTGTGCCTTTTCAATCTCATCCAGTAGCACGACACTAAATGGCTGCTTCATTACTTGTGCAGTGAGGCTGTTTGGATCTTCTGCCCCATCAGCGATCAAGCGCGAAACGTCCTCGGGCTGAACAAACTCATTAAGATCGAGCCGAACCATTCGGCTCTCGCCACCAAAATACACGTCCGCTAGCGCCTTAGAGAGCTCTGTTTTACCGACACCAGTAGGACCAAGAAATAGAAAAGTTCCAATGGGACGCTCTTGATTGCGTACACCCGCGCGGGCACGCCGCAGCGCATCGCTCACAACCGAAACCGCACGCGTTTGGTTAATCATCCGCTCGTGAATAAGCGATTCAAGATTGAGGAGTTTTTCGCGCTCCTCTTCGTCCGTTGCAACACCGACCTTCACACCGACCGTTTCTTCAATCGCTCGCTGAACCGACTCTGACGTTACAAAGCTACCATCAGCATAGCTTGCTGCCGCCTCCAAAAGCTTAAACGCACGACCTGGCATAGCGATATCATGAATATAGCGGAGGCTTAGGCGGTACGCCTCTGTAATCGCATGGTATGTATAGACGACTTTGCGCTGATGCTCAACGACGATAATCTTGTCCTCAAGCACACGAATCACTTCACGTCGATCAGGCTCAGCAATATTCACACGATTAAGCGAGTTGAAGAGCACTGCATTGCGCTGACCAATTTGCAGCAACCGCTGCTCGTCCATTGTCAGAATCATACGAATAGCACCCGCTTCGAGGATTGGCTGTAGGACATTCGTCAGATCTACCGAGCCGATGCCCTCCTCAAAGAATAGCTGGGCATCATCAAGACAGAGAATGATATTCTTTGCACGATGCGCCTCAGAGAGAACCCTCATCACAAGCCCCTCCAGCTCTCCACGGCCCGGTGCTGCTGCGATGAGCGCAGCCGAATCAAGCATGATAACCTGACGGAACTTCAGATGTGACGGTAGCGTAGAACCAGCATCGAGCAGCTGTTCGGCAAATGCGTAGACTAAGGTTGATTTTCCAACGCCACTTGGACCAACAAGCACGATATTCTGCCGCCCTCGGGTGCTAAACGTGTCTGTCATAGCAGCAAGTGCTTTGTGATGCGTTTCAAGATTTGTCCGCAGCATACCGCCACTTGCAAGCTGCGCACTAATGTTGCGGCCGAAGCGGTCGAGAAGTGGCGTATAGCCAAATGACCAGTCTCGGGCAATTCCTCCAGTGCGACGAGGTGCTTGATGTATCTGTCTGAGCTCGCGCAAATGCTGACGCCAAGCGATCCCTTGAAGAAGATCTTCGTCCTCAAGCTTCATGTGCGCCAAAATCGTCTCATACCCCGCAAAAGAACGTGTCAATGCAACCGCCATGACCGCCCCTGTTATCTGCGGTACGCCCGCCTCTTGCTGTGTGCGAAGCGCCAGCTCCCAAACCTGAGGTGTTGCAGACGTATCATTCGAGATGATATTTGCAAAGAAGTTGCTCGTCAGACCAAAGCGAACCGCCATAAACTGTCCACTCGGTGTTTTCATCGCTGCTTGTGCAATATCAAGCGGTGTCGGATGCTTTGGAATACCGCCAAGGAGTGCTGAAGACAGTGTATCGGACAACTTCTCGGTCGGGCCATTCGGGACATCGAATAGTTCACCTCGGTGCCACTCCAAAATAACAACAGGAATCGCAGTAGCACCTAACAGTAGCCATCCTATCGCCTCCCCTACCATAAAGAATGCAGCACCAGCGATAGCAAAGGCAATCGCAACGACCACCAAGACAATCCGCCAAAGACCAACGATCGCATTGCCGAACCGTGCCTTCTCTGCACGGATTGAATGGTAATTAAACTCCTGCATATGGCACCCACCCTACAGCAAATAGTATTGCTCCGACAACAGGAAACCATGGAACAAACAACCACAGGATACCCTCAATAATGCCCGCGATGCCAGTGGCTACCAATACAAAAGTACCGACAATCATCATGATTGTACGGACAATACCCCCGATAATCCGTGATACGAGCTGATCAAAAAAGGCGCGCATTTGTCCAGCAAGTCCGGGTTGCGCCTGGTCAGTACCAATCTGCCGAAATGGCGCAAACCACGTACGAAGCAACAGGTCGACAGAAAAGAAATCGAATGTCTTTGCAAGTCGCTCACCGATAGCCACCATCCGCGCACGCCACCCAGCGCCGTACCACCAACCTAAGAATCCCACGATAAGCATAGCTTTATTGTATAGGAAACCAAGGTGTTTGCCTACTATCACTGACGACCCCCTTCAATATTTTTGATACAATAACTATATGCCACGACCTCTCTCTATTCTTCTCGGAAAAGCCGTTCGACGAATCGCTCGATTGCGGGGCGGGAGCGGATCGGCACTGCCTGGATTATTTGTTGAAAAAATCGACCCGAACTTCATTCGCCGAACACTCAGTACACTCCCACAAGGTGTTGTCCTCGTAAGCGGCACGAATGGCAAGACGACGACAACAAAAATGGTCGTTGAACTTCTTGAAGGTCAAGGGCTCAAGGTATTCACAAATCGTACTGGAAGTAACTTCACACGAGGAGTGGTCGCTGCACTTTTGGGCGATATATCGCTCAGCGGTAAGCTCGATGCTGACATTGCTGTCCTCGAACTTGATGAGGCACATGCAATACATTTTGTCCGAGCTATTTCACCACGCCATACACTTCTGCTCAATGTCATGCGCGATCAGCTTGATCGCTTCGGCGAGATTGACCACACCGCTCAGCTCCTACAGACGATTGCCGAGGCAACCCTTGATACCGTAACACTCAATCGTGAAGATCCACGCGTCTGTAAAATTGCAGATTCCATGCCAAATTCTGTTGACGTACGCTATTTTGGACTCGATCAATCACTCCTAAGTCACTTCTCGAATGATGATACTCCTATGAGAAACGTTGCGAGCATCAAAGCAGACGTCGAACTCGTCGCGTTCGACACATCGTCCGCCTCATTCCGCATGGATGGTAAAAAATATACAACAAATCTCAAATTGACAGGCGCCTACAATATCTACAATGCAGCAGCAGCCCTTGCGACTGTTCGCCATATACTAACTGACGCAGTCGACACCAAAAAATTATTTGAAACACTTGCGAATATAACACCTGCGTTCGGTAGAGGCGAAACCCTAACTCTCCACGGCCAGCCACTTGAGCTCGTACTCGTCAAGAATCCAAGTGGTTTTCGGCTCGGACTATCATCATTCTCGCCGAATGGCTACCAGACAATGATTGCCATTAATGATAATTATGCCGACGGTCGTGATATGAGCTGGCTGTGGGACGTATCATTTGAAAGCCTCCGAGAGACTGGTGTGGCTATGGTAAGTGGTGCACGCTGCTACGATATGGCGCTTCGCCTTCAGTACGATGAAGTAGTCGCAAAACATGCAACGACTAATCTTATCGCTGCACTACATACGTTTATCGACAATCACCCAAACACACCAAAACGAATCTACTGCACCTACACTGCCATGCTCGCCCTTAGGCGTGAACTCGGCAAGCTCACAGGAGTAAAGGAGATTGACGAATGAGCAAACGGCAAAAGGTAATTCATATCCTTCAACTCTACCCAAATGATATGAACATCTATGGAGATAATGGAAACGTTCTTGTCATACAACGACGTCTTGAGTGGTATGGTTATACACCAGTTATCCACAGCTTTAACCCCGGTGACTCATTCCCTCAAGTGGTTGACATCGTCATTGGCGGAGGCGGCCAGGATAGCGGACAACTTGCCGTTCAAGCAGATCTACAACGCATCAGTAGTGCTCTCCAGAAACTCGCCGACACCGACGTGCCAATGCTCATGATCTGTGGACTCTATCAGCTCTTTGGTCACTTCTTCGAAACACGAGACGGCACAAAAATCAAAGGTATCGGCATCCTCGACATTACAACGTACGGAGGAGAAGAGCGCCTCACCGGGAATATCATCACGCAATCAGATGAATTTGGTACTATCATAGGCTACGAGAATCATAGTGGTCAGACCCACCTCGGACCAAAAGCCACTCCACTTGCGACCGTCCAGCTCGGTGCAGGCAACAATCTAGAGGACGATCATGAAGGCGCACGCTATCGCAATGTCATCGGTAGCTACCTCCACGGCTCACTCTTACCAAAGAATCCAGCTATAGCCGACTTCCTTATTCGCCAAGCGGTGATTAATCGCTATGGTTCATTTTCAGCAATGCCGATCGACGACCGCCTAACAGAACGTGCGCGCCAACAGGCAATGAAGCGGCCACGTTAAGCCCGCTGGAGCTTTCTCAGCTCATCAGCAACCTGACTGCCATGACCAAGCGGTGTCACACGCCCGTACACCTTGACAACCTGTCCTTCCGGGTTGATGATAAATGTCTTACGGAGCACGCCTTCGCGTCCGAACTGCTTTTTACCCCATGCGCCATACGCGTCATGAGCTACTCGATCAGCATCCGTGAGTAGTGTGAAATTCAATGAATGCTTTGCCTTGAATCTCTCGTGACTTGCCGCATCATCCATACTGACACCAATAATCTCAGCGCCGAGTGACGCAATATCATCACGTGCATCACGCATTGCGCATGCCTCAATAGTACAGCCCGGTGTATCATCCTTGGGATAAAAATAGAGAACCACCCACGTATTACGATAGTCAGCTAATGAATGTATCTTGCCTTCGCTGTCTGGCAATGTAAAATCTGGAGCTTTATATGGTACTGCTTTCATACTATGAAGTATACTTGAGAAGAGGAGACTTTTCTAGTGATACAGACATTATTACAATATGGCAAAATAGCATTTACGTCCCTTTCATTTCGCTGGTACCTGCTTGGCATCGTACTTATTGCGACTATCTTGCGCCTCTTGACCATCACCAAAGCCGACATCTGGCATGATGAGGGCTACTCAGCAATGATCATCTCGTTCCCGCCCGCTGAAATCATCGGTCACGCGGTTCGCGACTTTCACCCACCGCTCTACGCGCTGATGCTCCATTGGTGGAGTCTCCTTTTCGGCACAAGCGAACTTGCCTTGCGAAGCCTCAGCCTCGTTGCTGGTGTCGCGACAGTCGTACTCGTCTACTTCATCATCAAGCGACTCCGATTCTCAGAAACAACAGCGCGCATTGCAACGCTTTTTGCCACATTTGCACCATTCCTGATCCGCTATAGCCAAGAGGCGCGCATGTACGGTATAGCTGCATTTCTCGTCTGTGCGGCAACACTCGCGATGTTAATTGCACTTGACTACAGCAAGAAAGCAAACGCCAAGAAACAACTTATCTGGTGGATTATCTACGGACTTCTGATGGCAGCGGCGCTCTACACACACTACTATGCGGCTTTTATCATCTTCGTCCACATAGGCTACGCCTGGTATCGTTATGGGGGCTTCAAAAGTCTCATCTCAAATAAGTTTTGGTGGACAGGGAATCTCATCGCAGCGGGACTCTTTAGCACATGGCTTCCGGTTGCTGTCGCGCAGTTTTCGCGCGTTCAACAGGGCTATTGGATACCACCCGTTGATGCCGAGACGATCCCGAATACCCTTATGCAATTCTTTGCATTCTCAAGCAATAGCCTCAATGCCGCAGTTGAGTTCATTCTTACGCTACTCCTTGCCTGCCTCGTCACAATCTTTATGATGCGAACAGCAAAACCACGACGCCCATCCATCTGGTTTGTTATCGCATGGATGAGCGTACCCCTGCTCATTGCACTTGGCGTCAGTATCATACGACAGCCTGTCTATTACGATCGCTACTTTATCTATAGTGCAGTTGCGTTTTCTGCCCTACTCGCAATTCTCATTACCAATGCGAGGCTCCGAGCATCAATCAAAACTGCCCTTGTGTGTGGCGTGCTTATCATCTCAATGCTAGGAATTATGCGCGTTGCACAGTCTGCCACTCATCAAATGAATACCGTTGCGACCTATGTTAATGAGCACAGCGAACCAAATGACCTTATCGTCTCGGGCGAGCTCTATACATTCTTTGACTTTAGCTACTACAATACGACAGGTAAGCCCCTGCATCTTCTCTCAAAAGACCCGCTGATATCAACCGGAGAATCAAGCCTCATATATGCCAATCAAGATGAAATTGTTTTCCACGACCTACAAGACATCAATGCGACAGACGCAGAACGAGTCTGGCTCGTCGGAAAAACTGGAAGTCATGACTACGATACTGACCTAGTGCCAGCAAATTGGCAGCTCATTTCTCATATAGAGGCTGGCGACTCGTCAGTTCGGCTCTTCCGCATAGCGCCTTAGCGTGGAATAATTTTCATAAGCACCTTATACCGTATCATAACGAGTGTCAAGAAGATGCCTGCTAGTGAAATAAGTAGATTAAACAAGAGCGATCCAGACGCGAAATAAACCTGCAGAAAGAAGATGAT
This sequence comes from uncultured Candidatus Saccharibacteria bacterium, assembly GCA_964475295.1. Classification (GTDB taxonomy): domain Bacteria; phylum Patescibacteriota; class Saccharimonadia; order Saccharimonadales; family Saccharimonadaceae; genus CALMAK01. The sequence continues at coordinate 224,886 of CAYYWC010000001.1, forward strand.
GAATGCATGAACTGTATAAACATACAGTGAGTTCATGCCGTAAGGCACCAAGAGCCAACCTATCCATTTCTTGATCGGTGACTCAAACATCCTGATAAACGAAAACGCAGCCCAGAACCAAACCATTGCAAGAATAATGCGAGTAAGTGGCAGCTGCTCTTTATCAAAGAAATGTACGAATAGCTCATGACGAATCTCACTTGTTGCCCACATCCAACTCATATCGTACCCCATGGTCGCAAGTGTCGTCGCAACACTATAAAAGATCGTTACAGCTGTCGTCATCCACAACGTTGCAATCACGCCTCGACGAACACGCTGCGATAGTGCTTGCCATCGCTCTTGCAGTTCACCCCAATAAAACCCTATCGTTAGTCCGATGAAGAACAGGAACTGCCAGCTCAATAACTGAGCCTGTTCCTGCTGAATCCCCGTAGCAACCTGCGGATCAGGAAATAGCAGCCAAACAGCCGCACTGACCATAAGTCCGATATACCACTTCCCCTGACGAAGTAGCCACATGAATAGTGGGCTCGCAAAAAGAAAGACTGCATAGAGCCGCAAGTAATCTGCCCAGCCATAGAAGTACTGCAGCGTTAGCGTCTCCCAGATCAATTGCCAAATTGGTGTACCCTGCGGCGCAAGATCAGGCTTGAGACCTGGCGTGCCCATAAAAAAGCTCCAAGCAATAACCGTAAAGAGTAGCGTCAAGACGATAGACGTAGCATATAATTGGAATCCTCGATTCAATAGCAGCTTCGCAACCTTGCGAAATGGCACATCAACGAGCTTGGAGCCACGTACGATACCCAAGATAATACCCGAAATAAGAAAAAATCCTTCTGCCATCGTAACGAACAGCGAACCGCGCGCCGACCACCAGTCAAGACCATTGGGAAAGAAATTAAGATGATCAATAAAAATACCGACGAGAAGATAGCCGCGAAGTATATCAAAGGTTGCAATACGTGGTATTTTCTTCTTTACCATTACTATCTATCGTATCAAACCTACTAGACAACTTCACCCTAGAAAAACTACCCCAATTCGTGTATAGTGTGTAAGGTAACACCTATCGGGGTGTGGCGCAGTTGATAGCGCGCTCGGTTTGGGACCGAGAGGTCGAAGGTTTGAGTCCTTTCACCCCGACCATTGTGCTCTTATGAGAAACAAGAGTACAAGATGAATGATAGATATCAAAATAATACCCCACCATTTCTGGTGGGGTATTATTTTGATCCAAGTATCGCAATCACTGCTTGAGTATGCGTCAAAACCTGCTGTATATAGTAGCAGAACGACTATGTACTTGACTTTATTACTCTAGCCTTGAGCACCATCCAGATACCAGAAATTAGCAAGATACCAATAGCCCCCAGGCTAGTCATTAGAACAGCAAGAGAGCCTGGTGCAACGCCTGCGTCAGGAGCCAAGGGCGTAGGTGAAGATGGCGCAGTAACGTCCTGTACGCCCTCAGAGCGCTCTTCATCAGCGCCATCGTCAACGACCGCAACTGGTGTCCAGTGTCCAGCATGGAGACGTAGTGTATTGCCATCACCATTTCGGTCAGCAATAAAGACAGTACGTCCATTTCCAGAAAGTATTGGTATGCCGCTTGCATAGTTGTCAAAGGTCACATAATCATCGAGTCGCTCCCAGGTCGTGCCGCCATCACGAGTTATGATGAGGCTCATAGTCAGGTCTGGGTCTGTTAAGTCAAGGTCAGCCGTATCGATAGCAATGAAGGTATTGAAATCCCGCGACACAGGACTGTTACCGTAGATCGCTGGCAGGAGTACATTTGCATGTTTCTGCCAGGTCGCACCCGCATCGCGCGAAACGTATGTTGCAAAGGTATCGTTGGTGACATCAAGGTAGCTGGTCAAGAGACTCTGCCCATCGTCGGAGATCACTGCTCCGTAGGAAATCACTGCTGCTGGGTCGAGGGCCGGATCGATTGAGGACAGAGGAATATCTGTCCATGAGCTACCATCGTTTGCGCTATAGGAAATACCCGCAGACTCACCGACAATAAACCGCTGCCCATCTGCAGAGATACCGAGTCGACTTCCATTGACATCATAGGGACGTGTCACTTGCAGAGACCAGCTCGTGCCATTGTCTGTACTGACATAGAGATCGATAAAGTACGCATAGTCCGTACCGTCGAACTCATATCGGGTCGGCGCAAGGAAGATCTTGCCGGGCCGTACAAAAAATTCGGTCATACTCGGAGAAAACGAATCATCCGGCAGCGTGCCCGCTGCGGCAGCAAACGTCACGCCGGCGTCTGCCGAGAGCATCATCCAGGTGCCGCTTGGGTTAGTCGTGCCATAGATACCAATATCCTGCCCGCTTGCTGAAACACTTACTCTGGTTGCGGTTTGTCCGAGCGGTAATGAAGTTGAAGCCCAGGTACCACCACCATCACGACTAATTCGAATCTCATGCTGCGCATTCGGGCCATAGGCATCTCCTGGCGCGCTCACATCAACCGTCGTAACGATGACCTGACCATCATCTGAAATACCACCAGAGAAGCTTGGATTAGCAATATCGCCAGGGCTATCTGCGACAAGCCAATCCCACGCGCCATCATCTGCAGCGGTAGCAGGACGCGCAAATAACAATCCTGCCATACCTACAAATAAGACTACTACTCCGGCAACGAACAGACGACGTAAAACTGAGCTATAGTCCAGATTAATATCAGTCATATTTATACCCCTTACATCCTTATGATTTTCTATTGACACTATAAAGCATAAGCATCCTCAAATCAATGTAAGCTGCTCTACTTGGCAAACTCAATCGCGCGCGTCTCGCGTATCACATTTACCTTGATCGTACCTGGATACTGCATCGTGCTCTCAATCTTTGTCGCAATATCGCGAGCAAGCTTTATTGCATTCAGATCATCGACCGATTTGTTATTCACAATAATACGCACTTCACGCCCTGCGCTGATAGCATATGCTTTATCGATACCTTTAAAGCTTGTTGCAATGTTCTCAAGATCACGCATGCGCTCGGCAAAGTTTTCAGCGCTGATATTGCGAGCTCCTGGACGAGCAGCCGATGCGGCATCGACAACACGCACAACAAGCGCCTCTGGTGTCGTTGCTTCGATATCATCGTGATGCGCCTCGATTGCATGCACAATCTCTTCAGCCATACCGTACTTACGTGCAAGCTCTGCACCAATATGGTGATGCTTACCCTCAACCTTATGCGTCACAGCTTTGCCAACATCGTGTAGTAGTGTCGCGATCTTTGTTGTTCGTACGTCGGCACCAATCTCATCCGCAATCATACCCGCAATATGAGCCATCTCAGTGCTGTGCAATAGAACGTTCTGCCCATAGCTCGTTCGAAACTTGAGCTCTCCGAGTAGCCGCACCATCTCCTTCGGAATACCAACGACCCCAACCTCACGTGCGGCGTCCTCGCCCGCGCGGACAACTTCTTTCTCTATCTGCTTCTCAGCCTTCACGACAACCTCTTCGATACGACCTGGGTGAATACGACCATCTTTCATAAGCATCTCAAGTGTCAATCGCGCTACCTGGCGACGGATCGGGTCAAAGCTTGAGAGGACAATCATACCTGGCGTATCATCTACAAGAATATCGACGCCCGTTGCTCGCTGGAGTGCCTGAATATTACGACCTTCCTTACCAATGATGCGCCCCTTCATCTCATCATCAGTTAGCTTGATTGCTGTGACAGTACGCTCGGCTGTCACTTCGCTACTCATACGTTCCATCGCGGCAAGCAGTATGAGCTGGGCACGCTCTTCCGCATCGTCGATAGCTTCTTTTTGCAGCTTCGCCACGAGACCTGTTAGGTCATCCTTGATATCACGCTCCGTCATTTGCATTAATTTTTCAGCTGCATCCTTCTTTTTGAGGCCAGCGATTTTCTCAAGCTTCTCCTGTTGTCTTGAACGGATATCCCTAATCTCACCCTTGAGACCCTCGACTTCATCTTCCTGTGCGCGTAGCTTTTCATTGCGCTTATCGAGCTCATCAAACTTTCGATCTAGCGTCCGCTCTCTATCGACAAGTCGATCCTCTGTTCTTTTGAGCTCCTTGCGGCGCTCATTCTCGAGACGAACAGCTTCGTCCTTCGCCTTCAGGACGATGTCGCTCGCTTTCGTCTTTGCTTCGGCGATCTCTCTATCGGCTCGCCCCTTTGCTGCTGTTGTGCGTCGTTTGTCATATAAAGCAGTGCCGCCAATACCAGCACTAACCCCAATAACTGCGGCAATTACAACTTCTATCATATCTTTTCCTTTCTGGCGCTCATGACCCTGAGCTATGAAGGACGGCAGCAGTGAAACTCATGTAATACGCGCGTTCCTTGCATCATTCTTAGGAGGTCATGCGTTCAGTTCAAACATATCATTAGACCTATCTCAACTAGATAAGCTATATCTATTGTAGCCTGACTCTATATAGTGTCGCAAGTCCTATTTACGTGGTGTTGTTATTCTTGCATCGGATCCATATACCGGCATCACAAGACGATCATCATCACCTCGACGCAGCCTCTCTATCGCCGCCACCTCCCAGTCGTCACCCATTACCCCAACGATCGGTATGCCTTGCGTATCAGCAGCTGTATTCACGACAGTCAGTCCAATGCGTAGCCCCGTAAAACTACCCGGACCCCGATATACACCGATTCCGCCCAGTGACGAAAGTGTCTCACCGTGCCGGTCGAGCACCTCACTCATATATCGAAGTAGCCCATGCGCAAGCTGCCGGTCGGCCTGCCATTCATGCGCGTAACTCACACCCTCCTCGTCAACTAGTACGATACGACAGCGTGCAGTTGACGTATCAATCAGCAAGATACTCATACCGCAACTCCTGTTACAGTAACCGTACGATCAGTCTCTGACGAAGCGATAATTGTAATCTTAATACGACCCTCTGGCAACACGCCTTCGACGATGTCCGCCCACTCAATAACTGTCACTGTGTCTGCCTGACCTACTGTATCCGCCAGTTCAGCAGCAAGAATACCAGGGTCGGCTAAACGATAGAAATCATAATGCACAAGTTGCGCGCCATGCCCTGTTTCATATGTACGACTTAGCGTAAAACTAGGACTCTGCACGTCCTCATCGACACCAAAGCCACGAGCGATCCCCTTTGTCAGCGTCGTCTTACCAGCCCCAACATCACCAACAAGCTCTATTACCTCGCCGCCTTTTAGGAGAGCGCCCAGCTTCAATCCAAATGCCATCATCTCTTGTTCCGATGAAATTATATACTGCATACCTACTACTATAGTACATCCTACTTTGTAGTGTTTCTTTTTTATGAGTTACTGCTTATAATGGAGCGTAAGCATTATGCAAATTTCAGACACACTCGTAGAAAAAATACTCCTCCGAAATGATCTCTCATCGACATCACGAATTGAGGAGCTTAAGCATGAGGCAAAAAGCTCTCACACACCCCTGCAGCGTATCGTTATCGAGCAGGAGATACTAAGCGAGGTTGCACTTGTTAAGGCATTCGCTGACTACGCCAACATACCGTATATCGACCTCGACCCTCGTGATGTCACGAGTGATGTTCTTAATAAAATACCAGAACGTGTCGCACGACAGTATAGAGCCGTTCTCTTTAAGATAGATGAGGACGGGACACATCATCTTGCGATGGAAGATCCTGATGACGTTCTTGCTGTTAACTTTCTCGAAAAGGAGATTGGCGAAAACACAAAAATCTACATCGCAACACACGACACGATTGTCAGTGTACTTGAGAACTATCGAGGCGATGTTGACAAGGAGCTCAAAGAGGTCATCGATATTCAGCGCGAAGATTCAAGCGAAAGCCAAGAAGTCGGTGAGGCAGAGATCGCAGAAGATTCTCCTATCGCACAGACTGTCAATCTCCTCCTTGAATATGCCATCAAATCAAGTGCCAGTGATATTCACATCGAACCTCGTGAAGAATTTGTTCAGATCCGTTACCGTATCGATGGTGTCCTGAAAGAAGTAAATCGCCTGCCGCGAAATGTTCTCGGAGCACTTGTCAGCCGTATAAAAATTCTCTCAAATCTCAAGATTGATGAACGTCGCGTACCGCAAGATGGACGCTTCAAGATTCGCGTCGCAGGTAAACAATATGCACTCCGTGTCAGTACACTGCCGATCACAGATGGAGAGAAGATTGTTATGCGTATTCTCGATGAGAGTAATCGTTCCATTACACTAAGCCAGCTCGGCTACTGGGGGCATTCAATCGAGACGATGAATGCCGCAGCCATACAGCCAAACGGTATGATTCTTGTTACAGGACCGACAGGTAGCGGTAAGTCTACAAGCCTATTTAGCGTCCTCTCTATGCTTAATACTCCAGATGTCAATATCTCTACGATTGAAGATCCTGTTGAATACAAAATCCCTGGTGTCAACCAAACACAAACAAACGCCAAAGCTGGCATGACATTCGCCAATGGTCTTCGCGCACTTCTCCGTCAGGACCCGAATATCATCATGGTCGGTGAGATTCGTGATAGCGAGACGGCCAATCTTGGTGTGCAGGCAGCCCTCACAGGACACCTTGTATTCAGCACGCTCCACACAAATAATGCCGCGACCGCACTCCCTCGCCTCCTCGATATGGAGATTGAACCATTCCTCATTGCTAGTACAGTTAAGGCGATTGTCGGTCAGCGACTTGTGCGAAGATTGTCACATGTAAGTCGTCAGTCGTACGAGCCAACCGATGAAGAGAAAGAAACCGTATTCAAGCTTCTCGGTATCAAGCCAGGTGAGTCGTTTGAGCGAATTCATGAGCTCGAAAAGGAAGCAGCCGCAGCTGGCATTGGTGGCGATGCCCCCCTCAGCACTTCAAGAGAAGGCATCGTTTCGCTATGGCGGGCTGACCAAGAAGATAATAATGACGGCGCACACGGCGGCTATAAAGGCCGTGTTGGTATCTACGAAGTACTTGATAACTCCCTTGGTGTACAGAAGTTGATTATGGCAAATGCAACAGCAAATGAAATCCAGGAGCAGGCCATATCAGAGGGTATGGTCACGATGCAACTAGATGGTATCATCAAGGCACTCCGAGGTGAGACAACTATCGAAGAAGTACTGCGCGTCACGAGGGAGCAGTAAGTTTTATGGTAAAATTCTCCTACATCGCGACTGATCAACGCGGCAACAGTATCAACGGACAGGTTGAAATGGCAGACAGAGCCGCTGTCCTTGCTGCCTTGCAGAAGCAAGGATTGAGACCTGTCAGCATCAAGGAAGGAGCTACCAAAGGTACAGTTTCATTCAACTTCCTTGGTAGCAAGAAGGTAAAAATAAACGACCTTGTTATGTTCACAAGGCAACTCAGTGCCATGGTGAGCGCAGGTGTTCCACTCCTACGCGCCCTTGGATCACTCGAATCACATTCCGAAAGCCCAGCGCTCAAGACTATCCTTGCCTCCATCATCAAGGACGTCGAAAGTGGATCACCACTTGCTGATGCCCTCGAAAAACATGCAAGTACGTTCAACAGTGTCTATGTCAATATGGTGCGCGCCGGTGAGGCGGCTGGTATTCTTGATGATATCCTCAAACGCCTTGCTATCCAACAAGAAAAAAATGCCTCGATGCGAAAGAAGATCAAGAGTGCTATGACCTATCCACTTGTCCTCGTCGGCATCACGGTTCTTGCTTTTTTTGGTCTCATGATTTTTGTTATCCCGCAAATTGGCAACATTATCCAAGACATGGGAGGACCTGATGCGAAACTCCCTGCCTTAACGCGAGTTATGCTTGCGATCAGTGATGCCATTATTAGCTTTTGGTATATCGTATTCCCTGCGCTTGGAGGAGCTGTCTATGCGCTCTTGAGGTGGCTGAAGACTCCAAAAGGAAAACGCATCCTCCACACAACAACACTCAAGCTACCGGGAGTGAAAACACTTATACAAAAGGTTGCTGTTGCACGGTTCACTCGCACATTCTCTGCACTCATGGGGGCCGGTGTTGCTGTTCTTGAAGCACTCTCGGTAACTGCCAAATCCATCGGCAATGTCCTTTATGAAGAAGCTGTCCTCCAAGCAGCTGAAGACGTCAAAAATGGAAGGCCATTATCAGAAATTATCGAAGCAAACCCTCTTTTCCCCGCCATTGTGGCTCAGATGCTCGCAGTTGGTGAAGAAACAGGGCAGACCGACGTTGTCCTCGTGAAGGTCGCCGACTTTTATGAAGAAGAAGTTGACGTTGCCATTGACGGTATCAGCTCTATCATTGAACCCGTCATGATTGTGTTCATGGGTGGCATGGTAGGAGTTATTGCTGCTAGTGTCATGCTGCCTATCGCAGGTATGTCACAAAACATTCAAGCATAGCGCATATTCCCATATAGTAATTGTGATGCTTATGCTATAATACAGTCATATATAGTAGTGGGCATTTATGGCAAAATTATTTTTAAAAGACAAACCAATCATAGGCCTCGACATTGGCGCAACAGGCATAAAAGTCATGGCGATTGACGCACGACGATGGGTCGTGCTCGGCTATGGGTCGATTGATCTTGACCCCGCCAAAGCAAAAGAATCTCTCGACGGCGATGGGCAGTATATATCTGAACAACTATCAATTCTCCTGAAAGATAAGATTGTCGGCTCACTCCCGAGCAATCACGTTGTTGTTGGCATTCCAGCCACCCGCACATACTCGCGTACATTTACACTACCAGTTAGCCTTGAGAAGTCCTTGCGAGACGCTGTCCAAACAGAAGCCGACCAATACATTCCTATCCCCTCGAATACGCTCTATATCGACCATGAAATTATCGAGCGTGACAAGAAAGACCTCACCGTCCTCATGAGTGCGGTGAGCCAATCTATCGTGGACAGCACGCTTCGTGTTGTTGAGGCAGCAGACCTTCGCCCTGTTCTCATCGAGCCAAGCATTAGTGCCGTTGCTCGCTTGATTACACGGACAGAAGAAGGTCACTTACCGACAATTCTTGTTGATATTGGACCTGCAGGCACAGATATTGCTGTACTCGATAACGGCTTTGTTCGCGTTACGGGCGGCGTGTCTGTAGGTGGCAATACATTAACACTCGCAATTGCGAAAAAACTTAGCGTCACGCTTGATAATGCCCATCAGCTCAAGGTACTCAATGGATTGAATGCGGGGCCTCGTCAGCAAAAAATAACAGAAGCACTCAATCCAAGTCTTGAACGCATATCTGTCGAAATAGAAAAAGTTGCCCGTTACTACAACGAACGTATCAGCGACGACCGTAAGCTTGAACAACTCCTGATTGTCGGTAGCGGCAGCAATGTGCCTGGTATTGGTGAATTCTTTACGAATCGTCTCGTTATGCCTGCTCGCACAGCCAGTCCATGGCAACAGCTTGATTTTGGAAAGTTACCAGAGCCTGCAAAACAATTTCGTCCACGTTATATAACTGCTGCAGGACTCGCGAGCATTGATCCGGAAGAGGTGCAAAAATGATCAATTTACTTCCTCCAGATCAACAGAAGGAAATTCGCGCAGCTCGCAACAATACACTGCTCCTTCGCTATGTTATTCTTCTCTTTAGCGCGCTTGGTTTCTTGCTCGTCGCACTCGCTATCACATACTTCTCACTAAGTCAGGCAGGCTCGCAAGCCGATGAAACTCGTATGCGTAACGAGGAAAGAGCCTCTGGGTATGCAAGCGCACAGTCAACCGCCAGTCAACTGCGCAATGATCTCTCCTCTGCAAAATCACTCTTTGACGACGAAATTCGCTTCTCGCTTGTTGTCGTTCGCCTTTCGAGCCTTCTCCCAGAGGGGTCTGCTATAGATTCTCTGCAGATTGACAGCGACTCATTCCTGCAGCCAACCACACTATCGGTACAGATCGATAGCCGTGCGGCCGCCGAGGCACTTCAAAACAACTTTGCATCCTCCCCGTATGTCTCCAATGTCTCACTTGGTAATATCAGCACTAATAGTGGATCGTCATATCCGTATACCGTTCAATTACAATTCACCTTCACAAGGAGTGCTGGACAATGAAAAATCTTACTGCTGTAAAATTTCGGATCATATTAATTATATTGCTCGTCGCGACTATCGCGCTTATCGTTGGTGCTTTTGCATTTGGATACAAGTATCTTCAGGGTGTTGGCCAAGAAACAGCAAAACGACAAGCTGATGCGACGGCAAGCGAAGACAGTGTCAGCAACCTTCAACGACTTCAAGCTGAACTAGATACAAAAGCAGAGGCAGTCAAAAGCATCAGCGACCTTCGATCAACAAGCTCACTGCCCCAGTTTGATACTGAGCGCAGCCTACGGACAATCGCAGGGCAACTCGATATTCCTGTGAAAAATATTGTCTTTGTTAACGAATCGTCAGACGGTCAGGCGGCAGATGGTACAGCACCCGCCCAGGACGGATCAAGCAGCAGCCCGGCTCAAAATACAAGACCTGGAGGCAACTGGGGGAGTAGGAACTCTCGTATCTCATTCGAGTTTGGACGCAAGGTATCATACAATGAATTAATTCAATTTTATCATGCCATCGAAACAAGTACGCCGAAGCTACGCCTCAGCAAGTTTGATATCCCGTCAGAAGCCACAAGAAACTCAATTAACCCCGGCGTCCTCGTACTTGAGTTGGCTACAACATAAAGGAGACCTACCTATGGCAAAGAAGAAACAAAAAGCATCTCACGCAAACCTTACACTAGGCGCCTTCTTTGGTCGCTTCCATGCTGTCATATTTACAATCTCTGTCGGAGGTGGGCTTGCTGTAGCTATTTTTCTTCTGATGAATATATTGAATTCATCATCAGCTCCCGATGATTATGCTCCACCCTCAACCAACACCTCATTCGACACACAAACGATTGAGCGAGTTCAGGAGCTTCGACCACTGACAGATACACCATCGGCGCCACCACTTCCCGAAGGCAGGACAGACCCTTTCGCGCAGTAAGGTGATACACTAAGGATATGCTACTTCTCGGAAAGCGCCTCCTGCAAACACCCGTCATGAGTCTTCAGGTTGGCATTAAGATTGCCGAAACAACCCGCCCTATTATTGATCCACACGTCCTCTCTATTGTTGCCTATGAAGTGGACGGCACGCTCCTTGATGCACGACCATCATTTATCAGAATAGCTGACATTCGAGAACTAAGTGACCTTGGCATGATCGTAGACAGCAGCGATGAGCTAGTCGGCTCAGATGACGTTGTTAAGCTCCGAGATATTCTTGCACTTGATTTCCGCCTTATCTCTATGCATGTTGTTGATACTCAAGGCAAGAAGCTTGGTAAGGTCGAAGACTATACGGTCGATACCGATACGTTTATGATTCAACAGCTATCTGTCAGGGGTGGTCTCATTAGCAGCCTCTCAAGCACTGGTCATATGATCCATCGATCTCAAATCATTGAGATCGATGATACAACAATCACCGTTAAAAGCGCGGATAAGAAATTGACCGAACTAGAAACAGAGGGTGTTATCCATCGAACGTACAATAACCCATTCCGAAAGCCAGCCGAACCTCAGCCGGAAGCCTCACGGCTCGACTAGCTCATCCTCCCTGAGCGCATCTTTGATATCGTCATAACGAAAGCCCTGCCTCGCAAGATACTGAATGAATTTTGCCTCATCGTCATATCGATGCTTCTTCTTTTTGATGACCTTTGCAAGCTCACTACTCTCATCGCGCTCAGAGACCTGTAGCACCTCATCAATAATTCCACCCGCGACACCCTTTGACAAAAGCTCTGATCGCAATCTTCGCTGACTAATACCCTTCTTGGTAAAACGATGCCGAATCCAAAACTCAGCAAACTTCTTATCAGAGATGTAACCCTTATTCTGCAGCCTGTCCATAACCCGATCGGCAACCTCCTGAGAGACACCCTCCCGCAAACTTACCTCGCCCGTACGACGATTCCGTACAGGCGTCGTTCGTGTTTTGCGATATAGATAGTCACCAACCTCCTGCATACTTCGTGGTCGAATCAACACGTACTCAAGTGTCCGCTGATATAACTTACCGAATACCGACTCACTCGTAAGGCGATCGAGCATACCCTCATCTACCTCACGCCCTTCCTTCAACCCCTCATCAGCCACTTGCCCTATCGTAAGACTGAATCTATACTTCCCGTCAATCGAGATATTCACTCTATTAGGATTTCGCACCTGAATGCTCATGCCCGTGATCTTCATATCCGTAGTATACTGGGTATCATGATAAATCAGCAACCAGAGACTCCGTTTACATACTTTAAGAAGAAATACTCGCCCCTCTATCGAACACTCCTTATTCTTGGTTTTCTGGCAGCCCTTATATCACTCGCTAATTTAAGCAATATCCGTACGACATTCAACTCATTTTCAACAGATATATTCTATGGAATCAGCAGCGTCATCACCACACTTATCGTCCCTGCGTTTATGATATCGTCACTCATTCTCCTCTGGCATAAGCATCCTACTGGCATACGTCTCAGGCTAGCAGGATACGGCGCCTCTATTATTGCCTCAGTGATTGGCTTCTTTACTTCACATACGACACTAGAGCGAATCACCCAAGACGTTCTTGAGCAGTCACGACAGAGCGACGCAGCAGCCATCTCCCTAGAAACTGCAGCAACACTTACTGAAGCAACATTCTACGGTGCGCTCTATTTATCAATTGGCGCAAGTCTTCTTTTTGCATGGCTATGGTGGAAAGCATGGAAGCGACAGATAAAAATCGACGCAAAAAGAAAGACCTCCTGACTACTCTTTCTCGATCACCGTAAAGGTACCCTCGGGCAATAGTACTATCTCTTGTTGACCTGACATATCGCGCACTGCCTCGACAGCCCGCTGCCAATACTCAGGAGTAAAGCTTTTGCCGCTAAAGCCACTACTGTCATAGTGTACAACAACTGCAACATCGAGCAGCCCCTCACCCGAACATGCTTTATTCACACTTGGCGAAAAGCCATACCTCGACAAGTAATTCGCCCCTGCCGAACTACCAATAATAATTTTTCCTACAAATACCTCACGAATGTTCGGATACGCCCGCATCGCATCGACAAGTAACGCCGTTGCACCGCCATGAAAATAGACAACATCAGCAGTACGCACTTGCTCAATAAAATGAGCCTTATTCGCCATCGTCACATCTACAGATTCGGATCCGCCAAAACCATTCTCAATCATCTGCTTACGAGCAGAATATCGAGCCTTAGCCTGCTCATCTTCACTCGAAAACCCACAGCTTAGAATCTTTGGCTTTGCCACCTTCATACGTACTACTCGTGCCAGCTGCGTCATATACTCAGGATAATCTCCGTCACATCCACCGGCTAGAATATACGTTGTCATATGTCTTCCCCTACTCGTCAATACAGATAGTTAATAATTCAGGAAACTCTCTCGTATTCATGTCACGCAGGCAAAAGTGCCCGTAATCAACAAATTCATGATAGCGAGCATCGGGCAGGCGCTCTCTCAGAAATGCCAGCGTTGACTGCATCTGTGGACCGTCATTTGTGGAATACAGCACGTCGATACCGTGTTTCGTTTTCTTCGCAAGATTCTCGTCTAGCTCAAACTGAAACAAATCTTCGTAGTCATGCTCTCTGTCGAGCCACGGCGCAACCAAAACAAGTTTGTCGATTTGGACAGACGCCTCACTTAGCCAACGAGTGAGAAATCCACCACCACAACTATGTCCGACGAGAATCGTATCCTCATCAATAGCCTGTCGCTCAAACTCCTCACGCCACCGCTCATAATCAGGTGCATACGGCGCAGGCATTTCAGGGGTTTGCGCAAGGACATCCCGCACACACAGCTGATGCTGGAGCCACGGCAACCAATGAGAATTGCTCTCACTGTCACGGTCAGTACTATAGTAGCCTTCTTTCGACGGCTTGCCGTGCAAAATAATAGCACGTTTCATCATATATACCTCAGCTTCATAATCGTACTAAGCATTTCTACCCTCAAGCTCCTTCAGCAAAATGAGAAAGTATACTTCACCATGAGGCACGATGAGATCGTCACTTTTTCCACTAATCATATCGCGCAACTGGTCGATAGTCACCCACTTCACAGCGTCGACTTCGCCATCCGCGAAATGCAGTTCTTGCGACTGATTCTCTAGAAAGTAAATATACTGGAACTCGTTCTCGATTGTTTTACCTTTTCCTGCATCGGGAGATTCCTTACACGTACGGTTTACGGCTATGAGAGAAAGTTCACCCGTACCTACGTGCCACCCTATTTCTTCTTGAGTTTCACGGACCGCAGCCTCTAGCGGTGTTTCGCCATAATCGACATGGCCTGCCGCAGATATATCATAATGAGCTGGCCACGTCCTCTTGTCAGCTGCTCTTTTTTGCAAAAGCACCTCGATAGCATCGACATGTTTTCGCCAAATCCACACATGCGATGCAGCATGAAGCGCACCAGCCGCAGCATCGGCACGCGTCAAAGACCCCACTGGCTCGCCTTGGCTGCTATACTCTACCCAAAGCTCTTCTGACTGTGACATGATCGCTACGCCCCGGCTTCAGCAACCTTCGCGCGCACCTTTTCGTCAATCTCTACGAGGACCTCAGGGTGCTCTTTGAGATACTTCTTGGTTGCTTCGCGACCTTGTCCGATCTTGCCATCACCGTAGTCAAACCATGCGCCACTCTTGCCAACGATTTCGTGCTGTACCGCAAGATCAAGTACATCACCCGTCTTTGAGATACCCTCATTGTACATGATGTCAAATTCTGCAATTCGAAACGGTGGTGCAATTTTGTTTTTGACAACCTTAACCTTGGTGCGGTTGCCAATGATATCTTCACCTTCTTTTATCTGCCCTGTGCGTCTAATATCCAGACGGACGCTCGCATAAAACTTCAGCGCGTTACCACCTGTTGTTGTCTCAGGATTTCCAAACATCACACCAATCTTCATGCGAATCTGGTTGATAAATATAACTGTTGTCTTACTCTTATTGATGATGCCCGTCAGCTTACGGAGCGCTTGACTCATCAAACGAGCCTGAAGACCCATATGGCTATCACCCATATCACCATCAATCTCCGCCTGCGGTACCAACGCTGCTACCGAGTCGACCACAACAAGGTCAACGGCGTTCGAGCGAACCAACGTCTCGGCAATCTCAAGTGCTTGCTCACCATTATCAGGCTGGCTGACAAGAAGATTATCAGTATCAACACCGAGCTTGCGTGCATACGCTGGATCGAGTGCATGCTCTGCGTCAACAAACGCTGCCGTTCCACCCTGTTTTTGAATTTCTGCAATTGCATGAAGTGTTAGTGTTGTTTTACCTGAGCTCTCAGGGCCATAGATTTCAATGATACGACCTTTTGGATAACCTCCACCGAGGGCAAGATCAAGACTTAACGAACCACTTGATAGCAGCTCTACGTCAATCGTCGTCGTATCGCCAAGCCGACGAATCGCACCATCGCCAAACTGCTTATTAATCTGCTCCTGCGCAAGACCAAGCGCCTTCAGCTTTTCCTCATTTGCGACTGGCTTTGTGCCAATTGGATTTTTTTCTGCCTTTTTCGCCATAAACCCTCTCTTTCTTACCTCTATTGTACCGTAATTCTGCTACAATGGTAATAGAATGAAACAACACGCCGGCTTCACTGTCATTGAACTAATCTTTATCGTGCTTCTTCTTGGTGTGGCAAGTGTAATCTTTTTTATACAGAAAAATAACATCGAAACGACCGCTCGTGATGATCAGCGAAAGACGGCCATCAATGCTATGCATTATGGTCTCGAGGAGATCTATTACAAAAAACACGACACCTACCCACGTACACTTGATGAGTCAACTCTACCGTTTATCGACCCCGATCTCTTCTCTGATCCATATGGCATCAAGATCAATCAGACAAGCCTTGAGCTTGATGGTACACCCTATACCGTCACACCAAGCTACACGTACGAAGGCACTAACTGCAAGGAAGATACTTGCAAAGGCTACACACTTCGAGCGATCCTCGAGAATGAAGATGACTTCGTGAAGACAAATCGTGAGAATACCTAGAACCTAGAGAAATTTCACACCAACAGGACGACCATTTTTGAAGGCCTCGACCGCATCGTTGACGGTTGCAATTTGTTGCTTTGGATTCTCTACATATGCGAACCGATACGTCGTCTCTTCACCCTCGGTGCTGAGGCGCATCGTACCGTAATCAAAAATATGCTGAAGGATACCCTGTCGCTTATAGCTTGCATCTTCGATACTACCAAGGCTCACCGTCTGTTCACGATGAGAAAAAAGACCATGTTGTACCTCTTGAATCACCGCCTCATTTGTTAAGAAAAATTGATTCTTGAGATACACCCATATGGCAACGCCGCCAATAAGTCCGACGAGAATGACAAGAAGCAGTAACACACCCACGACAACATCTGCACCCGGAAAATTAATCATTGATGATTCAGCTTGAATGGTTGCATAAAAATCTGGTACGAGAGCCATCATGACGAGCAGCACAATAAGCACAAATGATGTAATAAAAATCGGGATCAACAATCCAATCGGATGTCGACGAATGCGCAACATGACAAATTCACCTTCACTGAGGTTCAGAAACGGATACAAACGTACTGACTCTTCGTGCTTTCGTTTAAGTGCCTCGCTCACCTCCGGAACTTTTGGCTCGAGCGGACGAGTCGTGTGTACATAATCTGGCTCATTTGCATACTGAGCGCGTACCTTTGGGTTAAAATTATGCCCCTCATACGCATCTGGCCTTGTCGATACTAAGGAAGGATTTGTTGCTTCGTTCAGCTGCGTAGACGCCGTTTCCCTCTGCGGATGATGATAGAGTGGCCGTCCTTCGACGTCATATGCGACTGGCTGTGGATCAGGATTAGTCTCACGATTCTTCATAGCTAAATTATATCACCCTTCATAGCTCTGTCCGAGATGTCTATATGCCTTTGATGTGGCGCGTCGACCACGTGGCGTACGCTCAATAAATCCAAGCTGCAAGAGATATGGTTCATAAAAATCTTCAATCGTCGTTGCTTCATCACCTGTCAGTGCCGCAATCGTTGTCAGACCTACGGGGTTGCTGCCGTAATTCTCAATCATGCTCGCCAGAAGATTGCGGTCAGCAGCATCGAGCCCTAATTCATCAATTTCAAGCATCTCAAGTGCCTTTGTTGTTGTTATTACATCGATAATACCATCTCCATTGACGTCTGCATAATCACGCACACGCTTAAGAAGGCGATTGGCAATACGCGGCGTCAGTCGCGCGCGAGTCGAGAGATCCTTCGCTGCCGCCATATCGATACTACTCTCCAGAATCGCTGCTGCGCGAGTAATAATCTTTTCGATCTCAGATGGCGTATAAAACTCGAGTCGGTGAATATGTCCGAAGCGATCACGAAGTGGTGCTGCCAAGCTACCAGTACGAGTCGTGGCACCGATAACAGTAAACTTTGGCAGATCGAGCCGCACGCTACGTGCTGCTGGCCCCTTGCCAATGACAATATCAAGTTTATAGTCTTCCATCGCGCTATACAGCACCTCTTCAACTGCCCGAGAAAGCCGATGGATTTCATCAATAAACAGAATATCGCCATCACCTAGGTTTGTCAGAATGCTCGCAAGGTCACCTGCACGCTCAATAGCAGGCCCTGCCGTCACACGAATATTTGTACCCATTTCGTTCGCAATAACGGTCGCCATCGTTGTCTTGCCAAGCCCCGGAGGGCCGTAAAGCAACACATGGTCAATCGGCTCATCGCGCTTCTTCGCCGCCTGAATTGCCAGCTTTAGATTCTTCTTTAGGCGCTCTTGCCCCACGTAGTCAGCAAACGTCTGAGGGCGCAGGGTAATCTCAATAACCTGCTCATCGCCATCGTCATCATGTATGCCAGTGTCTACAATTCGTTCAATTGCCATATCCTCTAGTATACCCTATACTAAGCCTCATGAATTTACAGGTTGGCGTAAAGGTGATTATCCAGAACAGCCAAGGACACGTTCTTTTACTGAAGCGAGCCTCTCAATTCCTCCTGCCAGCAGACAGTAAAGAGGCATGGGATATTCCCGGCGGACGCATCGAACGAGATGAAAACCTCCACGATGCGCTAGCACGAGAAGTAAAAGAAGAGACTGGTGCGACTCTCGTCGACACCCCAAAACTCCTTATCGCCCAAGATATCTTCGTCCCCAACCGTGACCTCCACGTCGTACGACTGACATACACCCTGGAGCAAAATCTCGATACCATAGTTCTGAGCGATGAGCACACGGATTACCAATGGTTTACGAAGAGCGATCTCCAAAATGTTCGTGTTGAACCGTACCTTGCAGAGGCACTCCAGCTACTTTAGAGCTCTCTCGTTACACCATTATGTCGCCTGCCAATGCCCTTAAGATGCACAATACCTGTACCAATCGCGACACCCGCTGCTACAGATCCAGCAATTTTTGTCGCTTTTTCATTACCCCGCACCGCGGTGAGTGCGAATGCTGCCGTCGCAAGACTTGTTGCACGTTGCCATTTCCTGCCCTTTGTTGCTTCGCCTGTCTTGAGTAGATGAAATAAGTTCATACCGCCAACAATAGCCGCCCTCGCAGCGAGAATCCCGATATAGATACGCGTTTCTGGATATTTCTTTGCGACCTCAGCCGCAACACGAACTTCCGACAGATGATCAATCACGCCGTCCGCTACTCGACGTGTCCGCGTATCTGCATCAAACTTCCGCAGAATTGCTCCGTCCGCGACATCACTCACCACGAAGGCTGTCATTGACGCATCAATTGGCTTATCGTCTCGCACGCGTTGTGCCATATATTCAGCGATGCCCAGTCGAGCAGTCGTCAGCCCCACCCCAAACAGTTGTTTGGCGGCTTCTTTCATGCAGTATCTATCCTTTTAGTGCCTCAGTTACGCGTTCAGCCGTTGAAAGCTCGGTCGAGATACCTTCAAGTGCTTTTGATGCGTCAGCCAGGTTGTAACCGAGAGCCATCAGTGCCTCAAGTGCCTCATCGGTATGCGAGATTGACTGTGAAACACCCGTTATACCATTATCATAGCGAAGCGGCATACCAACCTTATCAGAAAGATCGATGATCACACGCTCTGCAGTCTTTTTGCCAACACCGCTTGCTTTCACGATATACGCAGCGTCTTCGTTCGCAATAGCGTTGCGCACCGCCTCACTCTCACCAAGACTCAAAATCGCCAGGGCTGCTTTCGGTCCAACACCTTGTACGCTAATCAACAGCTCAAATAACTTCTTCGCAGCAAGTGACGAAAATCCAAATAGGTCTTGCGACTGCTCACGAATATGATGATAGGTGTAGAACTTCACCGACTCGTTCAGCAACGCCTGCTCATAATCACCGAGTGCAACTTGCACTTCATACCCCACCCCGTGAACATCAACAATAACTGAATTTCCAAATTTCTCTACGACCTCTCCTGAGACATGTGCAATCATACATCTATTGTATCACTCCTTATGGCTCTACAGGCTCATCTGGATCTACAGGGGCTACTGGCGCCTCGGGATCACTTGGCTCCTCTGGAGTTTCCGGTACCTCCTCATCGGGCTCTGGTGCAACAGGCTGCTCTGTTGGCTCTTCTTTTTCTGGCTGCTTCTCTTTCTCGGTCTGCTCGGGTACGGCACTGCATGATGCTGCTGGCAGGGCAGAGATCAAAAATACTTCACTATACGTATTCGTGCCAGCACCAGCTGCAAGTCCTCCAGTCCCATAGCAAACGTTACGCTCAACGATGCCATCAGGGCGAGAAAAACGCGGATCGCCATTACCAATGGCTGCCTGCATTACTTCACGCCAAATTGGACCCGCCATATCAGCGCCACCACTAACCATCGTATCGTTATCATTATTTCCTACCCACACGCCAATTGCTACACTTGAGGTGTAGCCAATCGCCCATGCATCGCGATTGTCATCGGTTGTTCCCGTCTTCACTGCAACCGTTTTATCTGCAACACTCAAACTACTACCAAACATAAAAGAGCGAGCGTTTTGATCGGAGAGAATACTCGATATCAGGTAGGCCCCCTGCGAACTAATCCCTTGCTTCGCCTCACTTTTGTGCTCATAGATCGACTTGCTGAACTTGTCTTGGATTTCGTGAAGAGTTGTATTCTGTCGCACATTACCACCATCAGCAAACGCTGCATATGCATTCGTCATCTCGTTGAGTGGCACTTCTGCCGCTCCAATGGCAAGCGCCAGACCATACTCATTCGGAGCCCTGTCGAGTGTTGTAATTCCAAGATCTTTCGCTGCGCGTAAAGAATTCTCAATACCATACTGCTGCATAACCTTTACTGCCGGTATGTTCAGCGAGCGGGCGAGCGCCTGCCGCACCGTCACATTACCATAATACTGCCGTGTCGCATTTTGCGGCTTGTATCCGCCAATATCGATTGGCTCGTCCTTGATGATTGTTGCTGGAGTAATCTTGCCGTCAGCGAGCGCTGCTGCGTAGTATAGAGATTTGAATGTACTTCCTGGCTGGCGTTTTGTTGTCGCCATATTCACATTGCCCCACTTCTTATTGTTGTAGTTGACACTGCCAACAAGTGCTCGGATCTCCCCTGTCGCAGGATCAATCGCAATAAGACCCGCGTTTGACCCGCCCATGCTCTTGATATACGAAACCTGACCCTTCACACTCTTCACAGCCTGTTGCTGCAGTCTCAGATCAAGCGATGTCGTCACCTGATAGCCTGAGCGCTCCACTGTTTCTTCACCATACTTCTCGTAGAGTTCACCGAGTACCATTTCAGTAAAATGAGGTGCGTCATTCTTGATCACCGCTGGAGGCTGGTAGGCTAGTTCTTCTTGGAGTGCCGATACTCGCTTATCTTCAGTAATCATCCCCTCGCGCACCATTCGCTTGAGCACTTCATCCTGTCGTTCAATACCCTTTGCTTCATCACCAACAATTGGCGAATATACACTCGGCGCAGGCAGTAGACCAATCAACATAGCACTTTCAGCAAGTGTCAACTCACTCGGCTTTTTGTCAAAGTAATTTCGTGCCGCCTGATCAATACCAAATGAATTATTGCCAAAATAGACTGAATTGAGATACATCGCCAGAATTTCGTCCTTACTATAGCGCTGCTCTATCGCAACTGCCACCGAAAATGCCTGGTACTGCCTAAGGAAGCCACGCTCTGTCGAAAGCAGTGTCATTTTCGCAAGTTGCTGCGTTAGCGTTGAGCCACCAAATTCACCACCTCCAGAAAGAACATAGCCGTACACCGCACGGAGTGTACTCAGGATAGATACACCGCCGTGTTCGTAAAAGCTCTTGTCTTCGCTTGCAATAACTGCCTGTTTTACAAAAGGAGATATCTCATCAAGCGGCACTAAATCGCGGTGCTCTGCCGTGCCAGTACTGTAGAAGGTCTCTCCACGGATATCCTTCAGAACGACGCCTGTATTGTTGCGATTCATGAGCTTTTCCATGTCGCCCATCGTGAGGGCAAAATAAGCAAATGTTATCAATGGTATAACAAGCACGACCAGAATAATAGGCCCGCCGACAAGCAACGTCTTCTGCCACCACTTGAGCTGACGAAACCACTGCCATCTGTCGCGAAACCACCACTTGACTCGTGTCAAAAATGGATGCCGCTGTCGCTTGAAAATCCGCTTTTTGTTCTGTGCCATCATTCTTTCCAGTATACCATTATCGACTCATCAGAGAATGTGTGATTGCCGCGGCAAGTGCATCAGCCGCATCATCAGGTTTTGGAGCAACTTTTAGATTCAGATGTAACCGCACCATCTCTTGCACCTGCTTTTTGTCCGCCTTGCCATATCCTGTTAATGTTTGTTTGATCTGAAGCGGCGTGTATTCAGCAATCGGCAGTCGTGCTTTACGACCCGTCAACATTGCCACTCCACGCGCATGCGACACGCTCATTGCCGTCGTGACATTCTGTGCAAAAAACAACTTCTCAATACTCATCACATCAGGCTTTGTCTCAGAAATAATATCAGTCAATCCATCAAATATCTCCTCAAGCCGCTCATCAAGTGGTGTGTGCGCAGGTGTCGTAATCACACCTGCTGTCACGAGTAATGGCTTGCCCTGCTTGACATCAATAACGCCAAAACCAAGAATACCCGTACCTGGATCTATCCCGATAATTCTCATACCCTCAGTGTATCATTCTGCTGTACTATTTGGCCGAAAGATACGGCGCACCAACCGTCCAATTTCTGCGCGCCATTCCCAGCTAGCATAACCCGCCGCCGCAAAAGCAATAC
The DNA here is from genome assembly GCA_964475295.1 of uncultured Candidatus Saccharibacteria bacterium. Classification (GTDB taxonomy): domain Bacteria; phylum Patescibacteriota; class Saccharimonadia; order Saccharimonadales; family Saccharimonadaceae; genus CALMAK01. The sequence continues at coordinate 247,212 of CAYYWC010000001.1, forward strand.
CCCCAAGCACCCACCAGCCAATGAAAACACTTGCGGAGTCTGCGACTGGTTCAATAGCAAAGCCGCTTTCTGGAGGGGTAGTACGCCGAATATTTCGGCAGCGGTTCGTCTCAGGATTTCGCTCACGGCCTGGACCGCAGTCTGCCAACGATGCACCCACAGCTACAGCTTTTTTGCAGCGATTTGTCGCAGGGTTACGAACTTGGTCGGATCGACACGGCTTCAGTGTGCTTGTGGCAACCGTATTGGAGCGACAGCGGTTCGTCTCGGGATTCCGATACTGATCAGGTCGACAGGGCTTGAGTGAATTTGTCTGTGTCGCAGTGCTCTTGCAGCGGTTCGTTAAGGGGTTGCGAAACTGATGCGATAAGCATGGTTTTAGTGTATCACTCTGACGCACGACACCTCCTCTACCCTGATCCGACAGCGTAAAGTTATTCTCAAATGTCCATGGTGCCGGCGTTGCCCATTGCCATTCCTGCACCTGCTCGTTGTATGCCCATGAACGGCCCTTATTCGCAACTCGATCACCACCTTCATACGGCGTAACACCAGAGGGATAGTCGATGACTCCGTACCTATCTTGCAGCCAGGCCGTACCACTTTCATTCGACAGACCTATCACTTTGTCGTCCACTGATATTCGAAGTAGCACGAAAGATTTTTCTGGCACACTACCAGAAAGCTGATATGTATTGCTTGCATTCGACGCACTTGTCATCTGCCCGATACGTAGCCTATATTGTCCAAGGTCTACTGTGTCATCTGTTGGGTTATATAATTTCACATAGTCGCTACACGTCGGCGGATTGCTCTCTTTTGGGGCACACGGCAATGGATTTGGATACAGCTCGATAATTTTGAGTGGCGTCTCGTGCGGCGGGTCATAGAGCATTGATGTCGAAAAGTCATATTGTTTCGCTGTCTTAAAATCTTTTGCGAATGTGCCCGTCTTATAGGTTGCTGTTGTACCACCTCGTACATAGAGTTCATCTGTATTGAACGATTTAATGCGCTCAAAGATAATATCTTCCTTCTCAATGACAATACGTACCTGCGCATCCATACCAAGTGATTCGCTACAGGAACTCATCGTATACGCCCCCTCAGGCAGACCATCCACGGAAAATGTTACTGATCGAACCGGCAAGACATACCCATGCAGTCCTATCTCACATTCAGCTTCATCACTATCAGTCTGCTGCACTACCACGATTCTCCAGCCATCAACTCGCACAGGCTTCGATGTTTGGTTCATTAATTCAATACGCTGTAGCACACCGTCTTTGAATTGAAAGGCCTTTACGAGGATATCGCCCGTCGGCACACGATCATCATCATACAAATCAACTGGGGCTACCACATCAGCAATCTCGCGCACACCCTCCAATGGGTCTTCGGCGGCATGCACCGCAGGCCTTGATACAGATTCATCTGCAACGATTACAGGCATAGGTTCCTGCTCACTATCCTGAATGATTATTTCTTCAGCTTGATGACTATCAACCGGCACAACCGCAGTACCCTCTTGCTGATTAAGGTCGTCTGCGTGATCTGCTGTAGCAAAAACCGCCCCAGCAGGGGCGGCAAGTGACAAGATGAGAATTATACCAATCAACAGAAACGCAAGTCTTCTCATCCGTAAGCCCACCTATTTACGTTATTCTGCTGTCAGTATAGAAGGTTATTGTATATTACGCAACATCAACCGTAATATCAGCACTCGTGTGTACATTTACAACATCATCGAGATCATCTAGTGCATCGAGCACCTTCATAATCTTTTCTGCCGTTTCCTCATCGCTCACCTCTATCGTTGCATTTGGAACATACTGGAGTTCAGCATCTTTTACGGCAAGCCCCGCCTCAATAATTGTCGCTCGCACTCTTGCAAGCTCCTTCTGATCAGTGTAGACGATTAACTCTCCGTCCTCCTCCAATGCATCCTCAGCTCCCGCATCAAGCACCGTCAAAAGTGCTTCCTCACCCGTTGCGCCAACAGTAATAACGCCTTTACGCGTAAATTGAAACATGACACTCCCTGCATCAGCGATTCGTCCGCCGTTCTTTGCCAGCGCATTACGAACCTCAGGGAATGTTCGGTTTCTATTGTCTGTCGCTGCTTCAATAATAATACCGACACCCCCTGGGCCCATACCTTCATAGGTGACCTCTTCTAGTACTGCAGCATTCTTATCATTCACACGATCGATTGCACGCTGGACATTTACATTTGGCATGTTCGCCTGCTTTGCTTTTTCTATAGCGAGTGCGAGTGCTGGATTCATATCTGGATCAGCACCAGAGCGTGCTGCAATTGCAATTTGATTACCAATCCGCGTAAAAATAGCACCCCGCTTTGCATCATTCGCGCCCTTGTCTCGTTTTATTTTTGACCATTTACTGTGTCCAGCCATTACAATCGAAGCTCCGTTTTTCGGTGAATATTTCCCTTATTATACCAGATTACTCGGTTATGTTCGAGTTGCGCAGCGGCAGCCGTGTTGCTCGTTGCAAGTACACACAGATAGCGATTACGATACTGTAGTATACCGCAACGAACCACCAACCCACCTCGATCTCGCTAACAGCCCAGGGTAAACTCGCCAACCATTCCGCACTCCCTGTCATATACATCAGCAGCCAAGTTGTCGGTGCTGCTAATAAGCCTGCGAGCGACGGCACAATCCAACCGCCAAGTCCGGTCGCAAATACAAGAAGCATCGCTAGAGGAACGAGAGGCAATACAAGAATATTTGCGATCAATGCAACGTTCGAAATTTGCCCAAAAACCACAACGAGAATCGGCAGTGTCGCAATCTGTGCTGATATTGTCTCGCCTAAGATTTGTCGCATCACTCCCGGCTTCTTACCACCAAAGAAATACACCTGCAGGAGCGGTGCCAAAATCATCACGCCCGCAAATGCCGCAAAACTGAGCTGCCAACCAATATCACCCCATGCATAGCTTGGATTGATATATACCGTCGTTGCCGCAGCAAGCGACAAGAGAACAAGAGGATGAAATTTCCTACCATAATACCACGCCAAGAGGCTCATCCCCGTCACCAGCCCTGCTCGCGCCATACTCGGACTCATCCCCGTCACAGCAATGAAACTCACCACCATCCCACTCGCCGCCGCAAGTGCTGAGAACCGCGACACTCGCGCAAAGAGCCGTCTTGCAAGACGTACAAGGATCGTTAGATTATACCCACTTGCGACAATCACATGCGTCAACCCTGCGATTCGCAGTGCATTATCAAGATCAGACGGCAAACTTCGCCTCTGTCCGAGCAAGTAGCCCAGTCCAAGGCTTGCTTGCGGCTCTGGAATAATCATCCGCACAATATCCGCGAACCAGTCTCGTATCTTGAGCGCCACGTCACCTGGCTGCGGCCGAGAAACATGCACAACTTCTGCTCGATACATCGTAGCCGAGAAGCTTCCAAAGCCTTCCGACATACCTGCCCGTATCGTTATGTAGTCACTTCGTTGCACGCCATCTCCACCTCGTATTGTCGCCCACACGGTACCCGGAAGTGCATTCGTACCATACGAAACATCACCAAGCCTCACGATAAGCTGTCCGTCGGACTTTTGGTCAACATCTTCAAGTACACGTCCACTCACCTCTACTTCTCCCCCAATAAGGTGCCCGTATGCCATGAGCTGACTCTGATCAACTGACCCTCGCCATAAACCGATTAACAATCCGCCAGCAATACACAGAGGAATCAGAGCAATATAACGCCACCAAAGAGCCGTTAGTACAAATGATACACCTCCCACAAACCATACAAAGGGCGCGAACCACCCCTGGGTCACAAGACCTGCAAGCCATACACCAAGCACAATGCTTACAGCCACCGCTGCGAGAAGCCATGAGATGTGAACCCGTCGCTTCAACACCCACCAATTCATGCCCCTAGTCTAGCGCACTGTGCTACAATTGCCATAAATACTAAATGGAGATTTCTATGCAATCAGCTCTTACGTTCATCAAAAATATAACACTCATTACGCTTATACTTTACGTAACCCTCGCTGGGCTCCTCGCTATTCTCGCGGTGCTCACGTGGGTATCATGGGAGTTTGTTGGCGAATGGCTCGGTCGCCTTGGCCTTATCGCAGCACTTCTTATCATCATCAGCAGTGCCGTTGCAGCACTGACTGGGTTGATTCGTCGCTAAATAGACAGTTTTCTAGAATATTAAAAACAGGTCCCAAGACCTGTTTTTATTTTATTTCATCAGGCAGCATAAATAGTTGAAAGTATATACGACTCCTCGTCATATCACCACGGTATTCCATCAGGAAATTCACCTGTTCCGCTCTCCTCCATGAATCTTTCACCGCCATTGCTTTCCTGAAGAATAAACCACCATGTCTTCGTCTGGTCATTCCACCAGAATATTGAGTATCTACTCGCATCACGACCTACGCATAGTCGAGACTTATCAGCGATCTGACCTCCTGCAGAGTTGGTACAAGCGTCTGCAGAGTGTGATATAACCAATTCTGACTGCAGGCCAGCAAGCTCAAGATCACGCATCTGCTGCTGATCAAGAAAATTTGGAAGCCCGCCGTTCATAATCGTGTACGATTGCACCTTCTTCTCGAGGGTGTTTATATTGAGCTCTTTTGCTGATACCCGTGCACGTGCCTGGATACCGTTATACGTCACAGCACTAATTGCTGCAAGAATTGCGATAACAACAATCACAATAAGAAGTTCTGTTAGCGTGAAGCCATGACGACTCCTGAGGCTCATACTATCGTTGCTTCTCATCGTTCGCACAAGACCCCTTTTCTCTTCTATAGCCAATAAAAACTTTTGCTCTTCTCTAACACTATCCTATGAATGAAAGCTCTCGCATAAGTACTTTGGTGGCACTGTTCTCCTGCCACACAAACAAACTCCAGCACCTAAGCGAGTAT
>CAYYWC010000002.1:0-180000 GCA_964475295.1 uncultured Candidatus Saccharibacteria bacterium
ACAACCACAACCACAACCACAACCACAACCACAACCACAACCACAACCACAACCAGTTTATACGCCACCATCTCAGCGAGAGAACATTCCACTCTCCAGCATCGAACAGAACCCCTCGGCCTACACTCATCCTCGCGATGGCATGCCACAAATACCATCACGCGGAGGAGATAATACCCGACAACGTTAATTTAGCCGTAAGAGGTATGGTATTTTGTGTCATGCTTGGGTACAATAGGAGATAATTATGACAAAGATTTTATTAGTTGAGGATGATAAGAGTCTACGTGAAATATATGGCGTGCGGCTACTCGCCGAAGGGTACGATATTGTATCAGCAGGGGATGGTGAAGAGGCGCTTGCTATGGCTATCAAGGAGCGTCCAGATCTTATCGTAAGTGATGTTATGATGCCAAAGATTAGCGGCTTCGATATGCTCGATATTCTCCGCAGCACCACCGAGACAAAAGATATTAAAGTTATTATGATGACCGCTCTTTCAAGCGATGACCAGCGAGAACGCGGTGAGCAACTCGGCGCCGATCGATACCTTGTTAAATCCCAGGTTGGCATCGAAGATGTCGTACGCACTGTCCATGATGTTCTGGGAGATATGCCCGGTGCAACACCGGCACCACAACAAGCTTTCGGTACACCAGCCCCGTCTGCTGTCGCACACACAGCGCCTACACCCGCCCCACAGCAGGTGAACCCTCAGCCAGCACAGGCAGTTACTCCACCCCATCAAGCGCCAGTGCCGCCAGCACCAGCACCACAACCTGCACCAGTGCAAAATCCAGCTGCAGTCAATCCGTCTCCTCAACCAGCGAGCCAGCTGCCACAGCCGACCGCTCCGTTCTCTACACCTCGACCAACAGGGCTCGGTGATCGTATTATCCAGCCCCTCCAAGCACAAGCACAACCTGCAGACGTAGCAAGCTTAATGGCACAAGAGCTTCAGCAAAATCAACCGCAGCAAACACCAGCACCTCAGCCGCAACCCACACCAGGACCAACGACACCACCTCAGCAATAACCCTGCATGATACACTAGGTCCATGGACAAGAGCTCAGACATATCGACTCGTCTCAATAAATATATTGCACTCCACAAAGGCATTTCACGTCGTGAGGCTGATGAAATAATTGCACACGGCGATGTCATGATTAACGACTCTGTCGCACAGCTTGGCGCAAGAATTAAACCACACGATACAGTGGCAATTAAAGGAGAGAGGCTGTCTACGCAGAGTACAGCCCTGCGATACATATCGTTTCATAAGCCAGCCGGCTATGTCTGCTCACGGCGCGCACAGGGCGATGCGCCAACCATTTACGCACTACTGCCTGACGAACTACACGTACTGAAGCCTGTCGGGCGCCTCGATAAGGATAGCTCTGGTATCCTCCTACTCACAAACGACGGTGACTTTACCCACCGCATGACCCATCCATCATTTCACAAGCAAAAGACTTATCTCGTCTCACTCGACCACGATCTTGAGCCGCTCCACCAACAGATGATTAACGATTACGGCATTCACCTCGAAGACGGTATCAGTAAACTCACCCTTGAGCGTCAATCAGAGCATAATCGAACCGACTGGACCATCCTTATGCACGAAGGGCGCAATCGTCAAATTCGCCGAACCTTTGCCGCACTGGGCTACACTGTCACGAAGCTCCATAGAACACAGTTTGGTCATTATTCGCTGGGTGATATGAAGCCTCGATCGTGGCAAGATATTCATATATCGTAAATGATATATTGCTTACGCTCGCAAAAAGACCATACCTCTGATATAATTAGCCGAAGTTATGGCCTCAAAACTACCTACTGTTGCAATCATTGGTCAAGCGAACGTCGGTAAGAGTTCGCTCTTTAATCGAATGGTCCGCTCCCAGCAAGCAATTGTAGCGCGCGAAGCTGGCACAACACGCGATAGTGTACTAGGGCGGGTGGAGTACGCATATCATCAATTCTGGCTCGTTGATACAGCTGGTATGAAAGATGCGGCTGATGAATTCGAAGCAACCATCCAAGAGCAAATCGAGGAGGCGACACTCGCAGCTGACGTTATCCTCGTTGTCGTTGACGGCACACAATACGTGAGCGATCATGATCGAACTGTCGCTAAAAAAGCACTCCGCAGCAAGAAGCCTGTCATACTCATCGTCAACAAATCCGACCTTGCCGGCAGTCTCCCTGATGATGAATTTAAGCGTCTTGGTATAAAAACTATCGTCCGCACAAGCGCTGAACATAATCGCGGTACCCGTAGCGTACTCGATCATATTGTCGAGCATATTCCCGCGAAACACGAGGAAGAGCCGGACGACACCCTGCGCATCGCACTCATCGGTCGACCAAACGTTGGAAAAAGCCATCTCTTCAATACACTTGTCGGCAAGCAGCAGGCAATCGTAGCGAACGTCGCCGGTACAACCCGTGACGTCAACCGAACCACTGTTCGATACAATCAGCGTGCCGTTGAGATTCTCGATACAGCCGGCATTCGTCGCCAGGGGAAGCAAGAGGTAGGTATCGAAAAGTTCTCCGTACTCAGAACGCTCCAAGCTATTGAGGAAGCGGACATCTGCCTTCTCCTTATGGACGTTAATGAGCTCAATGTTGCGCTCGACCAGCGCCTTGCAGGTATTATTGCCGAGGCCGGCAAAGGTCTTGCTCTTGTCGTCAGCAAATGGGATAGCGTTGAAGGGAAGGATGCCTACACCCGCGATGCACTCGCGCCACGTATTGCACGCAACTTTGATTTCGTGCCATGGGCACCCCTTATATTCACATCATCCGTTACCGGGCAAAATGTCACCAAGCTTTTTGATCTTGCGCTCGACATCGAAGCACGTCGCGATCAAGAGACAAAAACGAGAACCCTGAATGATCTCTTGCAAAAAGCAATCCAAAAGCACCCGCCGGCAGGCCTCAAGAACACCCATCCAAAGCTTCGCTACATCGTCCAGACAGACACGACACCTCCTTGGTTTGTGATTCATGGCTCAAATCTCAAGTTTGTCCACTGGAGCTACAAACGCTACCTAGAGCGACTTATCCGTGAGACGTATAATTACGCCGGTGTACCAATAAAGTTTAGCTTTATTGACGAAAAGCAAGTCAAGAGTAATAAAGAACGTATCAAGCAGGGTAAAGCACCCGTTACAAAGGCATATAAGAAAGCAAAAGAAGCCGAAAAAGGAAAATAGCCTCGGACGAACCGAAGGCTATTTTCCTTTACGGTTAATCCGAGGCTGCGTAGGTTATGGGGCGTATGCGCGCAATCTCTTCCTGGTAACGCCTTTCAGCGGCCTGAAGACGCCGACAGGCGGGGATCACGATAGTCACAGACAGTGCCATCAAAATCACCGCCGGTGCGACATTGAAGAAGGCTTGATGTGCTTCGTTGAAGAAGCTCAGACTGAGCAGAAGCCAGACGAAAGCACTAAGCGCCCAGGGTGTGTACATCCAGAACGTCTTGTGCAACCCTGCCGACTTGTCGATCGTTGCACGACCCCACTCACACCAGAACACGCCAACGTGAAACAACCATAGCAGCACCGAGAGAACAGTCAGAACCCACAGGACGACAACCATTCGTTGCCCCTTTCATGAAATGAACAAAATCCTACAAGAGTATATTATACCACTATGGCTATTAAAAATCAATAATGCTACACTGAGTACATGAAAATCATCCTCACCCAGGGCAATCCAGGCTCACAATATGCAGCGACGCGTCACAATGTTGGATGGATGATTGCCGATGCACTTGCCGCATCGCAAGGTATATCTTTCTCGAATCAGGCGAAGTTCTTTGCGGCAATCACCGAATTCTCGCTCGATAATGAGAAAATCCTCCTTGTGAAACCAACAACGTTTTACAACGAGACCGGACGTACTGCGCGTGCACTTCTTGACTTCTATAAACTCAGATCGACCGACATGCTCGTCATCCATGACGACCTATCGCTCCCATTCGGCACCCTGCGTGTTCGCGAAAAGGGTAATGCTGCCGGCAATAACGGCATCAGAAGCCTCAATACACACCTTGGAGAAGCCTACTGGCGACTCCGCATCGGTATCTGGAATGAACTTCGTGACCATCAAAATGACGCTGATTTTGTGTTATCACGGTTCTCTAAAGAAGAAACTGAACACCTAGTTCAGGATGTAATCCCTATAGCTCAAACATTCGTCACGCAGTTCTGCCAGGGTAGTCTTTCGACAACAAGTGTCCATACTATCACGACGTCTACGTGACAGCTGTTTCCTAAAACTCATGCACTGTAATTGACTTTATTACACTGATATGTTAATACCAGGCAAACCTCCAAGAACTGGAGGTGCGTGGCTTCACCGATATTTCCGAGGTGGAGTTCCGCGCGAACGGCATGTATGGCGACCGAGGTACTTACTTCGCGTTCGCCGGCGGATGCCGAGTCGTGCTTGAGTACGCGCATCCGGCAGTCCTGCCAGGTCTGGAATGGACGCTCATCGAGCGCTCCAGCAAGGGGAAAGACAACGATGTCTTCCTCCCGAACCCCACGGCCGCGAAGGTCGGCGAGCTGGACGCCTTCCAGTACTGCTATTCCACGGACGCCGAAGTGTCCGATACAGACGAGTAGCACCAACCCCGGGTGGGGGCGCACAGCGCCCTCGCCCCCTATCCCTGATGCAAGAAACCGCCCATTGATGACCAGTGGGCGGTTATTATATATGACAAAATGTACACTTAGAAATGAAAAGTGTGCATGAGAGGCGGACCATAGTGGTCTCCGCCTCTCATGCAGCACATCGTCTGCTACTTGGTGAGGAGTGGTTCGTGGTGCCGATCGACGACGTCGGTCTTCTTTCCTCGCTTGACGAGAGCGAGCCACCAGAGCCCGCCCGTAGCGAGCATGACGATGGCAACCCAGAAGATGACACTCATCACGACCGCGGGGATGAAGATGACTCCTTCCGCGCCGACATGACGCTCCGCGTAGATGACAGTGAGCGCCTGAAGACCGACAAGCAAGCCACCGAAGCCGAACAGGGCAGCCGCGCGACATCGCCTACTCGGCGACACCGTCAGAAACACCCGCAGAAGCATACCAGCACCAACGAGCGCCACGACACCCCACCAAATGTAGAAGAACAAACCGGGCATGGTATTCTCCTTTCGCCCGAAACACCACGACTCTCGCGATGCTATCTTTTTATTATACCACAAGTACTTACATTCTGTCAATACATGTGCCATAATGATCATCGATCTCGTCGAGTAGCGGCGAAGCATATAGTAGACGTCGCTCCGACATCTAGACCTGAGAGAAAAGGGAAGAAGATAACACCATCATGCGCGATCTCAGCCACTCCGCCTGATCGCCTCAAGTAATTACACCCCAGTGTACAACTGGGGTGTAATTACTTCCTGAGGTTCAATAACCATAATATTACCCACTAAAAAAGCGCTAGGTAAGGGTGGGCATCACCTAGCGCCATTTTACCCTTCAACCCACCCCAGAAAAGAAGCGTCGACGGAACTCCACGAACCGCGCGCCTGGGCGAACCACTATTGTGTAGTCTCTTCTTTGAACGGGACCTTACTCTCGGGGGACGAAAGAAAGGGGTTAAAGGGGTTAGTATGCGTGCAACGTTTTGATGCGAATACGTGGAGGGTAGAATACGTAGTCCGCCATTGCACACAACCTAACTTTACAGTTAGAATAGGGGGTATAAGGTGCGTTTGATTGACCTCGCTGATCAATCAATCATGTCTTATACTAGCACTCATTTGACTATATGTCAACACTTTTTGACACATTTTTTATGAAAATCAATAAAATATCACCAGATACGCATGATTTTCTCCAGATTGTATCTGGTATTGCCAAACCGCCAAAAAGCTTATACTTTATAGGAAAACTACCAGAACGACGTATCCCGAGCGTTGCAGTCGTTGGCAGTCGCAGACCAACCACCTACGGCAAAGAGGTGACCCACCGGTTCGCCTACGACCTTGCACGGCAAGGTATTGCTATCATGAGCGGCCTGGCTATCGGTGTCGATGGTATCGCGCATCGTGGAGCACTCGAGGCAGGCGGCACAACGATTGCCGTCCTTGGCAACGGACTCGATAGTATTTATCCATCAGCGCACAAGCAACTCGCACGAGACATCGTCACCGCAGGCGGCGCAATCATCAGCGAATACGAGCCGGATGTCCTCGCGCGTGGTTTTCAATTTCTCGAGCGCAACCGCATCGTCAGCGGACTTGCCGACGCCGTTCTCATCACCGAAGCCGCGAGTCGTAGCGGCACGCTCAACACTGCCGCACACGCACTTGAGCAGGGCAAGGAGGTCTTTGTTGTACCGGGCAATATTACCAGCGTCATGAGCGCAGGCTGCAATCAACTTTTAAAGCAAGGCGCGACACCCGTGACCTGTGCTGAAGATATTCTTGAGATCATTGCACCACAACTCCTCACCGAGCAAGCGACACTACCACTCGGCAATACGCCGGAAGAGTCGCAAATCATCGAGCTCCTTCAGGAGGGCATACGTGACGGTGACGAGCTCCAGCGCAGAAGTGGTATCGAACCAAGCACACTCTCGATGTCGCTCACTATGCTCGAGCTGAACAGTACCATTCGTGCACTCGGTGCAAATCAGTGGACGCTGAAGTAGTCACTTTGCACACAAATAGCCAAAATGCTACACTTGACTTGCCTAGCGTTGAGTGCCACGCGAGGTCCACTCGTCGGGCGCTCCGCATAGGAGACGCTTGACATGAATGAGAGGAAAGACAATGTCCATTGTGACTTCCGACGCCCGATCAATCACCGATGAAACCCTGCACCAGCAGATGGAGACATGCTGGCGAGAACAAGCACAGCAAAAGCTCGAAGATGAGCGACGAGACGCCGAAGGCGAACTCGACGAAGCGATCGCCGCAGCGATCCAGCGCCTTATTCACAAGGAGGTCTACAACCTGCAGCCCATCAACCTGGTGGATCAAGACGCAGAGGCGGTACTCATCGAAAATCCCGACGCAGACACTGACTGCTTCGAGACAATCGGCGCGGTCGAGTCTCCCTTGAGCGGCTTGGTGTTCGTGCCTGGTGCAGCCACCTTCGCGCTGATCGTCATCGACGAGCTCAACGATTACTACCCAGTCTCAACGGAATGGGTAGCGCGAGAGCTCATCAACGAAAACACGATCGAACTCAAGGATACGGGCAACTTCGCCGTACTGATCGACTGGCTCGACGAACTCGGCCTGCTGTCCGAGCGACAGCTCAATAAGCGGCGTCGACGCCTCCAGCGTCTGCTGACAGCGTCGGTCTAATTCCACCAAGCGTCGAAGCCCACCCCCCTATAGCGGGGTGGGCTTTTGACCTTTCATAAACCGATTATCTTTGCGGTACGTCTCTGTATCTGATACGATATGCCTCATGAGACGACCAACCCTAAGAGAAATCCTAACTATCCCCAACGCTATGAGTGCAACAGGAGCTGGCCTCGTCATAAAGGGGAGTGCTGAGTCTGACCCGGCCAAATCACTAGGCTACACAACTGCAGGTCGCTCGCTTGACCTCTTCGACGGCATCGTGGCTCGAACGCTCGATCAAGGATCAGATTTTGGTGCTGGCGTCGATGCGCTCTCTGATAAGGTCGGCATGGCAGCAATCGTCGGAGGCGGACTCTATCACAAGCGTATCCCGAAAGCTGCAGGTGCAGCAATTATCGCACACAATATCATAAATGCTACTGCCAGTATCGCCCATGAAATCCGCCACCCAGACAGTGCAGCACGACCAAGTAAACTTGGCAAGATCGGTCTCTTTGTTGAAAATATTGGTACCTTATCGTATATCGCGAGTAGTGCTGTCGAAGCAAAGCGTCCAAATAGTCGCGCTGCTGTCAGCCTCAAGCTCGCAGGCCATACGCTCACTGCTACAGGCGTCAGCCTTGGTCTCGCTGCTGGTGTAGGCTACGTCAAACGAGCTGTCAAATAAAAGCACACTCACCGCCCAAGAAAACAGCAGCGCACTGATATACATCGATGGAAGTTTCGTCATTCCTTGGTCGTTCTAGCAACTGAGGATCATTTTCTTTTTGACAAAGCTCCGCACCTTGCGTTATATATAAGGACTGTGTTTCACTAAAAAGCACGAGGATTTATTTATATGAGCAAGAATTTAGTTATCGTAGAGAGTCCGGCAAAAGCCAAAACAATCGAGAAGTATCTTGGTAAAGATTTTACTGTGCTCTCGAGCATTGGCCATATCCGATCTATTCCAAAGAAGACGAAAGACGGTACGCCACCGATTGATATCGAGAACGGCTTCAAGACACAGTACGAAATTGACGCCGAAAAAAAGAAGACGATCGCTGAACTACGAAAGGCAGCAAAAAATGCCGATCAAGTCTGGCTCGCAACCGATGAAGACCGCGAAGGAGAGGCGATTGCTTGGCATCTCTGTGAAGTCCTTAAAATCGACCCGAAAACAACAAAGCGCATTGTCTTCCATGAGATTACCAAAAATGCCATCGAAGAAGCTATCAAGCAGCCGCGCACTGTTGATATGAAAATGGTCGAAGCACAGCAGGCCCGTCAGATTCTCGACCGCATCGTAGGCTTTGAGCTCAGTCCTGTCGTCTGGCAAAAAGTTCCAGGCGGTAAAAGCGCAGGTCGAGTCCAGAGCCCAGCCGTACGACTTCTCGTCGAGAGAGAACGTGAGATTATGCAGTTTGAAGGCAAAAGTCAGTTTCGAGTTATTGCTCTATTCCAGCACGACGGCGAAGAGTTCAAAGCAGAGCTCAAACAGCGCTTTGACACCGAAGCTGAAGCAATAGATTTTCTCAACAATATCACTGACGCAACCTTTACCGTCTCAGATATCACGACGAGTCCAAGCACTCGAAATCCGGGTGCACCCTTTACGACAAGTACTCTTCAGCAAGAAGCAAACAGCAAGCTCGGTTTTGGGTCAAAGGCGACCATGGCAGCTGCACAGAAGCTCTATCAGGCCGGTAAGATTACCTATATGCGTACCGATAGTGTCAACCTGTCAGGACAAGCGATAGCTGCTGCTACCGATTACATCAAGCGGCTCTATGGGTCAGAATACTCAACAGTCCGCAAGTTTAAGACAAAAAACGCAAACGCCCAAGAAGCGCATGAGGCAATTCGTCCAACTGATATGTCACTCGAGACTGCAAGTGGCAATGAGTACGACCAAAAGCTCTACGACCTTATTCGCCGCCGAACACTTGCAAGTCAAATGAGCCCAGCAAAGCTCGAAAATACCACTATCACCATCACGATATCGACACGTCATGAGACCTTCGAAGCAAAAGGTAAAGTTGTTATATTCGACGGATTCATGCGTGTGTATGGCGCGAGTAAAGATGAGATACTCCCGCCGATCAAAAGCGGTGACACGGCCGACGCAACCGAGATAACAGCACGCCAGACGTTCGCCAAACCGCCAGCGCGATACACTGAAGGTAGTCTTGTCAAAAAACTCGAAGAGCTTGGCATTGGACGACCGAGCACATACGCAACCATTATCGATACCGTTCAGACACGTGGTTACGTCATCAAGGGTGAGGGTGAAGGTGCGCCACGCGATGTCATCGTACTATCGCTCGACCGAATCACCGATGAGGAGGGCGATACACTCACCGTCAATCGCCAGATCGTACAAGAAAAAACTGGCGCCGACAAAGGGAAGCTTGTGCCAACGCCAAGTGGCGAGCTCATTGCCGACTTTCTCATGGGCCACTTTGAGCAAGTCGTCGACTACGACTTTACAGCAAATGTCGAAGAAGAATTCGACAAGATTGCAACAGGCTCGCTCGCACGCAACATCATGCTTGATAATTTCTACCGACCGTTCCATAAACTGATTGAGCAATCAGGCGGTATTGATCGTTCGACTGTCGGTGCAAACAGAGAGGTCGGCATTGACCCGAAAACTGGCAAGCCAATCTTCGCACGCTTTGGTCGCTTTGGACCAATGCTCCAGCTTGGCTCGCAGGATAGCGAAGAAAAGCCGCAATTTGCGCCGCTACCAAAGGGTGCAAAGATTGAAACCGTCACCCTCGAAGAGGCGCTACACGCATTCAAACTCCCACGTCTCGTCGGGCAGACAAAAGACGGGCAAGACATAAAAGCAAATGTCGGCCGCTTTGGTCCGTATATTCAAGTTGGTAAGCTCTTTGTCAGTATCAAGCCGATCGATCCGCACGACATCACCCTCGAGCAAGCACTCGAGCTTTACGCCGACAAGCTCAAAGCAGAGGCCGAGAAGAATATTGCCGACTTTGGCGATGGTATTAAGGTGCTCAATGGCCGCTTTGGCCCGTATGTCACTGACGGCAAGAAAAATGCCAAGATTCCGAAAGATACTGAACCGAAAGACATAACACACGAGCAGGCAAAGCAACTGCTTGCTGACGCAAAGCCAGCAAAAAAGCGAGCTACTCGTCGCACGACAAAGCGAACGACGGCAAAAAAATAACCTACCTATAGCTCATGACAAAAGAAAGCATAGACATGATCAGCTATTTTACGTATCATGTACCTATGATGAAACAAAACAAAATAATACGGCACGGCTTTACGATAGTTGAGCTCGCTGTTGTCATTCTTATTATCGGTATCATTGCAACAATCGCCGTCGTCTCGTACAACGGCATTCAAAAACGCGCAATCAATAACACACTCCTGAGCGACCTCGAACAGGCAAGTGTGATCGTCGAAAGCTACGCACTCAAAAACGGCGGCGCATTTCCTGACGATGAATACCTTCGAGAAAATATAAAAAGCTCACCCGACGTACACGTGTCCATTATTGTCAAAAGTAACGATACTGCTCAGACACCATCCGAACCAGAAACACCTCAGTACATCAATCTATCACCTGTACAGAACGCCGTTCTCTTCCACAAGATGTGTACTGACATGTCACAGATAGATCGCCCTGACGCTCCCGGGCTCAAATACGGACAGGGGAGAGACGCAGGAGGTAATGTCACGACGTACATGTGGGGGCCGAACTTTTGTAATGTCTACAATAAGGACAATATCAAGTTCAACTCATCATGGTCGGCAGCTGGTGGAGAGCTGTACATACCTGTCACTGCAGCAAAGGTACAAAATCATATCAATAACATCTCCTTTAACGACGCGTATTTCCCTGATTTCAAGCATGTCGTACAACAGTACTACCAAGCCGTCCATGACCAATTCTTAGCACAGGGTGGAAGCTATCCAATCACGGTCTTCTGGGATGGCGACTGGTGTCAAGTTGGGCAGTCCTGGTGCACAGCCTACGAAGCACTACCTGAACTACCACCTTCAGGCTCAGGCGGCGGCGGATCTGGCGGCGGCGGGAGCGGAGGCAGCTCAGACGAAAGCGCCTCAACGCAGACATATTGTATTCTTGCAGTCAACACCAAACACCCCGAGACATCCTTCTCATTCTCATCAGAAACCCTCAATTCACGAGCAGGCAACTGCGGGAGCGACGACTAGTATATCGTCCGTACTCGCTTCGTTTTGTAAAAAACATCCTTTCTCGTAAACCACATTGTCACGTATTAGCTAGCGCAAAAACATTGTTTACACGTGTCGTCTATTTCATGCTATAATTTACTTAAGCACCCTAAATGTTTGACATTATATAAACTTTCTTATATAATGAGAACATAAGAAGATATAAACGTGTATTAGTTGTACGACTGTGGTGAGGCAGAGAGGATTACAAGCAGCAATATGAGCGATACAGAAAAAACAGATATGGCCGTCGAGATCACCCAAGCGATCGACCAGATACTGGCAGTTATTAGCCAGGAGCGCGAACGCGAAATTATCACACGACGCTTTGGACTCTACGAGCGAAAGGAGACGCTTGAGCAAATCGGTGAGCTACTCGGCATCACCCGCGAACGAGTTCGACAGCTCGAAAAAGCTATCATGATTCGCCTGCGTCTTGTCGCAGAAGAAGGCAAAGTACCAGCACTGACTGCACTCGAGAAGCGCATCATCAGTACGCTCAGCGAGTCAGGCCGTGTTGCGCGTATCAGTAGTCTGACAGATACACTCCTTGGGCGCACGAGCAAGCCAGAGGAACGTTCATGTGTGGCCTTTATTGCTGAGCTTGCACCCAATCTCAGTGTCGTCAACGAAAACGACAACTACTATCACGGTGTCGGTCTCAAGCAGTATGGTGGCGACAAAGAAATCAAGGCACATGTTGACACAATCCTTAAGGCCATCAAAAAGCACGGTGAGCCAGTCACAGTAAATCAGCTTCATGACATACTCTCATTCGAGCACCCTTCACACATCCATGCACTAGCGACACTCAGCAAGGGACTTGCTCACCTCAAGGAAAACTGGGGACTTATCAAGTGGCCAACGGTCAACCCAAAGAATATCCGCGACAAGATCTACGTTATTCTGAGTGATAACGGCAAGCCAATGCACTTTTCTGAGATTGCAGATGCGATAAAAGACAGCACCTTCAAGCGTCGCAACGTAACAACGCAAGCAATCCACAATGAACTCATCAAGGATAAGCGTTTTGTACTCATTGGTCGTGGCATCTATGCACTCAATGACTGGGGTTACTCACAGGGAACGGTCTCTGATATTATCGCCTCGATCCTCAAGGAGGCGGGCGAGCCACTCCATCGCGACGAGATCGTAAAGCGCGTTCTCAAGAGTCGTCAAGTGAAGGAGACGACCATCCTCCTCAACCTCCAGAGTAAACCGCAGTTCAAGCGCGTTGCAAAAGCGACGTATACGATCGACGAGGCTGCGCAGTAAGCCGTCTCTTCTCTTGTACTCTCGAGAGAAAAGTGCGACAATGAAAGGTAAGCATTATGGGCATATTCTCTTGGCTATTTGATACATTGATACAGTGGTACGTATGGATGCCGATTGTAGCAGTGCTCGCATATCTTACATGGCGTAATAATCGAAAGATTGACGCCGTCAAATCAACCGAAAGCATCCTTTTGATGCTTGAAATCCCAAAGGCAAATGACAAGCAAGAGCTCGCCGCCGAACAGCTCTTCGCGAGTCTCCATGGTATTCTTCGTGATCGAACAGAACTCAAGCTCAACAATGGCGTCCAAGAACACCTCAGCTTTGAGATCGCAAGCGTCAATGGACAGATTCGTTTTTACGTATGGACACCACGCACATTACGAACATTTGTTGAAGGACAGATCTACGCACAATACCCAACTGTCCAGATATCCGAAGCGGGCGAGGACTACGTTGCTCATGAACGAGATCATAGCGTTGTCTACACATCAGAAGTTACTCTGACCGACAATGAGATGCTACCAATAAAAACATTTCAGAGCTTTGAGGTTGACCCCCTCGCAGGTATCACAGGCACACTCGCCAAGCTTGAAACGAGCGGAGAAGAGGTATGGATACAGATCGTCGTACGACCAATCGCCGATGACTGGCACAAGGCATCGAGTCGCTGGGTAACTTCAATCCGAAACGGTACCAGCTGGCTAACAGGAAATGGTGGTGGCTTTGGTTGGTTCGCGCAGATACTTGGATCCCTCTGGCGTCCGCCAGAAGAGACTGGTGCAAAAGCTACCGTCAGAGAATTGTCTGATCGCGAAAAGACACGAATTGCCGAAGCTGAAAAAAAGGCAACAAAACTTGGCTACCAGGTAAAGATTCGCCTTGCGTACCTTGGTGAAAGTCAAGCTAATGCAAAGCTACAGATGCAGGCAGTTGTTGGTACCTTCAAGCAGTTCAATAGTACTAATCTAAATGGCTTCAAGATAAGCCACCCGAGCTTCGCCAAGGAAGACCTCGCATTCTACCGTGCACGATCATTCACAGACCGTGGCTTTATTCTTAATATCGAGGAGCTCGCCTCTGTCTTTCATCTCCCGCACACCAATGTCGAGACGCCAAATATCGTTTGGGCAAGCAGCAAGACAGCTGAACCACCAGCAAAGCTACCAGTTATCACAGGCAATGAGGCGATCGATGAAAATATATCCGCATTTGGCCTAACAAATTTCCGAGGTATCAACCACCAGTTTGGTATGCTTCGCTATGATCGCTCTCGCCACGTTTACATCATCGGCCAGACAGGAGCAGGTAAGTCAGGACTTCTCGAATTATTTGCGCTGAGTGATATCTATCATCGACAAGGCTACGCCATTATTGACCCGCACGGCGACTTCGCAATCAATAATATGCGATTCATCCCTGCAAGCCGCCTCCAAGATGTCGTTTACTTCAACCCGGCAGATACTGCCTATCCGCTTGGATTCAACCCACTTGAAGTGACAAATCCAAATCAGAAGACCAACATATCCTCTGAGGTGATTGGTGTTCTCAAGCGAATGTTTGGTGACTCATGGGGTCCACGCCTCGAATACATCCTCCGCTACACCATCCTCGCGCTACTCGATCGACCAAACACGACAATGCTCGATATCACACGAATGCTCACCGACAAGAAATTTCGTAAAGAAACACTGAGTTACTGTGAAGATACTGTTGTGCTACAATTCTGGAATGTTGAATTTAGTAGCTGGACCGACAAGTTTCAAGCAGAGGCTATCGCACCAGTGCTCAATAAGGTCGGTGCCTTTACAGCCAACCCTGTCATTCGAAATATTATCGGGCAGCCAAAGAGCACCTTTAATATTCGCGAGATTATGGATGAAGGTAAGATCCTTGTCGTCAATCTATCAAAAGGTTTAATTGGCGAAGACAACGCTGCAATTCTCGGCTCATTCCTCGTCACAAAAATCCAACTTGCCGCAATGTCACGATCTGATATCGAAGATATTCGTGACCGTCGGCCATTCTATCTATATGTTGATGAGTTTCAAAATTTCGCGACCGACTCTTTTGCGACGATTCTGTCCGAAGCCCGTAAATACGGCCTCAACCTTACCGTTGCAAACCAGTATATATCACAGATGTCGGAGACGGTTCGTGATGCAGTATTTGGCAACGTTGGCACAATGATCAGTTTTCGCGTATCTGCCGATGATGCACCGATTCTCGCGAAGCAATTCGAACCACAGTTCGAGCCACAAGACCTTCTTCAAATGCACAACCGTCATTTTATCGTCAATATGGTTATTAATGGTGAGAAAGCACCTGCCTTTAGCGCAACAACCCTCACGCTTCCGCCCCAGCAAACAGACAACACAAGCCGCATTATCGAAAATACACGTCGCGTCTACAGCCGCACTCGTCCTGAAGTTGAGCGAGAAATCAGTGCGAATGTTATGCCACAAAATCAGCCTCAGAATCCACAACCACAATCGTCAGCACAAGCAAAGCAGTGGCCAATCAACGCACAGTCACAGACCGTTACACCAACGCAGCCACCAGCCAAGACAACCGATGATAACCCAGCTGTTTCGGTAGCGATCCCTCACGACGACACAGACCGCAGCGCCACACCAGCCAAGCGGAAGCGAACTCGTCGTCGCAAAAAGCCAACAACGACCGCTACATAAGCCTACCCGAAACAGAGAGATAGCACCTCACTGGCACCTAGGTCGTGCGAGCCGCAAATCGTATACCGCCAGCCTCGTCATACGTCACGGCAACAGTCGCTCCCTCCGCGATGTCACCGTTGATAATCTCGAGTGCCAACGGATCAAGGATCCGCCGCTGAATAAGACGCTTGAGTGGACGCGCGCCAAAGGCTGGATCGTATCCATCAGCTGCCAACATCTCCGCTGTCGCATCATCAAGCTCAAGGGTGATATCTTTTTGCAGCTTGAGCTGACGCGTTACTGTCTCGAGCTGAACAGCAACAATTTCCTTCATATGCGCCGCATCAATACGATCAAAGATGACAATATCGTCAATCCGGTTCAAAAACTCCGGACGGAAGTGACCACGTAAAAT
Organism: uncultured Candidatus Saccharibacteria bacterium; assembly: GCA_964475295.1. Lineage (GTDB taxonomy): Bacteria > Patescibacteriota > Saccharimonadia > Saccharimonadales > Saccharimonadaceae > CALMAK01. Next base: position 15,927 of record CAYYWC010000002.1, read on the forward strand.
ATCAAACATGCTCGTTTCGAGAGCAGGGAAGTCCTTGCCGTCCCAATCCATAATCGCGCTAGAGCCAATATTACTCGTCATGATAATAATTGTATTGGTGAAGTTCACCGTACGACCCTGTCCATCCGTCAGGCGACCGTCATCGAGGACCTGGAGGAGAACATTAAAGACATCTGGGTGTGCTTTTTCGATCTCATCAAATAAGACCACCGAATACGGTCGACGGCGCACCGCCTCAGTCAGTTGACCACCCTGATCATACCCGACATATCCCGGAGGTGAACCAATCAGACGACTCACGGCATGCTGCTCCATATACTCGCTCATATCGATACGAACCATTGCATGCTCATCGTCGAAAAGCTGCTGACTCAAGGCACGAGCGAGCTCCGTCTTACCGACACCGGTTGGACCAAGAAACAGGAATGAACCAATTGGTCGATTGCGGTCAGCAATACCAGCACGTGAACGACGAATCGCTCGCGCGACACTCTCTACGGCTCTTGTCTGCCCAATAACACGCTTACCGAGCACTTGCTCCATTGTGGCTAACTTATTTGCCTCAGTCTCGACCAAGCGCTCGACAGGAATACCCGTCCAGCGTGCCACAACTGTCGCAATGTCTTCATCAGTCACTTCTTCACGAAGCAGGCGATCGCCTGCCGGCAGAGCATTCAGCACCTCGCGAGCTGCTTTGAGTTTCTTTTCCGCCTCAGGAATGTCACCATACTTGAGCTTACTCGCGAGCGCGAGATCATTGTCGCGCTCAGCTATGTCCAGCTGTCCGCGATACTTTTCGAGCTGCTCGGAGTATCCATGGACCTCTTCAATCAAATCTCGCTCTTGCTGCCAGTGCGCTTCGATACCCTCGGCCTTCTTCTTCGAATCACCGATCATCGCCTCAATCTCGCTCTTGCGCGCTTTGGCTTTTTCCGACTTATCTTTCTTGAGCGCTCGTTGCTCAATCTCCAGCTGCAAAATACGACGACGAAGCCGATCAAGCTCAATCGGCACCGACTCGAGCTGCATCTTGAGACCAGATGTCGCCTCATCGAGCAGGTCAACCGCTTTATCGGGCAGGAAACGATCTGGAATATACCGCGTACTGAGCTGCGCTGCTGCGACGAGTGCCTCATCCTGAATCTTCACACCATGATGTACTTCATATTTTTCCTGCAAGCCACGCAGAATAGCTACTGTGTCATCAAGCGACGGCTCACCGACATAAACCGGCTGAAAACGGCGTTCGAGCGCAGTATCCTTCTCGATATACTTACGATACTCAGTCAGTGTTGTTGCACCGATCATACGCAGCTTACCGCGAGCAAGTAGCGGCTTGAGGATATTACCCGCATCCAACGAGCCATCACCACCTCCCGCGCCAACAATAGTATGCAATTCGTCAACAAAAAGAATAATCTCACCCGCCGACTCCTCAACTTCTCGCAACACTCCCTTGAGTCGCTCTTCGAACTGCCCACGATAGCTTGCGCCTGCGATCAAGGAACTGATTTCGAGATTAATCAACCGCTTGTCTTTGAGGCTTGTCGGCACATCACCCTTTACAATACGCTGCGCAAGGCCTTCGACAATAGCTGTTTTACCGACACCAGGCTCACCAATAAGTACAGGATTGTTCTTTGTGCGTCGACTCAAGATTTGCATTGTACGACGGATTTCTTCGTCGCGACCAATCACAGGATCAAGCTCACCGCGCTTCGCGAGTGCCGTAACATCCTGCCCGAACTGATCAAGTGGTTTTTTCAAGTCTTCTTGTGGTTGCATAGTGTTGCCTCCTTGTTTATTGCATTGTTACACGCTCGGCCAGTGGCAGTCAATCATCCTAACTCTAGTATAAGAAATTAGCACTCTCAATGCAAGAGTGCTAATTAGTATCATGCTTGCCTCTGTTATGATATCCAAAAAGCTTTTTGCTATACTAGTAGCAATGAAGCCTCCTCTCTATCTCATTAATGGTCCGCTTGGATCAGGCAAGACAACTCTCCTGAAGTTCCTTTTAAGTAGGGAGGAGTTTGCCAATGCTCGTATCATTGAAAATGAATTTGCCTCCACCGATATCGATGCGACTCAGCTTGCCCAACACCAAGCGGAAGTCCGTAGTATCTCAGGACTCTGCGTGTGCTGCTCAAATGACAAAGAGCTCACAAACACACTCGAAGAACTCGCAGAACGCTCTACTGATCCTGTTATTGTTGAGTCGAGCGGCGTCGCCAACTCACTCGTGCTAATCGAAAAACTCGCGGCGTCTCGTCTCCTCGATTACTACGACCTACGCCACGCATTTTTTATTATTGATGCCGCAGAGTTCAGCACTCGACCTAATCTCTTCGATCAGTATCGCGAGGAGTTAGCTGCCGCAGATACTGTCCTTATCAGCAAAACTGACCTTCTAGAACCAGAAGATACATTTGAACTCATAAACAGAACCACTTCGCTTCGTTCAGGGCCAGTCGAGAGCATGCATTTCGGCGAGTTCAACTTTGCACTAGACGACCAGCCATCCGGCATTATCGATTACTACTATGCCCATCAGGATGCCACTCGTGAACATGAAAATGACTCATCTTTCATAATCATCACGACCAGCGAACATGAAATACAACCCGCTACCGTCCACGAGAAATGGCCACATCTTGTCAAGGCGTATGGCGCCGAGCGCATGAAGGGTGCCGTACGTTACAATGGGGAAGTGTGGCACGTTGAAGCAACACCATCGCAATGTCGCATCACACCAAGTGAGAATCCACAGGAGGCGCTCAGTCTCGTTGTTATTGGCTCCGACGCGCACCACATAAGCGAAACCTATCTCTTGTAGACTTTTCTACACTTGACGCCTATTTCATGCGACACGCTATACTAGGTATAGCTATGTAGGTACTGGTGGATACCTTTCTACTTACAAGCGTATAATTCACGATTGACGTCCGAAAAAGACGTCCAACACCTCCAACGTGGTAAACAGATTGACGTTTCAACAAGAGCGGTCGTCGGTCCTATCCACCGCTGGATTATGGGATTTTCCTCACTCCAAACCCGTTCGCTTTTACTAACTGTGAAATGCAAGGAGTGGTGTATGACAAACACTATCATTAACAAAGAGGTCAACGTAACGCGTCTCGGATTCAAGCGAAACATGCGAGCCTATCCACGACAGGTAGAGTACGAAGGAACAACCTACGACTTTATCGATGCTGGCATTAGCTGCATTGTTCGCTCGGGAGAACGTATGGCGCAAATCTTGACACTGACCGATGGTCATGCGCAGTTTCGACTACGTAGCGATGAGCAGGGAAGTGTCTGGACACTCCTGTCAATGAGTGCGTAACCTCAAGAGAAAAATCCTGCTATCATGGCAGGATTTTTCATGCAAAAACCACATGCGGCCTACGCCATACAGAGACTTTCATACTTGACGTACTTTTCATACCGCTCTATACTACATACGTTATGGCCATTGCACTGTCAGTCTGTGCTCTACAGCCACATCTAATATCACCCATAATGAAAAGGATTTTCTCTCGCACATGCGCAAGAAAGAACGTCGCACCACGCCCGTAGACACAACAGAAACAACCGATCACCTCGACGGCATCAACCCCAAAGCCTATGCACGCCGCTGGTGGGTACTCAGTACACTTTGTCTGACACTACTCGGTGTCATGCTCGCCAATAGCAGCCTCAATATGGCGTTACCCCTCATGGCGACCGACCTCAAACTATCACAGCTTGACCTAACCTGGGTCGTCAATGTCTATACACTCGTGTTTGCGAGCCTTCTCTTTGTCGCTGGGGCTGTCGGCGACCGCTATGGTCGCAAACTCCTAATGCAAGTCGGCCTCGCTATCTTTACTGCCGGATCACTCTACGCAGGATTCCTCGCACAAACTGGCACCGAACTTATCGTTTCGCGTATTGTCATGGGGATCGGTGGCGCGTTCGTTATGCCAACCACGCTTTCTATCATCAATAATACCTTCCCGAAAAAAGAGCGGGCAAGGGCTGTCGCTATCTGGGGTGCTGTCGCCGGCGTCGGTATGATGTTCGGATCAATTATCAGCGGCATCCTACTCGAACACTTCACATGGCATTCACTCTTCTTCTTTAGCGCTATTATCGCCATCATTGGACTTGGAGCAAATCAGTACCTCGCACATGAGTCGAAGGATGAAGAGAAAACACCTATTGATTGGCTCGGTGGTCTGCTTTCGTCTGTTGGTATCTTCGGTTTCGTCTATGGCATCACCGAAGCACCATCTGCCGGCATGAGCGACCCGCTCGTCCTGCTTGGTCTACTCGGTGGCGGTGCTGCAATTGTCGCATTCATTATCTGGGAACTCTTCACAAAGTCACCAATGCTCGACATGAAGCTATTCAAAAATCGCGGCTTCTCCGTCTCGAGTCTCACCCTTACACTCGTATTCCTTGCGATGGCCGGTGTCTTCTTCTCAATGAGCCAGCTCATGCAGCTCGTCATGGGCTATACGCCACTCGAATCGTCACTCCTGATGGTGCCGCTCATGCTACCAATGATGTTCATTTCACCGCTCGTGCCAAATGTCGTCAAGAAAATCGGCGCTCGTGCAACCATCACGACAGGCCTCGTCCTGACATCACTGGCGTTCGTTGCCATGTCAACCTGGACAATAGATATGACATACTGGCATCTATTTGGAACAATGGTCGTCATGATGCTCGGAATCACGTTCGCCATGACACCAGGCACAAACATCCTCATGGCGTCAGTACCGCGCAACCGATCTGGTATGGGTTCAGCTATGAACGATACGACACGCGAGCTCGGCGGGGCTCTTGGTGTTGCTGTGCTTGGTGCAATCCTCAGCGCAACCTATGCAAGCAAGATTGCCGAGACGTCACACCAATTTCCAGAACAGATTCGCGACGGCCTTGAAAGTTCGCTCGCGGTTGCGCTTGGCGTAGCAGAGAATCTTGGATCAGCTGCAGCTGATGTTGCACAGAAGGCGATGGAAGCCTTCATGGCGGGCGTTGCTCACGCTGCTTTGATTGCCGCTATTATCATTTTCGCGTCTGCTATCATTGCTTTTATCGGACTGCCGAAACATACTTCAAAAGAAGACGATACCATCTAGTAGCTAATAGAAAGCTAGGCGACATGCAGAAATGCATGTCGCATTTACTATCGTGTCATTTGATATATTGAAATATTTAAATATATCTATATAATAAGTAGTATATGACACGAAGCCAGAACAATAAAACCACATACACATTCGGTCTCGACTCATTTGGAGACCTTGCCGCCAACAAAGACGGCTCGCTCATGAATCATGCTCAAGCGATTCGTCAGGTCGTCGAAGAAGCCGTACTTGCCGACAAACTTGGCGTCAATGGCATCTCGCTGGGCGAACACCACCGATCAGAATATGCCATCTCAAGCCCTGAAATGGTACTCGCCGCCATCGCTAGCAAAACCAAAAACATCAAGCTAGCATCTGGCGTAACCGTACTTTCAAGCGACGACCCCGTGCGCGTGTTTCAGCGCTTCTCAACCCTCGATGCCGTATCGAATGGTCGTGCGCAAGTCATCCTAGGTCGCGGCTCATTCACCGAGTCATTTCCATTGTTTGGCTACGACCTCCGTGATTACGATGCGCTATTCGAAGAAAAGATCGAACTTTTTTCACAGCTCCTCAAAGAAGAACCAATCACCTGGAAGGGGACACACACGCAAGATCTCGATGATGTCGAAGTGTTTCCAAAAACTGAATCAGGCAAACTCGAAACACTCGTTGGCGTTGGCGGGTCACCACAGTCTGTCGTTCGCGCTGCTGCCTATGATTTTCCCCTGATGCTTGCCATTATTGGTGGCGCGCCCGACCGATTCGTGCCCTATGTTGAGCTTTATCGCCGCGCTGTCAAGGAGTTTGGCCGCGAGCCACACCCTATCGGCATGCATTCACCAGGCTTTATTGCCGACACTGATGAAGAGGCAATCAAGATTGGCTTTCCGCTCTTCAAGGAACAAATGGACCGCATCGGCTCAACACGTGGCTGGACACCGCTGTCACGCGAACACTTCCTCAACGAAGTCAAGCATGGATCAATGTACGTCGGTTCGCCAGAAACCGTCGCCCAGCGCATCGCCAAAGCCATGAAAACGCTCGACGTGAAGCGATTCGACATGGTCTATGGCTACGGCCCAATGCCAGGCGAGACACGCCTTCATATGGTCAAACTTTACGGCGAAAAGGTCATCCCGCGCGTTCGTGAGCTCCTCGAGGAGAAATAATATGCCATCTACTATTGGCATTATCGGCGCAGGCAAGCTTGGTATTGTACTAGCGCAACTAGCAGGCAAGGCAGGCTACCGTGTTGCTATTTCGGGCTCTGGTGCAGCCGATACCATACGCCTTATTGTCGAGACACTTGCTCCCGGTGCGGTTGCTGCGACAAATTACGAAGTCGCTCGTCAGTCAGATATCATTATATTAGCGCTACCTCTGGGTAAGTTTCGTCAGCTCACCCCCGATGACTTCTCGGGCAAGCTTGTTATCGACGCCACCAACTACTGGTGGGAGGTTGACGGTCCACGCCACGATATCCTACCCGACAGCCAATCATCCAGCGAAGCTATTCAGGAATTTCTGCCAGCTGCCCGCGTCGTCAAGGCACTGAGCCACATGGGCTACCACCACCTACACGATGAAGCTCGACCAACAGGAGATCCAGCGCGAAAGGCTATTGCTATCGCTGGCGACTACCCCGACGACATTGCAATCGTCGCAAAACTGGTCGATACGCTCGGCTTCGATCCACTGCCAATTGGCGATCTTGCCGCAGGGCAACGACTTGAGCCTGGCAGCGACGCATTTGGCGCTGATGTTGACATCGCGACACTACGTCAGCTACTCGGTATTACATCGTAGTTACTTCGCGCTCAATTCGGCTTCAAGATACCGCGAGCCGCACCAAGTGCCGTAATGACCGTCCCGATGCTTTTTGCCGCCACCGCATAATCGTCAAAGTCTGTAAGTTCAGTCGCCAAGCTACGAAGCCCCTTATCAATATCTGCCGTCGACCTCGTTGTTTTCCAGTAGGCATAGTCATGGAGTCCACTGCCAATCAGAGCGTTATATGGTTCGGTCGATAATTCTCGCCGCTCTTTTGCCCTGGCGTGGAGTCAATTCATGCGGACCCAAAACACGCCTCATACGCACATAATGCGGATTAGCACGCTTACTGTCGCGGACATTTCGTCGGATAATAAAAAAATCGAGCAGCCCATTCACAAACAGTGTAGGAACATGCAACTTCGTTACATGCTCGTATGACTCGTACTGCATGATGGTATGTTCGAGACTCTTCTTATACGCCGGCCATGTCTCTTCTGTGATTTCCATACCTTTCACGAACGGGACGAGCTCATCAGCAACCTCACCACCCGCCTGCACAGCATCCGGGTGAGCCTTGACTACGTCAAATAGTGCAAAATACAGACCTTCCGCTCGCGTCAACCTGCGCCACCAGCTCTTCCGCGGCTTCTGCTTGTAGAGTGGTGCCCCGAATAGCACGAGCTGCCTCACACGTGCAGGGTGACGATGTGCTATATCTATCGCCACCAAACATCCCATTGAATGCCCGGCGATCACCACCTCATCAATACCCAGGTCATCTATTGTTGCTAGTACCGCATCGGCATGATCCTCGGGCGTATACTGCACATCAGGCTTTGGCGCATCGCCAAACCCCAGAAGATCCGGCACGATCACGCGCCACTTTGCGTAATCGACATGCTGGAGCACATACTCCCAGCTCTGGTGATTATTACCGAGTCCATGCAACAGCACGAGCGGCACACCAGTACCTTTGTCAAGTTTTACAGGCAGCTTCATGGTACTAGTGTACCAAACCATCCTTGTCATGATATATACTGAGATACATGCAAACGATTATCTTTGCCACTGGCAATCAGCGCAAGATCCAAGAAGCGACGAGCACACTCGCACCATTCGCTATTCGCATCGAACATCAGTCGATCGATATCGACGAAATCCAACATCACGACCCGATCGAGATCACTAAGGCAAAAGTTCGTGCTGCCTACGAAATCATCCATCAGCCTGTTGTCGTACAAGACACCAACTGGAGCATCCCAGCGCTTGGCGGTTTTCCTGGTGGCTACATGAAAGATGTCGCCGAGTGGTGGTCGGCAGAGGATTGGATCCAGATTATGGCTCGCCACACCGACAAGACGATTCTTTGCCACGAGCACGTCGCGTATTTTGACGGTGAGCACCTCCAGCATTTCTCGCACACCTACGAAGGCTCCTTCGCCGACACCCCGCGCGGCGGCAGCAAAGCAGATGACAGCTCTATCGAAAAAGTCGCTTGCCTCTATGGCAACCAGACAATGGCTGAGATGAACGACGAGACTGGCATCGCTTCGGCAGGCGAGACACTGCATCATTGGCAAGCATTCGGAAAATGGTATAGCCAACAGGGGTAATAGACTCCCTATAATGCTTATGAAAGTATTGACATAAGTATCATAATTTGATATAATAAAAGTATGAATGAGTCAATCATCCACCCACACCAAAAGATTGTCGACGCAGCGCTCGGCTCAGTTCGAGCTGAAGGTCTTTTTCCCTCTGAGGCCATAGAGAATCGCCTCCGTGCATATCTTCAGGGTGACATAGATCTTGCGACCGTCCGCGAAGAGGCACTACTTCGCATCTCTAATACCGCACCTAGTGCTGAGTAATCGTGGGCGTTGTCCCGCTTGAAGATCCATATCTCGACCCGCACACGGGAATTCTGATGAATCGCCTCAACCTCACGACCCAAGCCGACCTCGATGCCGCCGAGGCTGATCTGACACCCATCGAAATTATCGATTTCACACTCGAGCATGCCGACTCTGACATGCCGTTCAATCTCGACATGCTCCGCGTCATTCACTGGCGACTCTTTCGCGATATTTACGAGTGGGCAGGCGAAATCCGCACCAGCACCATCAGCAAAGGCGCAACGAAATTCTGCGAGCCAGCCTTTATCGAACAAGAAGCCGACCGTATCTTTCTCGAACTCCAGACCGACATCCTCCTTCAGCCCATCACCAACCGGGCACGCTACATTCGACGCATCGCTTACTACTACTCCGAGCTCAACCTCCTCCATCCATTCCGCGAAGGAAACGGCCGCGCACTGCGCACGCTCATGAGTACCCTCGCACTCCGCAACGGCGTGATGATTCGCTGGGACACCATGGACCCCCAAGAAAACCTCGACGCCTGCATCTACGCCGTCTTTCATGATGAAAGCAAGCTCGAAGCGATGTTCGAAAAGCTTGTCGAGCAGAACCCCATGACGACCTGATAGCCTGCATAGAAATATGAGCGGGAAGGGAAATGATACAATACAACCATGACCAAAATGTCAGACCGACGTAAGGATCTTCGAGCGCGAGAGAATTCACTGCGTCATTGTTTGATTGTAAATGACCAACAGTATCAACGAATAGACAGATGAATGATCTAGCTATACAATCTTGCGTTTTTTCGCGCCCAATCCTTTCGGATGAATAATATCAATTCAATCAAGTTGGCTGATATATCCGTGCTTAGACCCGCAAATGTTGACGTTATTTACACCATAGCACCCTATGCGGCAATAGCAGATCGCGTGTAGCTTATACTTTCTATCTACCGAAAACTCTATATAATTACTGCTATGAATATTACCCTCAACCGCCTAAAAGCTCATAATCCGTACTGGGACGCGGACTCTTTGGTCGATGAAGATATCCAGCAACTAGAAGCAAACCTCCGAAATCTACCATTCGCAGGTGATGAAGAAGATAGGAAGTTTGGCTTTGCGCAATGCGGCTCAAAGAACGGAGTAGTTTATGGACTATTTATACAAAAATACCCCAAGGTCGCTACAGACTATAACTCAGACACAAAAGAGGAGACTATTCAAAAAGTTCGCGATAGCGGAAAGTACCTATTCATCTTCTATCCGAGCAGATACGAACTGTACCTGCAAGCTAAAAGATCCTCAGACCTACCAAGTACAGATGAGATTACTCGAAAATTTGTCGAATTATGGCGCATAGCCAACCAGGAAGGCAAATTTTTACTTACGAATTTCGAACCTACCGAAGATGAGTACAACAGAGATAAGATCGTTAAAATATTTTACGAAGAAGCTGACGTCGTCATGGAGCTTGAGCTTGAAGGGTTTGATAAGAATCTAGTATATGAACAGAAGCAGTTACGCGGTGGAGGGCATCAGACATACTTTAACCCAATAGACGAATATCAGCCTGCGATGGAAGAAGGCGCATTGCGTTTTGGGCAAAATACAGAAAAGGCGATTGTGAAGGCAAAGAAGGGCGAGAATTTCAAGAAAGACGCTATAGTTAGGGCTATGCTCGAAGGCTCGCGGAAGCCTACTAAAATCGTCTATCAAAAAGACTCGATTTCGCATACGGAATACGGCGTAACTAAAAAGAAAGAGGTTATATCCATAGAAGCTAGCGATTTGAACCTTGAGGCTCACATCGACAGTATTATTGCGCGCCTTAACGATACTGATACACTAAGAAGGGCAGATAGCACAAGAAGACGAAACTCTAATCAAACCAACATGTTTAACTGATGAAATTATCTATAGACAAGAGATTCATTGAAACTCTACGCGAATCAAAAGGGCAGCTCAAGGTATCCCTTAGCGAAGTTGAGAAGATTTATCGACTCCTAGAATCCAGCCACTGCAGAGCAATCATAATGGACAGAATGTGCTTTATTGTTTTTGACGAAATAGTAAACGTAGAACTCGCCATTGAAGACTATCGCCGACAGAAAGATCTCTCATTTATCGAAAGTAAGAACCTTGAAATCATAAATACAACAAGTACCGACAAAGGCTACCTTGCGTTCCTGTTAAACGAAGCTTTTCAGGGCAGGGGATTCCCAGGGCGCCTTCGAAGACTTCTTGGACTTATCACACCTCTATTCGGATTAAACATATTGGGGTATCTATATGGTAATACATCGACAATAGGTGACGTATTTACAGGCCTCCTGGCTGCTGTATCAATCTTTATTGCTATATTCTCTTTATTCGTAACCAGTCATGACTATATGACTAGAAAAAAAGTCAGCCTTTTTGAGTCAGGCCAGTTAAATTACTACTTTTCTGTTGATAAGTACGTAACAAAGACAGGGATTATTGCTGTCATACTCTCTGTGTACGGACTAGTATTGACGTCAGGAGGCGCCGCAGGCAGCCTATATACCACGGATATCCACAATATCCTGATCGTCCTAGCCCTCAACCTCACCTTCGTACTTGTACATATCATCCTTCGTAGTATGGTAGAGTTTTATATCGTAAGACCAGGTAAGTTCATTATGGCCGATATGAAAGAACAAAGTCTTAATGATTATCGCAAATCTAAAAAGTAGCCCGAAGCACCATAAGTAGTCACCCTCTGTTATAATGAAGGGTATTATGACAAGCTTTGGGAATATTCTTAACAAATATCGACAGGTTTCATTTTCTGAACGGGATAAAGGCGATCGCTTTGAGCGACTTATGCAGTCGTATCTCTATACCGATCCAAAATACTCTGACTTAAAGAAAGTCTGGCTCTGGAGTGAGTTTCCGCATCGTCACGATTTTGGCGGACATGATGTTGGCATCGACTTAGTTGCGCAAACGGAAGAGGGTGAGTACTGGGCAATTCAGTGTAAGGCGTACCGCGAAGAGGCACGTATTAACAAAGAAGAAGTTGATACTTTTCTTTCTACCTCTGGACGTAGCTTCAAAAATGAAGAGGGTCAATTGGTTCATTTTACTAATAGACTATGGATATCCACCACCAACAACTGGTCATCAAAAGCAAACGAAACACTGCAGAATCAAAACCCACCAGTTGCTCGTATCAACCTTACAGATCTTGAAGAGGCACCTGTTGAGTGGGACAAAATTAACGAAGGTATCTTTGGTGATCAAGCTCGAAAAGCAAAAAAGACCCCTCGCTACCATCAGAAAGATGCAATCTCAAAAGCAATCGAATACTTTAAGGACGGTGAGCGCGGTAAGCTTATCATGGCTTGCGGCACAGGCAAAACATTCACCAGCCTCAGAATTGCCGAAGAGCAAGTTGGGGATGGGGGTACGGTCCTATTTCTAGTCCCATCCATCGCGCTCCTCGGCCAAACACTGCGTGAATGGACCGCAGACACGAACACTGACATCAACGCCATTGCTATTTGTTCAGATTCTGAAATTACAAAAGACAAGAAAAAGAATGAAGATGCAGAGACATTTAGTGTGGTTGATTTGGCAGTGCCAGCATCTACAAATGTCAATAACATCCTCAAGCAATTTGAATACTTTGAACTTACTAACAAAAAAGGTATGACGGTTGTATTCTCCACATACCAATCAATTGATGTTGTTGCTCAAACTCAAAAACGACTGAAGGATATCGGTAGTAAATATGACCAATTTGATCTAATAATTTGTGATGAAGCGCACCGCACAACAGGCGTAACGCTTGCTGATTCTGATGAGTCTGCGTTTGTTAAGATACACGATAACAACATTATTGACGCAAAGAAGCGTCTATATATGACAGCAACACCACGTCTCTATGGAGAGGAGTCGAAAAAGAAAGCACAAGACAGCTCAGCGACCATAGCATCAATGGACGACGAGTCCCTATATGGTAAAGAAATCTACCGAATCGGCTTCGGTATGGCAGTAGAGCAAGGTCTTCTTAGTGATTACAAAGTGATGATTCTTACATTGTCAGAGGATGACGTAACGCCAGAAGTCCAAAAGGTTCTTGCCAATACCGAACAGGAAATCGTTAACATGAATGACGTTTCAAAGCTTGTAGGCACAATTAACGCCATGAGCAAGCAGATAATTAGCGAGTCCGGATCAGTTACCGTAAACGATCCCGAACCTATGCGTCGAGCCGTAGCGTTTGTGCCAAATATCAAGACATCTCGTAAAATTACAAATACATACAATGAAATTGCAGATACATACCATGATTCAGTCCCAGCTGCCAAGCAAGAGTCGTTAGTCCGACTTCGTTCGCAGCATATCGACGGCAGTATGTCCGCAACTGATCGTGATCAGTTGATGAGCTGGCTCAAGGCCGACCCAGAAGATTCACACGAATCACGCGTCCTCACAAATGTCCGCTGCTTGTCTGAAGGTGTCGATGTGCCATCGCTTGATGCCGTCATGTTCCTCTCGGCTCGTAACTCGCAAGTAGATGTCGTGCAGTCAGTTGGTCGTGTTATGCGCAAAAGCCCGGGCAAAGAGTACGGATATATCATCATCCCGATTGTCATCCCATCCGACGTTAAGCCAGAAGATGCACTTAATGATAACGAACGCTTCAAAGTAGTCTGGACAGTCCTAAACGCTCTTCGTGCACATGACGACCGCTTCAATGCAACCGTCAACAAAATTGAGCTAAACAAAAAGAAGCCAACTCAAATCCTCGTCGGTCGCCCTGATCCAGATGGTGACGGCGACACATTCAACGACCCAGAAGGTTCAAAATCTGCGCTGGCACAACTCGAGCAAACTGGTTTTCATTTCGGTGAACTTCAAACGGCTATCTATGCCAAAATGGTCAACAAAGTTGGTGAACGCGCTTATTGGGAAAACTGGGCAAAAGACATCGCCGAAATTGCTGAGCGTCATATCAAGCGCATCACCAAAATTGTCGATGAGGATGACGATGCGCACATGGCTTTCCGTCAGTTCGTACGCGGTCTGCAAAAGAACCTCAACCCATCTATCACCGAAGCTGATGCTATCCAGATGCTTTCTCAGCACATCATCACCAAGCCAGTCTTCGATGCTCTTTTTGAGAATTATTCATTCGCCAGCAGCAACCCTGTATCGCAGGCTATGCAAAAAGCGGTCGATGCTATCGAAGAAAAAGCAGTCGATCCAGAAGAGCTCGAAGTTATGGAAGGTTTCTATCGCTCGGTACGTCGCCGTGCCGAAGGTGTCGATAATGCCGAAGGCAAGCAAAAGATTATCGTTGAGCTATACGACAAATTCTTCAAAACAGGCTTCCCGAAGCTCGTTGAACAATGGGGTATTGTCTATACACCAGTAGAAGTAGTGGATTTCATCATCCATTCCGTCAGTGACGTCCTGCAAAAAGAATTCGGCCGCAGCCTCAGCGACGAAGGCGTGAATATCATCGACCCATTCACAGGTACCGGTACATTCATCACGCGTCTACTGCAATCTGGCCTCATACGCAAAGAAGACCTAGAGCGCAAATACAAGCACGAGATCTTTGCCAACGAATTCTTGCTGCTCGCATACTACATTGGTGCGGTAAACATTGAGAATGTCTATCACGACATTATGGGCGCAGACGAATACGAAGAGTTCCCGGGTATCGTCCTGACAGACACCTTCCAGCTCTACGAAGATGACGACAACGAAAAACTATTTAGTGACGCGCTAGCCGAAAACTCCGAACGTCTCCAGCGTCAAAAGCAAAAACCGCTTCGTGTAATTATCGGTAATCCACCGTATTCTGTTGGGCAAAAATCGGCTAATGATAACGCTCAAAACCAAAACTATCCAAAGCTCGATGGACGTATTGCAAAGACGTACGCTGCACTGACAAACGCTACCAACAAGAACTCACTCTATGATTCGTATATCAAAGCTTTTCGCTGGGCATCAGATCGCATCGCAAAAAAGGCGGTATCATAGGTTATGTCTCAAACGGCTCATGGATCGACGGAAATTCACAAGACGGCATGCGTAAATCGCTTGAAAAAGAATTCACGAGTATTCATATTTTTAATCTAAGAGGCAATACTAGAACAAGTGGCGAAGTTGCTAGACGCGAAGGAGGGCAAATATTCGGTAGCGGTTCGCGAACGCCAATCTCTATTACAATACTCGTCAAAAACCCCGAAAGACAAATCGAAAAAGCCGATATTTATTATCACGATATCGGTGACTATCTGAAGCGCGAAGATAAGCTCGGTACTATTGCTGAATTCAAGACAATTGCCAACGAGAGAATGAGCTGGCAAAAGCTAGTACCAAATGAACATGGCGACTGGATCAATCTGCGAAATGGTGTCTTTGACACATTCGTTCCGCTTGAGCCTCAAAAGAAATATGCAAGCAACAATAGATCATTCTTCACCGTGAACTCTAATGGACTCAAGACTCAACGTGATGCGTGGTGCTACAACTCTTCCGAGATCGCCCTCGTAAGCAATATCCAGAGTAGTCTGCAATTTTACAAAGACGAAGTAAAAAGATTATCAAACTACGCGCCAAGCGACAGAAGAGCATTAATCAATTACGATGCTACAAAGATTAGCTGGACAGAAAGTGTCCTAAATAGCGTCGCAAAAGGACGTCCAATTGCTCCTAATAAAAATCATATCCGAAAATCTGTTTATCGTCCGTTCGTTAAGCAATTTACCTATTACGACAAAGATTTAAATGAGAGAACATACCAACTTCCCGCAATATATCCAATTGATGTTAAGCAGGTAGATAACCGTGTTATTGCGGTTACTGGTGCTGGTTCAGCGAAAGAATTTTCCACTCTTATGTCCAACGGTATAGTCGGGCTTGATACAGTCGATAAGACGCAGGTATTTCCGCTTTACTACTACGAAGATAGATCAAGCAAGCAGCAAGGGCTATTCGCATCAGCAGGTGAATATAAACAGTATGACGGTGTGAGTGATTACATTTTCAATCAAGCCCGTGACAGATACGTCGACAACCGTATAGAAAAAGAAGACATCTTCTATTATGTATACGGTCTACTTCACAGTCCTGATTATCGTCGCGAGTTTGCAAACGATCTCAAGAAGATGTTGCCACGACTACCGCTTGTCGATAAGCTCGAAGACTTTTGGGGGTTTAGCGAGGCTGGTCGTAAGCTGGCTAAGCTACATGTTGGTTACGAAGAAGTGGATCCGTACGAGGGTGTAAAAGTTAGCGGTACGCAACACGCAAACTATCACGTTGAAAAGTTGAAATTTGGCAAGAAAAAAGAAGAGGTTGACGGTAAAGAAAAGTCTGTCACTGATAAATCGATTATTCATTACAATACCCAAATCACCATCGAAAACATCCCCGAAAAAGCCTACGAATACGTCGTAAACGGCAAAAGCGCCATCGAATGGATCCTCGACCGCTACCAAATCAAAACAGATAAAGCCAGCGGCATCGTCAACGATCCAAACGACTGGGCAAAAGAAGTCAACAACCCCCGCTACATCCTTGACCTCCTCCTCAGCGTCATCAACGTCAGCGTCCAGACGGTGGATATTGTGAATGGTTTGCCAAAGTTAACTTTCGAGAACAATGATGAAAAAAGTACGGATTAGAATTCAAGATGCATACGGCATAGGAAGATTAGATCACGAGTTTGATTTTGACTATAGTGCCACTAATGGACATCACAAGCAGGAGCATTCTCAGACGAACATAGTATACGCACGCAATGGCACCATGAAAACATCCCTTGCGAAAGCGCTTGATAGCTTTTCAAAGGACACACCCATCTCCGACCCGGTTCACGGGCGAACAGCGAGCCTCGAAGTGGTAGCGGACGGCAGCCCCCTTGACAGAGAAAAGGTTTTCGTCGTGAAGTCCGAAGAGGAATACTTCGAGTCAGATAATATGGCCCTCCTGCTTGCCGATAACGCGAGCCAGGAGAGGTACGCCGAAATAATGGCAGACCTAGACGCAGCTCAAGCAGAGCTATTTGAAGCAGCTGGTCGGTCTATAGGTATACGAGGTGGGGCTGAAAAGGCCTTCGAAAGGTTTGATGTTGACTTTGGTATTGACGACAATCGCTTAGCGGTTCTGCTTTCTATGAAGCCCGAGGTGGAATCTGCCCGCGAGGAATATCAAGCGGTTGATTATAAGATGGTCACTGAAAAGAAAGTGACTGATTTTCTAGACAAGGCATCTACTCAAACAATGTTACGGAGCTATGTTGATACATATGAGAGAATATTGGCAAGCTCTGAATATTTTCAAGAGGGTGCGTTTGATTACCTAAATGCCTTTGGTGTTCAAAAAAGCCTCGATGAAAACAATTTCATGGAGAGGGGTGTAGAGAACTGGGTAGTGCTGAAGAAAAAAGATGGATCAACAGAAGAAGTTAAGAGTATCGATGATCTAAAAACAAAGTACGAGTCTGACAAAAATCGCGTGTTCGACACTCTTGAAAAGCAAGAGCAATATCGAAAATTTGATGAAGCACTTGGAAAGAATGCTGACTTACGTGGATTACAGACCTGGGTACGAAGCCATAAAGAACTTGTACCGTATCTACAAAACTACAAGAATACTAAAAAACAGCTCTGGTACGCGAATTTTCTTACACATAAGGAGTCATATGATAATTTTGTCAGTACGTATGAAACTCACAAAGACGAGCTCCTTGCGCTCATTGAAACTTCTCGAGACTTAGAGACAGAGTGGCGAAAGGTCGTTGATGATTTCAAGACAAGCTTCCGACCTCCGTTTGATATGGATGTAATGAATAAGTCAGACGTAGTCTTAAGGCAAGAGCGACCCGTCATCGTCCTTAAGTATAAGGATGATAGAGGCGGTATCGATCGAAAGCTTGACGCGAGTGTTTTGTATCAGCATGTTCTCAGTAAGGGCGAGCGACGGGCGCTCTATATTTTGTGTGTAATGTTCGAATTACACATGCGAAAACTAAGCGGAGATGAGTCGCTTGTTGTTTTCGACGACATTGCCGACTCATTTGACTATCGAAATAAGTACGCAATCATAGAATATTTACACGGAATTTCTTTTGATTGCTCCAATAAGACACATATGATTCTTTTAACCCATAATTACGACTTCTTTAGGGCATTTCGAATGCGATGTAGTATATATTTCCATACGTCTCCAAAAGCACTTGAGACACGGAGAGACCGCGGCGTGATTACCTTGAGTAGTGGGGTTTACACAAAGGAGTTCGAAAGAATAAAAGGCTTAAGTAGCACTGATACCCATGCAGTACTCACTCTCATTCCTCTCGTACGAAATATCGTTGAGTATAGAGGTGATCCCAGCTTTGCTATGTTAACAAGTATTCTGCATGTAAAAGCAACATCCACAGGAATAACCATGACTGATGTTTGCGATACCATTGAGGCTAATCTAGCAGCAATAGATCTTAGTGCCCACAAAGCTACGTCGAGTGCGCAGCAGAAAATTCTCGATACAGCAGAAGCTATCATTGGAGATTCTGATGACGGTATGGAACGTAAGGTTATACTTTCAATGGCTACGAGGATTCTTGCCGAGACTTATATCAAGAACCGCTTTACGACAGACGGGAAAGTCCTCGACGAAGATACCAACCAAACAGGTAGGTGGACTGAGGCCTTTTGTACTGAATATCCACACGAGGTAGATGTCCAAAAAGTACTCAGGTTAGTTAATATCGTTACGCCAGAGCTTCTCCATGTTAATGCCTTTATGTATGAGCCGATTATAGATATGTCAGCACAGGAGATAGCTGAAACTTACAATGCCGTAAAGGCCCTGTAAGAGGTGGTTCACTGGAGTTAGTGTCCTTGTGAGTCCTGAGGAGAATATTATGGCAAGTAAAAAAGAACGAGCAAGACAGTATTATGAGCAATGTCAGGAAGCCTATGGCGAATTTCTAACGATTCCGCATGCGCAGTCAATTCTCAACGCAAATGGAAAAGAGATTGATATGCCGAGCCCATTCTATGATGCATACAACGTGCCTGCCGAATTGCTGAGGGCTGAAGTGAGATCAGACGCAACGAGCGAAGGCGATCGAATGGGATTCGAGCATAAGTTAGTAGAGATGATGCATGATAAAGCTCCGTTTGATTACGAAGCTCTGAATAAAAAGGGTGGTACAAAAGATAAGAGAAAACAAAAATTATACAAGATATATTTCGAAGTATACTACAAGCAATCAAGTTCATCAAAACCCTTGTTCAAACAGCAGATTACTATAGGGGGTACAACGTACCGTTGGTGCAGTAGAAAAGTACTAAATCAAAAGATTAAGTTACTCGAGAGTCAGAGAGATGCTGGCATAGGCATATACGAGCAAAGACGTAATGTGATATTTTCACTTCGCAGGAGTAATATGATGAGCGTCCATAATCTGCGACCTATAACAGCAACCATCAAGGCATTTAATAAGATTGAGGCTGTGAATACGGCATTATCAAGGTTTGATAACTATATTGCCAGCATTAATGTGCTACAGGATCGAGGAAAGCAAAGTATAACCTGGGCCTCAACAAGGCCAAAAACCAAGCATAAAAATACCGTAGTATCTATGGGGGTGTACCTAGTAAAGACATCCTCCGAACCGATTGACATATTGATAGAAAATTCGAGAAAGGCTCTACCTACCCAAAACCTTACAATTACAGATCAGCCAGTAGCCATGAAGCAGCTAGCTACCTTAATGAGAGCATTTGGCGATAACTCGCCAGCAGCGACAAGACTTGCTGGCGTGACACGAGAGCTAGCACAGGCAATCGATACGGATAACCCAAACTTGAGACAGTTGAGCTATTGGCGGTGTCTCGAGATCGTGACCGCAAAGACTGGTGATGAGACTCGCAAAGAAGCTGAGGTTGTAAAAATATTTCAGAACTATTATCCAAAAAGAAAGTATTGGAAGCAGATGGGAGATATCATCAAGAATACCAGGAATAGCTATGTGCATCGTGGCGTTTCTAAATCCGGGGAAGAACTAAACGAGTACTATCTCAACTGGTCGCAACAATATGCTGAGGTAGCTTTTGATATCGCATATTATTTATACAAACATAAAGCAATATGGAATAAGTATAGCGATATTGATACGTTTTTTGATGCGTACACTAAGACAGACCACGAGCTCTCTCTTGCGGGTAAGTTCTTATATGCTCGTACGGATTCGAGGCGTAGAGATGATAGATCTAAGGTAGAATAGATAATATGGAATGGCTAATACTCATAGGAATTATAATCGCAATTGCCTATGCGGTTAATTCGGGTGGGAGTAAGTCTAACCGAAATAACGGTGCATATCAGACACGACAGAATCTGAATGGTGGGCGACAGATTACGAATGCACCACCACCGAAATTGAACGTCGAAAAAGCAGATGTTGATAGCGTTAAGCTTAGTGCTGAGCAGCAAAAAGTATATGATATTCTCGAGAATTCAAACGATAACGCGTACATCACAGGGAAGGCTGGTACCGGTAAGTCACTTCTGCTTGAATATTTCGTAAGTCATACGCGAAAGACTGTTGCGGTGGTTGCACCGACAGGAATAGCTGCGCTGAACGTTGGTGGGATGACGATACATTCGTTTTTTAAGTTTGCGCCAGACGTTGTTGATCCTAAAAAAATAAACGTAGACTACAAGACTCGTGAGATATTGCGAAACATCGATGCAATTGTGATTGACGAGGTGTCAATGATTCGCGTTGACTTGATGGAAGGAATAAGCGCGAAACTACAGATAGCACGACGTGACGACCGACCATTTGGTGGCTGTCAGATGATTATGTTCGGCGATTTATATCAATTGCCTCCAGTGGTGACAGACGGGCAGTTGCATCGGTACTTTAACCATACATACGGTGGAATCTACTTCTTTAATGCGCCATCTATCGAAAAAACAAATTTGCAAATTTATGAACTGGGTAATATTTTTCGACAAAAAGATCCGGAATTTCGAAGCATATTAAACTCGATACGTAATGGCGACGGTTCTCCTGAAGTATTGTCGAAGTTGAATGTTCGTACTGGGGTTGAAATACCGGAGACAGGCTTCGTGACGCTTGCAGGCACGAATAATACAGTGTCACGAATCAATCACAAGAAGCTTGATGCGCTTGAGGGAAGTGAAAAGGTATATGAGGCTCAAATAACGGGAGATATTAAGCAATCGGCATTTCCGACTGAGCGCCAACTACGATTGAAAGTAGGTGCGCAGGTGATGATGCTCAAAAATGATACCGAGAAGCCACGACGATGGGTAAATGGCACTTTGGGTGTGGTTATACGTCTTAGTACTGATTCTATACGAGTAAATATTGACGGCGTAGAGCATACTGTTAATCGCGAAACCTGGCAAAAGATCCGTTATGAATACGATCACGAAGAACGAAAGCTCAAAAAGATTCCAGTGAGTGAATTCACGCAGTTACCTGTTCGGCTTGCCTGGGCGATTACAATCCATAAGTCACAAGGGCAAACATACGAATCCGTGGCTGTAGATATGAGTGATGGAGCGTTTGCGCACGGACAAACATACGTGGCGCTGAGTCGATGTAAGAGTATGGATGGATTGCATTTAACTACAGCCATTCGTCGAGAAGATATTATTGTAGATGATGAGATCGTTGAGTTTATGCAACAAGCGAAGGTAGTTGGCAGAAATGAATAGTAACAATCCGAAGTCCGTCACTCTTTTGTCATTAATTACTATTATCGTGACAGCTGGTGCGTTTAAAGAAGAGATGTCGAGCCTGTATCTCTGGAGTGGGTCATGGAGCCTTCTCGCTATATTTATCGCTTTCGCGTTATTCTATGGCTTGCTGCTGTTATGCTATTTAATCCTAGAGATGAGTTCAGAAACTCCTGGGTTTAAGTTCTTATCGAAATACTCACCATCTATCACAAGGATCCTTAATAGCATTTTCCTATTATCACTGACTGTCATTCTACTTTTCTCACTAGTAACACTCCTGCTTGCTGCGTTAGCTTTTGCACCTAAAATTATAACTGCATTAATCTATATAATATCCATACCTATCCTCTACAAGCAACTGATCGGTCTTATTAGAGAGACAAAGGAGCTAATTGCCATAATCAAGAAAAACAAGAAAGGGGCAGAAAATGAAGAAAATTAAAGTATCTATTCAAGACGAACACACGCTTATCCTGCAAGAGCCGGGCGAAAAAGGGGATTTAGTTGATCTGACCTCTATACATGAAACGGATATCGACCAGTCGACAATTAAGAGTGTTGTGGATTCGATCAAAAAAGATAGGTTCGAAGAGGAATTACAGAAGGCACTTGACTCAAGCAGACGTGAATATACGCTACAGTTACAGATTAAAGAAAAAGAGCTGGCGGATAAATCGAAGGGCTATTTAGCCGATAAGGAAACAGTGATCGCACGCCTACAAGAGCAGTTAAAATCAGCAGAGACTGCAAAAGAGCTTGCAGTCACTAAAGCTGTCAGCGAACTTAATACAAAAGTGACTAAACTTTCTTCTGAAATAGAAAATAAAGAAGCTGAAAAGGAAACGGCAATCCTTCAGTTAAAGGAACGTTATACGAGTCAAATCCAAGACCGCGAAGACACCATTGAGCGTCTCAAAGACATGAAAGCAAAACTCTCGGTCAAACTTGTGGGTGAAACACTGGAACAGCATTGCCAGAATGAGTTTAACTCGGTGCGCGCGTTTACATTTCCGTTTGCATACTTTGAAAAAGACAACGAAGCTATCAAAGAAGATGACGAGATCAGGGCTACTAAAGGCGACTTCATCTACCGTGATTACGAATCAAAAGACGGCGTTGAAATCATTTCAATTATGTTTGAGATGAAGGACGAACAAGACGTCTCAGCGAACAAGCAAGCTATTGAAAGTCACCTAGATAAACTCGACAAGGATCGCAATAAAAAGAAGCTTGAATATGCGGTGCTCGTGACACTACTAGAGGCCGATAACGAACTCTACAACCGCGGCATCGTCGACCTCTCATACAAATACGACAAGATGTACGTCATCCGGCCTCAATTTTTCTTGCCACTAATCTCTATTCTCAAGAGTGCTAGCATGAAATCTGCAGAGGATAAGCGTCAGCTTATCGCCGCGCGCAACAGCAACATCGACATCGAGAACTTTGTTGACAATATGGAGACCTGGAAATCGGGCTGGGCTAATAATATGAAAAACGCTGGCAAAAAGCATGTTGAAGGTATTGAACAAATCAACAAAGCAATTAAGGATCTTGAGAAGGCACGCGACGCACTGATGATGTCCGACAAGCACCTGCTGGCTGCCGAAAACAAGATGGATGATTTAACCGTAAAACGACTGACAAAGAACGCACCTAGCGTGGCTGCAAGATTTGATGAACTATAGACGATGTCCAGGTCTAAGAAAAATCCGCCTAAGACCCCACCGCTCACCGACGAAGAGGTTATTACAGTAATTCTACCGATTGTCACTGGCGAATAAACTACGCCGAGATATCTGCATCATACATCCGCAGTACACTCTCGTCTAGCTGCTGAGGGTGTACTTGATCGGAGAGTAAATAATCGAGATTGAGCGACTGCTGGTGCGAGGCAATGAGAATCAGGTTCTGATCCTCGTCTTGCATGTCGTGCATATCAGCTGGATACAGCGCTAGCGATGTAAAACTACCACGAAATGATGCCAGTAGGCGATGTGCCAGTGTCGGCAGGCTGCCGCGATATCGAGAAATACTATTCAGAGCCAAACTACCATCAGGCGCCAACAGCCTAGCATATTGCTGCGCAGCTTCGATAGTCAGCAGTCTCTTGGGGATGTCGTACTCACTGAACGCATCAACGATAATGAGGTCATACTGGCTCTGGCAGCGATCGATATAATCGCGGCCATCGGCAATGTGGATTTTGAGCTGTCGATCACGCCGCAGCTGAAAGTATTTGCGAGCCAAGCGCGGCAGTAGGGGATCAATCTCAACGACATCGACCCTGGCGGCTGGTAAATGCGTCCTGATGGCTCGCGGTAGAGTGAAGGCACCGCCACCAATCACCAATACTGATTGCGGATGAAGACTCAACGCAACCTCCAAGAGGCGCCGATTATAATCAAACAGCATCTCAAGATTATCATCGAGCGCCAGACCCGACTGTGGCGTTGCTTGATCGCCCGACAAGAGCAGTCGCGACGGACGATCGTTATAGATGCGATCAACGATCCGATAGCGGCCAGATTCACTACTGCCCTCATAGATAATAGTCACTCCCTCAGTATACACACCTGGGCTATCAACCGCTCGCACTGACGGCATAGAAAACGGTGCTATACTGATACGTATGAATGATCTTATCCTCACACTTGACCAGCACGACTTAGGCCTCCGCGAGCCGACCGATGGGCCAATTGAATTTACTCGTGAAGCAGCACGAGCAGTGCTCATAAACAACGAAGGGAAAGTAGCGATCATGAATTTCACCGTTACTGGCTCATATAAATTACCAGGCGGTGGTGTCGATGATGGCGAGGATATCGAAACCGCTTTACACCGCGAAATCCGCGAAGAGACAGGCTACAAAATTACCGCTATCAAGCCGATTGGGCGAATCGAGGAGAATCGATATTTTTGCAATATGCATCAAATATCATGGTGCTTTATGGCGAGGGTGGCTGACTTCGTCGGGACAGACCTTACCGAAAAAGAGGCTACTGAGGGCATGAACCTCCAATGGGCCAAATCATTCGATGAAGCAATCGCCTGGATCGAAAGCGCGTCACAACTTGACGAAGATGGCTCACAGACGGGTCTCGCAATGATGAAACAGCGTGAAGTAGCCATCCTCCGCCGAGCACAGCAGCATATCGCGTAGTAGGTTGACTATATTATGCTAAAATGTTATAATTAAATTATGACCACGCGACCTACTCCTGCCGGGGATTACCTCGACACCACACCACCCGCATCTCGCGAGACCGACGATACTATATATACCGACGCATACCTCATCCAGTCGCTCCAGACGCTGCAAGAGGACCTCGATAGAGCGCCGACCGTTGATGACATCCGTAATCTGAGCGAGATACTCCCAGATGTCTCGACCTATGAGCGACGCTTTGGCTCGTGGATTGATGCCCTTGAGGCCGCAGGAATCGAAGGTGCACACAATCGTCGAGACGAGACGATATTGCGCCAGCTAGCGTCCCTTGCTATTAAACTAGATCGAGCACCGACAAAGCGCGAGGTAGATGCCGATCCGACTGTTGCCAGCAGTGGCCTGTACCGAAATCGATTTGGGTCATTTAGCAATGCTGTACGACTCGCACTAGATATCGTAGATGAAGCAAAAGATACCTCGCGCTAGAGATCTTAGGTGCGCACACTCAGCCCGAGTCCGCCAAACTCCTTACAAATAAAAACTGGCTGCGCTGGCGTACTAGCACCTGCATCATAGTGATAGCCAAGCTCAGCAAACGTAGAAAGTTTCGATATATCCTGCACACGACCTTGTATCAACCACCGCGCGAAGGCACCACGAGCGATCTTTGTGTGGACCGTCACGAACGTTGGCTCACCGGTTTTTGAGCTAACAGTAAGAAACTTGGGTGAGATAACGGGCAGATTGACATAGGGAAGGAGAGACTTCGTATACTCGACGGCCGAGAGATTCACAATTGACGTTGTCCCAGCCGGCAGAAGCGACGCCAGTGTATCGCCCCAGAGCGCATACATACTACGACCGTCCGGCAGCTTGTACCCCATCTCGAGACGATACGGTGCAATGCCGTCACAAGCTCGCACGCCACCATATAGTCCCGAGAGGATCAGGAGATGCCTATGCGCATACAATCGATCGTCGTCGGACCATGTCTGTATTTGTAGTCCACTGTAGATATCGCCCACAAATGCATCCACTGCGGGAACTTGCCTGCTCGAATCAATTGACCATTCGCGAAGCATCGTCATGACTTCGTGGGCTTTCTTTTCTGATACCTTCATGAGTGACTGGATATCGCTCGGAGAGGCTCGACGCCATATCGCGGCCAAATCTTCGGCACGATGCATGAGGGCAGGCGTGCCAAGTGGCTCACGTCGCTCGCTCGGTGTGCGCATTGTCTTGGATGAATGGAGAAGAATCTGTATAGACATATTGCTTCCTAGTTTAGCTACTTCTTGCGACGCGTCCATCGCACGAAACGCCGTGGCAACTTCACAGGCAGCTCCACGAGCGCGCTCAACCCCGACTTCGGAACAAGCTCTTCGAGAATAGTCAGCAAATCGCTCGGACCTGAAACCGCATAACGCGCAGCCGTATCGCCTCGGCCAACCTTGATGGTCGTTGCACTCGGATCGTCACGAAGTTCACGAAACATATCTTCATCCGTGCTATCATCACCAGCACAAAGAATAAAATCTGACGGCCATATACGGGCAAGCTCGCGCACAACACTACCTTTTGTTGCCATGCTCGACTTTACCTCGATAATATCACGCCCCTCATCTATCAGGATATCCTCTCCTTCAAGCAGCTTGGTAAGCTCATGCTTGAGTTCGCTCGCGCGCTTGTAAGCAATATCTGGCTCAACATTTGCGTAATGCCAGACAAGTGCGTAATCCTTCTCTTCGATCTCAGCACCTTTGGTGCGCTCGACATAACGCTGCATAACAGCACGAATGCGCTTTTTGTCTTTCTTGAAATTACCATCGATCTGCTGCCATCTTTTATCGTATCGCTTCCAGGCACCGTGTTCGGCGGCGAGTATAATAGGCAAATTGCCAAACCAGCTCGATAGCGCGCTCCGCGTGCGACCACTCACAATCGCGACTGTCGTATCTGTCTGCTCTGTCAAATTCTTGATGATGCGTCGAATACGAAGTGTCGGTGCAGCCGCAAGCGGAGAGGGGGTCTTGACGAAACCACGGAGCGTCCCATCATAATCCAGAATGATTAGTCGATGTGCCGCCGTAGTATAGCGCGTCACAATACGCTGGCGTTGTGTCAGAGATAGGTGGCGATGGGCGGCATCCTCCTGTCGCTTCGCGGCATCCAGATCGTGCATGAACTCTTTGCCCCAATTCTGCACCGTAATAGCACTCAAGCGAGCCTGCATAGCCTTGAGGCGTTCCTTTTGCTCACGTACAGGCATCGAAAGTGCCTGATGCATTGCCTGTGCGATAGAGGGTGTATTGTTTGGATTAATACTCAATGCTTCAGGCAACTCATCGATCGCTCCCGCCATTTCGCTCAATATCAAAACACCACCACGTCGTCGCTTACTCGCAACATACTCCTTGGCAACAAGGTTCATGCCATCACGTATTGGTGTGACCAGCATAACATCAGCATGCGCATAGAGCGCAACAATCTCACTAAATGGTCGATTCTGGAATTGATACGAGATTGGCGCCCAGTCGACCGTGCCGTATTCACCATTGATGCGACTAACCGTCTTTTCGATTTCATCGCGCAGATTCTGATAGGCAACAACACCGGTTCGCGATGGAACAGCGATCATCAACAGCTTGACCTTACCACGATACGCTGGATGCTCTTCGAGCAGGAGGCGGAATGCTTCAAGGCGGTCTGGAATACCTTTTGAATAGTCAAGACGATCGATCGAGAGGATAAGCTTTTGCATACCATAACTCTCCTTCAGTCGAGCAAGCGCAACGTTCGTACTTTCTTCGTCAAGCTGTAGGCGAAATTTCTCATAATCGATCCCGATAGGATATGCCGATACCCTGATTGTTCGTTTGTCATGCTCGATCATCCCGCCTGACGACAGAACGCCGAGTAGTCGCCGACAACTATCAAGAAAATACTGTGCGTAATCGTACACATGAAACCCGATCACATCAGCCCCGAGCAGCCCCTCAAGTAACTCCTTGCGCTGCGGAAGTAGGCGATACACTTCGAAGCTCGGAAACGGGATATGTAAGAAAAAGCCGACTGTCACGCTCGGGATCTGGTCGCGAATAAGGCGAGGTAGCAACAGGAAATGATAATCATGAACCCACACACGTGCGTCTGCAGTTGCAACCTGAGCAACAGCCTCTGCGACTTTCTCATTGACTGCCTGATACATTTCCCAGTAATCCATAGAATACTTCGCAATACCCTGAAAGTAGTGAAATAGCGGCCACAATGTATCGTTTGCATAGCCCTCGTAATACAAATCAACTTCTTTTGCCGTGAGAAATACAGGATAGCAGCCATATTTTTGCAGCTCGGTGATAATCTCTGTGCGATCCTCTGATGTTAGTGTATCGGCGTCGATACCTGGCCAACCAACCCATACCTTATCCTTGACAGCGAGAGAGCTCATCGCCGTTGCGAGGCCACCACTACTCGCATGAAACTCCAATCCATTAGCACCGCGCGTAACACTCACTGGTAATCGATTCGCAACAACCACCATCGAAGCCTTGTTCGTCATGTGCTCATTATATCACCTACCTCTGTAATCTACTATGCGCTATACTAGACGGTATGAGAATCCATATTGCTACTGATCATGCAGGACTTGCATTCAAAAATACACTCGCCAACCACCTATCGCAACAAGGACACGATCCTGTCGACCACGGTGCATATGAATACGACCCCAATGATGATTATCCAGCATTCATCATAAGTGCTGCCGAAGCAGTTGCAAAAGAGCAGGGTGAAGGCATAGAGACGCTCGGTGTTGTCTTTGGCGGATCAGGTAATGGCGAGCAGATTGCCGCTAATAAGGTTCGGGGTGTTCGAGCAGCACTCGTATGGAACGAGTCGACAGCAAAGCTCGCACGACAGCACAATGATGCGAATATCATTTCGATTGGCGCACGACAACATGACGAGTCGGAAGTACTTCGACTTATCGATGCCTTTATCGCAGAGCCTTTTTCAGGGGACGAGCGTCATATACGTCGCATTCAGCAGATTGCTGATTACGAGCAGTAGAGCTCTCTCGCTGCAAAACTACTTTGCATCACAAAAACCCGCACTAGGCTCATTCAGCACCACAAGGCTGTCACCATGGAAACACAACCCCGTGCTACACTAGGAGATACATGGACCCTGTTATCACTTCAGCGCACAATCAAACGATCAAACAATTACGAAAGCTCTCGACAAGCAGCAAAGCTCGGCGCGATACCTCGACATATATTGCAGAAGGGGCGCATCTCGTCGCAAGCTATCTGTCGACAGGGCAGACCCCGATTAGCTATGTCTGTGCCGAATCAGCTCTTGAGAATCCAGAAATACAGCAGCTCATCGACAAGCTCCAAGAGGTCGATCGCACCATCACGGCAGACAGTCTATTTGAATCATTAACAAGCATTCATGCGAACACTGGCATCTTGCTCCTTTTTACGCCAAAACATCCTAAAACAACAGACATACCAGCAAACAGTACAAGCATCCTCCTTGAGGATGTTCAGGATCCAGGTAATCTCGGAACGATACTTCGGACAGCAACGGCGGCAGGTGTATCTGATGTTTTTCTGTCATCTGGCTGCACATCACCATGGTCACAAAAAGCACTTCGAGCCGGCATGGGGGCACAATTTGGTGTCACGATTCACGAAGACACCGACCTCTCGTCACTCATTGCTGCATCTCCAGTGCCAGTCTTCGCGACAGTACTGTCTTCTAAAAGCACGTCACTCTATACACTCGACCTTGCGCGGCCATTGGCGTGGTTATTTGGAAGCGAAGGGCAGGGCCTTAGCGAGACACTCAGTCGACAAGTAGCCACACACATCCTCATCCCCCAGAATAATACCCCTGTCGAATCACTCAATGTTGCAGCCGCAGCAGCAGTCTGCCTTTACGAGCAGTACCGCCAGCTATCCTAAAGCGAGTCAAAAAGTGAAATGGCCGCACCCCGACAGGGGTGCGGCTACAACGAATCAACGTCACTTCACCTATGGATGGAGCGGTACGAGCAAGTCGTCCATGAAAAAGCTATCCTTGGTGCGCGCTTGCTGACTGGGAATCTCACTAAACTCGAGAAGATTCCAGACAACAACCCGCTCACGGTCCTCGAACCCTTCGCATTGATTCGCGAACGAATCATACAAGATGCGACGTAGGGTACGCCGAGCAAGACAATCTCCTACCTGTGCATCCCGCAGAAGATCGGTGTTTACATAGGCCTCCATGCGCCAGCCTTTATATCCAATACTGTGTGTCGCAGGCGTATACGGCAAAGACATACATCCTTTCAGGTGAAATGGAAATGATCAGAGCTATCCAAAAGATGGAAACACTCAATGATCTATTATACCACTAATCTGATAAAAATGAAATACCTACTGGACGACAGCAACTAGTTCGATGTCAAACACGAGATTGCTGTTTGGTGGAATATTTGCAGCTGCACGAGCCGAACCATACGCAAGCTCTGACGGAATAATAAGACGACGAATACCACCGACTTTCATGCCAGGTACACCTTGTGCCCAGCCGGGAATAACGCGATTAAGTGGAAACGTAATCGGATCACCAACGTCATGACTGCTCTGGAAAATCGTTCCATCCTGACATAGTGCACCCGTATAATGCGCTGTTATTGTCGCTCCCTCTGGCACTTCGTCTCCCGTACCAACAACCGTGTCGATAATCTGCAGCGCTTCGACATCGGTGATTGGCGTAAAATTCGCAAGCTTTGTTCCTTCAAGTTGTGTCATATTATTTCTCCTATACTACTACTTATGATGCTGTCCGTTTATTCCGACTAAGGCGGCGACGTGGCAAGCGGTTTTGGTAATGAATCAAACGACGCCTTGCAGGTCGCCCGATGAGATTACCAAGCGTCGCACCTGCCGCAACAACAACCGCAATCAAAATGGCACGCAAAATCAGCACAATACCTGTATCAAAAGCGTCTGTGTTTGGCTCTGATTGAGCAAGATAGGTCAGCCCGCTATATAGTGTCAGTCCTGGAACGAGCGGAATAATACCCGCACTAATCGTTGCAAGTGTTGGGATGCGCAAGAGACGCAGTACAAGTGTCGCAGACAGTCCGACAAATACTGCAGCAATACCACTCGCTGGAATAACGCCAAAATTCAAACTCGTCATCACAAGTACAGTATAGAGCGACAGGAAACCGACGAGGCTCACGACAATGACACCGCCAATACGTAGCTGATTGCCGAGGGCAAATGACCCAGCCAGAATCGCGGCACCGACATAGCGATAATTAATTTCGGCGAGCGTTAATCTATCAGGCGTTGTCGCAAGCGTAACACCAAGCCGAGTAGCGATATACAATCCTATCGTGGTACCCAGTACGATACCGCTTGTCATCATAATCACCTTGAGAAGTCGTGCAGCAGCCGTGACATAGTACTCATCAATCGCATCCTGCAGCGCCGAAACGATCATCATTCCAGCAACAAGCAAGACGATACCGCCAATCACAATCAACGTTGGATTAACATCATTGAGGATCGGAATAGCATGAATATCTGCGACAAGTGCAGCGGCAGCAGCGATCACTGTTATAATCAGACCAGCAAGCACCTGTGAATAAAAACTTGGTAACCCTCTTCGTGCCATTCGATACAATGTCATATTGACTGAATAGCCCATAATAAAAGCAATCGCCCAGACAATTGGATTCGTACTATACAGCATGACCACACCGAGACTGACACCACCAGTAGACGCATGCGTTACCCATTTTGGATACAAACGAGGACGGGCAAGAATCTCATCAAGTCGACGTTCAGCAGCATCAAGCTGCAGTCCACCGGCACGAATCTCATGTCCGAGGTTCTCAAGCAGGCGAACTGACTCGTAGTCAGCCCCCCGAGAGCTAATTGTCCGCACAATCGTCAGCGGCTCTCGATCAACGCCACGATCTTGCGAGACGGTTAGTATTGTATGACTGATATCGATATGTACCTTACGTGAGCAATACGTCGTCGTCACGCCAAGTGCGAGATGGACAACATCACTTGCTGCCATACCCCGAGATAGTAGCTGATCGGCAAGTGTCGTCGCAAGGCGAAGTGCTCGCATATTGTCGGTCAATTCGAGGTCGAACTTCTCAACAACGAACTCCTTCTCGACACGATCCTCCGCCTTTCGATGAAGCGACTTCCGCACAAGATCAGTAACAGACTTAAACATATACCTTGTATTATACCATTGTCTGGGCGTTTTAATCCCTGTTCGCCTCTGATGTTACACGTGTTGCCATAATAATATAAATGTTATATAGTAGTTAGATGACATCGATTAAATATAATCACTTTTCTCACATTTCTGACCTCGCGGACACCTCGACAGCAAGAGGTAATGAGGAAATCCTTCAGTCAGTACTCGAGCTCTATGACCATGCACTTCTCGGTCAATCATACAACTCCGAGCGAAACCCTCACGGCATGACTGCCGGAAGAAAGCAGGAGCTTATAAAGAACTATTTCCGAGACAATCAGCTCGTTATCGCCTCACGAGGAAATATGTCCAAAAAAGCACTCGGCATCATTACATTTCATACCATCGAAACAGAGGCAGCCTGGATCGACGGGCTGGCGGTCGAAGAGGCTATTAGGGGAGCGTCTATCGGTCGCAACCTCGTTGAGAGGGTAGAGCAGCACGCACAAGCACTCCATCTCGGTAGTGTCGCTCTACGATCAGCACAGCAAGCAGTGCCATTCTACGAAAGTATCGGTTTTACGCGCACAAACGATGACACTCAGCCCGTCTTCGTAAAGTACTTTGACAAAAAGCACTAGCACATACCAGCTGGTTCGATTACACTATAGGATATGGAGCAACTACCCGAAGCTATTGATTCAACAGACATCGCAAGTCATCTTGAGCCATTCTCCGATATGATACCACTCGTCGTCGCAGGGCTTGTCGGTGTGCTCGTTATCCTCCTCGTTATCTCTATCATGTCTGCACGCCGTCAAAACCGTCAATACAAAGCAATTATTCAAACCGCAGAGGATACTCGTGCAATCCGTGAGCTGCTAGAGTCTCAGCAGAAACCACAGATACGTCCGCGTCCTCCTGAGCTTTCCGACGACCCACAATTGCCACCACGGCCCTAACATCTGTTATCCGGCTATGGTCTCACCAAGATAGTAGTATATAGAACAAAAATAGAACACGAGTAATAAGCCGTACTGATAGCAAATGCTTGCCATCAACAGATCGGCAGGTTCAGCTATCTCAATAGATTGTTTTTTCTAAGAAATACATACACAGACTACGGAACCATACCGATAGACATACCAACTCAGTTGATGGGGTAGTATCATTTATCTAAACTATTTTCTCCTGCATCATTTATGGCTATTAGGGGGCAGCACAGCATCTTTTTGTTGATTAAAAGGAGATATAGATTAAACGTCGCACAATATATCTTTTGCGACATTGAATATACCAACAACAGATGAATACAGATACATAGTACGGGCATCTTTTATACTCATACCTATGCAGTATCTCCCTCGCGGAGAGGGTATGCTCGTTCGCACAAGGTCTATACCTCATACTATCCAAGCTTGCATGAATCAATAAAACCGACCAAGCACCACACGAACTACCAACCTGCGTCTAATAGAGAGCTATCAGTGATGTAATAACCACCATAGGTGAAGTCGTGCAGTCTATTATCCACAGCTACGGCAGCTATTTGCATTTTCTCTATTTTTATCCCCTACTATTCCCCCACTCTCCTATTTTGACAATTTTGACTTTTTATTTTTTATATAGTTTTATATAGTTTTTTCACTAAAAGAACAAAAATAGAACATATATCATTTCAAACCCCTACCGATAGAAGGCTTTCCCCTCTACCCGCACGTCGATATATGATGGCTTTTGGCTCCGTCGTTCGAAATAGCGAAGCGCTTGTACCATATCATTGACCTGCACTTCTACTGGACGGTCAACTGTCATCCGGACACTAGGCATACCCTTCCCCTTAATAGATACTTGTCTCATAGATTGTGTCGGGATTTCAATCGATGAAATTGCCACACTGTTTGCCTCTGCAAGAGAGACGACACGACCCACAAACGACAACAGACGACTACTCGCGATAGCTGCGCCTTGAGATATAGCAGCACCACTATTATCTATTACCCGCACAGAGGGCTCTTGATAATAGTTCTTCGTGAATGTCACCCCCTCAGCATCGACATAATACCGTCTATCGTCTACCGTCCAGCTCGCAACAGGACGTCGAATACCTATCTCATACTTTGACACCCCTATCTCTTGCATGCCTGCAGGTTTTACAGACTGAACTTCTGGCGCCTCTTGCTGCAAGAAGCTAAGAAGCCGATTATGATCTGTTGCAAACCGAAATCGCTCAAGCGGATGCTCTGTATAATACACAGTAAAAATCCGCTCATATGTCTCCGTATCGACAGTGTTCACTAGCTCTGTACTAGAAGATACTACCGCTATCGAGCCCGAGTACTGCATCACACCAATCGCGCCAAAACCGACACAAGTGACCACGACAAGAAGTGCAGCGCCAACTCTACTGCGCAACTGACGCACTCGGTGTATCTTTGCCCGCTCAGAAACCTCCGGCAGATCTGAGCGATCGGTCATCGTCCGATTGCGACGATAGGTCGGCGGATCGATGCTTCGCGCCTCAGAACGTTGCCGCTTCTTGGTTGACGAGACCGAATGTACCTGCTTCATCCTGCAGCCTCTCGTATCAATTGAGCCATATCACGCGCCGCATGCGGACGAGCGAACGCGTGCAGATTATGAGCCATCCTAGATCGACGTGCATCATCTGATAAAAGACCCTGCAGTGTAGATACGAGCTTATCCTGTAGTTCATCATCTTGCAGTACACTAACAGCCTTATATGAAGCAAAGAGCTCTGCATTCTTTTGCTGATCACCAAGTTGCTTTGCAGGAACTGCAATAACCGTCTTCTGGAGTCCAGCCAACTCCTGTAGCGTCGTTGCACTGGCGCGCGTCACAACAATATCGGCAGCAGCAAGTAGCTTATACATGTCTTTATAGACAAATGGAACATGCTGATAGGCCGCAATATCTTTCGATTCGACCCGAACCTGATCATCATTACTAATACCTGTCACATTATAAAAAAGTACCTTATCTTGCTCAAAATGGCGCGCCGCATTCATCATACCCGTATTGATTGCGATTGAACCCAGCCCTCCTCCAACACCAACAATCAGCTGTTTGTTCTTTGGCAGACCCAACTCATCACGATAAGCTCGCTGCATCGTTGGTGTAGCCGGTGAGATATCTGAACTAATCGGAACACCAACCTGAACGGTACGTGCTGCATCATACCCATAATTTTCGACTGGCATACCAGTGCCGATTGATTGTGCAAAACGAGCAAGTAGTCTATTTGTCAGACCAGGACGTGCGTCCGAATCATGGATGACAAGCGGCACTCGCAAGAGACGGGCTGCATATCCAACCGGCAAACAGACAAATCCTCCTTTCGCAAATACAACGTCAGGACGAAAGCGAGCAATAATCCATATCGACTTAAAGAACCCAGCAATCGTCTTGCCTGTATCGGCTACATTCAAGAGCACAATTGAAAAATGACGAATATAATGCCACCAAGAAAAGTGAGCATATCGACGTAGCTTTCCAGATGGCACAGTGGTCATCTTGACAGTAAACGGCAGCTCGCTCATAATGCCACGAGCCTGTTCTAAGAACCCTTTGTCGCAAATAAACATCGCCTCCACACCCGTATCCTGGTTGTCGGCGACCAACTCTTTAAGCACTGCGGCGACTGGCGTGACGTGGCCGCCCGAGCCCCCGCCGACTGCGAGAATTCTCATACCTTCCCTCCTTTACCTTTGACCCATGCTCCGTATAGCGCGATAGCTGAAAAACAAGACCAAGTGCAGCTGCCACAAAAAGCATACTTGTTCCGCCAAAACTCAGGAGCGGCAGTGTAATACCTGTCAACGGTACGAGACCGATCATTGCTCCGATATTAAGAATGACATGCACTGCAAACCATCCGAACACACCCGCTACAATAAGCTTGAGTCGTGGATCAAGAAGGTTATCAGAAACCTTCAGCAGACGCGAAAGTAGCGCTACATACAACATAATCGTCGCGACAAGCCCCACAAAACCAAACGTCTCCCCCATAATCGCAAATACTGAGTCATTGATCGCTTCTGGGAGATATCCTGTCGCCTGGACACTATTGCCGATACCAACACCAAATACACCACCTGTACCAATCGCTATCTTGGCATGTTCGATATGGTAACTCGAGGCATCAGACACCGACGTGTCATCCCCACGCAGAAAAGTCATCATACGGTCAATACGATGCGGTGCTGCTACGATAAGCACACCGACAGCAAGTGCGATCACTCCCGCAATAATGCCCAGCGTTCGCCATGACAATCGTGACATCACAAGCATTGCCAGAACAATTGCGAGAAGTGAAGCGCCCGTACCGAGATCTCTCTGCACTACAACAATCAGGAACTGCGCGACACCAACAACAATTGCAATTGGCAAAATTGTATCTCGCCAATTATCAGCATCTCCCTCTTTCATCCGCGTACCGAGAAACGTCGCAACATACAATAGTACACCAAACTTCAGGACTTCGGCTGGCTGAAAACCAAACGGACCCAGATCAAACCATCGCGTTGCACCATACGACTCTTGTGCGATCCCCCACCCCACCATGCCGGCAAATGCGAGCAGCAGCGACAGCCCGATGCCCATAAACAAGACTACCCGTTGACGTGCTAAGATTTTCTCATATGGGATTAGCGCCATTACCACGAAGGCGCCCACCGCCACCCCTATGCTCAGTGCTTGGCGTACAAAAAAGTATATATCAGAATAGTCAGCTCCGAAGGCCGCATTCAGGACGTTTGCTCGCTGTGGTCCAATCGCAAACATAACAATTAGCCCAAGTAACATCAACAGGCTCATATAGAGCACGATTTGCACATCCGGCAAATGTCGCCGTGCTATCACGGACGGCACACTCTGCTCTCGCACACGAGATTGCCGTATAGATTTCATGTGCCAATCACACCTCCTGAGAGCGCAAGAATCACGCCCGCAAAGGCTGCGACGGCTCCAACCACCCAGAAGCGCATAGTAACTTTTGTCTCAGGCCACCCTATGGCCTCAAGGTGGTGATGAACTGGTGCGGAGAGAAATATCTTCCTCTTGAGAAACCGCTTACTCATGATCTGCAAGGCGCTCGAGCCCGCCTCGATAACGAACACAATGCCGATAATCGGCAGTAAGAACAGTGCATTTGTCAGCATCGCAACAACACCAAGTGCCGCTCCAAGCGAAAAACTGCCAACGTCTCCCATGAAGAATCGTGCTGGATAAATGTTAAACCACACATAGCTCAGCAGTGCACCGAGAACGGTAAAACAAAAGCCAGCAAGGAGCACCTGTCCCTGAAAAAGTGCGATGACACCAAATGCACCATAGCTAAGGCTGAGGAGACCACCTGCAAGACCGTCAAGGCCATCACTGATATTGACCGCGTTCCCTGTCGCCACAACCGCGAATGCGAAGAGAGGAACAATCGCCCAACCAATTGACCAGTCACCTATGAACGGAATGTGGACACTACTAACCCCATTTTTTTCAAAGAACCACCACCCAAGTGCAAGGCCAAGTGCCGTGATCGTCAAAAACTTGACACTCGAACGTAGCCCTGCCGTCCCCTTGCCATTACTACGGAGATTGATGATGTCATCGAGCAGCCCTACGAGACCACCGCCCAAGAGAGCCGCAAACGGTAAAAGTGTCTGCCCTCGATCAAAATTAAAAAGAGTCGTCACTGTAATAGCAATGATGAATATCAATCCTGCCATCGTCGGAATGTTACGCTTAAACTTATTCTCGTGAAGCTTCGTAAATACCTCAAGCTTCTCCCCTGTCGTACTCGTGCTTCGTTGCTTCTTCCAGAATTTATAGCGGTACGCAAAGAATGTATAAATTGGCGTCATGAACATCGCTATCAAAAAAGCCACCAAACTAAGCAGAAATACATGTGTCAATTCATCGGTAATTTCGATTGTTTGTATGGCGCTCATTAGTGGTTATCCTTTCGGTGGAATACGTAAATAATCAATCATCCAATTTGAGATATCGGTAAATATTGGACTGGCGTGCAGGCCACCTTCGATGTTTCGATTTGGCGCTGATACCTGAACCATTATGACATACTCAGGGGTATTCGCGCCACCATATCCGAGGTATGTTCCAATTGTCTCACTCTTCACATACCGACCATTGCGTATCGTTTCAGCCGTACCTGTCTTACCGCCTATGTCGTAGCCTTTTTTATCAGCATTCCTCATATAGTCAACCGAATTTCGAGCCCCTACAAGCATTCCTCTCATACTTGCCGATGTCTCCTTTGATATAGCACGGTGGAGCGGCGCAGCCGTCTCTTCCTGTACGAATTCGTCCCGCAGTACCCCGGCAAGCACTGTTGGCTGATAGTACATTCCTCCATTCACAACAGCAGAAAAGCCAGCTGCGACCTGAATCATCGTCACATCAAGCCCCTGCCCGAACGTCATATTTGAATAACGTACAGCATTTCCTTCAATCTCCTTTGGAGATACGATAAGCCCTGAAGACTCATTAGCTAGCTCTATTCCGGTCGTGCGTCCAAGTCCAAATCTGTCATGAAAATAGGTGTACATCGTATCACGAGCACCACGGGTGATATTCGAACCATCCCCGAGACGCTGTGCGATCGTGACAGTACCGGTATTGAGTGAGTTATTAAGCACATCTTGCATCGTTAATGTACCGGTTAATCCTAAAAATGCATTACGAACGGTTGTATCGGCAATTTTTATAGAGTCAGTATTATAATACGTCGACCGTGGCGTGATAACCCCCTTGTCGATACCGGTAGCAAGTGTGAATGTTTTAATGACAGAGGCTGGCTCGTACGGTGTAGATATAATCGCATTGTTAAAGTGCGCAGCATCCTCGACACGCATAAATTCAGCTGGGTGGTAGGTTGGGTAGTTTGCCATTGCGAGCACCTTGCTGTTCTTTGGATTCATCACGACTACACTGCCACTTGAGGCGCCAATCTTCTTCAATTCTCGTCGTAGCGTCTCTTCTGCATATGACTGGACATTACGATCAATCGTCAGGACAATATTCTCACCATCTTTGGCAGCAATATTGATATTTTTATCTCCTATCGTAAGCGGCACATCACGTACATCTGTGACAGTGCGCAACCGTCCATCCACCCCCGTCAGTCGCTCGTTAAGAGAGGCCTCGACACCATAGTTACCAACACCCTCTGCGTTGACAAACCCAAGCACCTGCCCTGCCAGCCCCCCCTCAGGGTAGACACGCTGCGACTCCTCCTGGAACCCAACACCCGCAAGCTTACGCTCCCTGAGCTTATTTGCCTGCGTGCGCGTCAGTTTTGTCGCAATAATCTGATACCGGCTAGACTTATCCTTGAGAAGTTCTTCAAATCCACGACGCGTATTGCCACCTGCGATACTCCGCACCGCCGAAACAACAGCAGCCTCATCTGTCACCGTCTGGGGATCGGCAAATACTGTATAGACAGCCTGGTTCATAACAAGCGGCACTGGATGATTGCCGTCCATCGCATAAATCATACCCCGTTTCGCAGGAATAGTCAGCGATCTCACCTGCTCATTTCCCGCAATCGTCACATAGTGATCGTGTCGAATAACCTGAATATAGAAAAGTCGAAGAATAAAAATACCTATGATAACAAGAAGAAAGAACATAAGCACCCGAGAGCGACTACCCTTTCGAAGCTCTAATTTCATAGTATCCTTTCTTGTCACCGCTTAGCGTGTATAGACAACACTTGCAGGTGTTGACATCTCTCGAGCGACAGCACTATCTTTAGTTACACCGAGCGAAGTTAGACGAGCATTCTCGATCTCAAGATCATCCTTCTTCGTTGCAAGTTCACTAATCTTCGTGTCGACACGATCGATTTCATAATCATAACTTGTTGCTTTTGTTGCCTGCGTCAAGTATATCAAACCAAGAACTGTAATCATAAGTGCGACAAGCACTGTATGAGCCACAGGGCCAAGTTTGACGTTTGAGGTGTACCGAGTTGTGTTCTGGTTGCGACTCCAGTTTTGCTGACGGCGTGACGTAAAATTGTGTGCTGAATACGACATGTGGTGGATATCTTTTTATTAGTGTTTATTTGGATTGATCGTCACCCTAGTCTCAAAATCGAAACTAGGGTGACACACAGTCTTGACTACTTGACGCGAATCGCGATCTGCTCAGTCTTGTCTGCGTACTGTACGTTGATGTGAATTGGCATAACTAGCCCCTTCCTTTTTGTTTATTTTTTCACGGCGACACGCAGCTTTGCGCTGCGCGATCGCGGATTGTGAACATCGTAAGTGACTCCGTCGAGTGGTTTTTTCGTTACAATCTCTAGCTCTGCTTCATAGCCAGCTTGAGATTGATCTGCAAAATACCGCTTTACCAATCGATCTTCGAGGCTATGGAAACTAATAATACCGACCCGTCCACCCTGCCGAAGAAGACGAGGGAGAAGCGGCAATAGCTGCTCTATCTGAGCTAGTTCCTGATTAACCTCAATACGGAGTGATTGAAAAGTGCGCGTAGCCGGATGGATTCTTTTCCACGGGCCACGATACTGTTGCTTGATAAGTTCAGCGAGCTCCCCCGTTGTATGAAGCGGTCGCTCCTGACAAATTGCATGTGCGATACGAATCGCAAATGCACGTGGCTCTTCTCCGTATCTAGTGATGATATCGACAAGACGAGATTCTGAATACGTATTAACAACTACTTCAGCACTCAACTCCTGTCGTTGATCCATTCTCATATCGAGTGGACCATCTCCGGAAAAAGAAAACCCTCGTTCGCTCTTATCAAGCTGCGGTGACGACACCCCCAAATCAGCCAATACAATATCAAACTGCCGCCCTTCCGCTATAAGCTGCTTGGCAGCTGCTAGAAAGTCGGTAGAAATCAACCGAACGCCCTTATCGGTAAATCGTGCCAGTCTGCGAATTGCATACTCGTCACGATCAACTAAAACAGCATCGGTATAAGACTCGGTTCTTCCTAAAATCTCTCCTGCATGACCACCATACCCCGCCGTGAGATCGAGATATGACTCGCCCTCATTGGGTTGCAGTAGCCGCAGTGTCGACTCAAGAAGTACCGGAACATGTAATGCAGACTCCCCTTTAGGAGATTCTGATCGTGGTGGATGTTCTTTGATACTCATCTTCTCTATTTTACGAGAGAAGTTCGAGATCACCAAACTGACAGTATTGGGTTTTTTGTTTTCGCATATATCTGTGTTTGTTTTTAATAAGTATCCGCCTTGGATATCGTAACGAATTGTCAAACAACTCATACTGCCACGAACCAAGGAGATTGAGAGACTTATGTGTGCTGACAATCGCAGGGAGGGCGATTGTCAAAGTGAGAGATATTCGGGAGAGAATATCTCACGTGAGGTGGAGTTTTTTGGGAGGTGTGTTTCAAAAGGTGCAAGCGGGTGTTTATCGTAGTCCGCCGAGTCTACGTCCCATACTGCCAGATTGCTGATCTCGAGAGTTTCTTCTTTTAGATTGTTAATGTGCCGTAGCTCACCTACACGTCTGATCCGCTTGGCAAAATTCGGAAGTATGCACCCGCTCGCACTGCGACAACTTCACGGTCGATGCCCGCATAGTCTAGCAAATGCTGTTCGAGAGCAATACGCCCTTGCTTGCTATCAAGCTCAGACTCGCTCTTCCCTGTTCGGAACTTAACATTCAGGTCAGCCACCCTCTCATCGAGGATATTGCCACCGAGTGCCTGCTCCATCTGCTCATCCCAAACACGCTTTGGATAAAGGTGAAGGTATGAGCCAAAGCCTCGTGTCAGAACAACGCCGCTAGAGAATTCCTCACGAAGCTCGGTCGGTATGGTGAGCCGACGCTTGTCATCAAGCTTTCGTTCAAAATAATCTATAGCCACTCTCGTTCCTTTCGGGCTTTTAGGGTTATTTTAATTAGTACTGTGGTGGTGTTTGTTTTTGGACTATCCAGTCCGTGCCACTGCCTTTACTATACTACCCACACCTACCCACTTCAACCCCCATTTTTGACTTTTTTATATAACATGTCAAGTTATACACAGTTTTGTGGAAAAACACCCACCCCGTATGGGGTGGGTGTTGTC
This sequence comes from uncultured Candidatus Saccharibacteria bacterium, assembly GCA_964475295.1. Lineage (GTDB taxonomy): Bacteria > Patescibacteriota > Saccharimonadia > Saccharimonadales > Saccharimonadaceae > CALMAK01. The sequence continues at coordinate 57,952 of CAYYWC010000002.1, forward strand.
TACATACTTACGGAGCTTCTCAACCTACAGGCGTTCTTGCGCTATCACATCATGAAGCGTACCGACAGTCGACACGCCACCCGGCACCGAACCTTCTTGCGACGGAAGCGCTGACGCAGCATTTCGCACCCAATAGCCTCGAGTTGAGTCGTCCCCTGGCAGACCCGCAAACTCACTCGCTTTGTCATCAACAATGACAATCTGTCGAACAACACGACTACCTAATTCTCGAGGTAACCGATACAAGCCATCATCATCCCGCCATCCAGCAATACGCTCACCCTTGCCCTTCCGCTCAATCACAAGCGCAGCCGCATCTTCAAGTCCTGCCATGCGCAATTTTGCACGCTGCCACTGCTCTCCTCCGTACGTCATAATTCCCCATTCATGACCAGCGTGCTCAATCGCCGCCATGAGTGCGTCAGCACCCGGTAGCAATAGACTCTCATGACGCTCGTGTTCAACAAATGACGCAAGAAGATCGTCTGTCGTGTCGGGGGCATGCTGTCGAATCGATGCGAGCATATCATACGAGCCACCGCTCATCTCTACGCGTTGACGCTCACGGCCAACTGTTTCAGCAATATCCGGATATTCGACCATCAAAAACTGCTCAATATGCTGCACGACTGCACTGGTGTCAAAAAGTGTCCGATCAAAATCAAGTACATAAAATGTCTGCTTATGCTCGCTCATCATCGCCCTCTGTTCTATATTCATAGAGTTCAAATAGCGCCCTTGCGACCGCTTCCGAATCATGTCGAATCAGCGTACGTTGTGCCGCTATCGGGTCAGATCGATTTGTATTTTGCCATACCGTCCCCGCAAGCAGTGATGCCCCAGCGGCAATATAGTGTGCGTCGTGAAGTTTCTGCTCATCATACTCAACAGGCAGCTCACCCGTCTTCGCATAGCGCGACATGAGCGAATCAGACGGTAGCTCTGTATTAAACAAAACAGCATCAAGAAATGTACCGCCCGCCAACCGCTCAATCTCATCAGCAAAGTCATGGACCTTATAGCCACCCGTCTGCCGTGGCATTGTCACAAGATTACAAACATACACACACAGCGCCTTCGTACGCTGGAGTGCCTCCCCGACACCTTCAGTTACGAGTACGGGCGCGATACTTCGATAAACATTACCTGGTGCAATAACAACGATATCAGCCTGTTCAATCGCTTTGAGCGCCCGTTTCGTCGCAGCCGCTTTCGGCTCGAGCCAGATTTTTGGACGCTCACCACCGAAGTCGGCCTGCTCAATATTTGACTCACCTCGCACAACCCCACTTGCTGCTGTTTCAGCTACCAATGTGATATTCGTCTCTGTAATCGGCTCGACGACTCCTGTGATATTCAACAGACGACTTGCCAGCTCTACACCTTCCGTAAAGCTTCCTGTCATCTTCTCGAGTGCCGAGATGAATATATTACCAAACGCATGCCCCTTGAATGTCCCCTCATCGAAACGATAATTGAAAAGGTCACGCAATTCTGGCGTCTTGCTGAGCGCGACCAAACACTGCCTGACATCACCCGGAGGAAGCACGCCCAATTCGTCACGCAATACACCGGTACTACTGCCGTCATCAGCCATATTCACGAGTGCAGCAATCTGTGAAGTTCGCTCCTTGAGCGCTGTGAGCAGTGTAAAGCTTCCTGTTCCGCCGCCAATTACCGCTATCTTTACATCTGTTTTTGCAAACGGTTCGCGCATCATGAATACTTCCTTACTGCTTGATGTCGTGTATCGACATGATGATATTAAGGATGATTATAATCGCTACGACGATAATTGCAACCCAGCTCACACCCTGCCGCAGCCGCCTCCCCGAAGATGCCACCGTGTCAGCTGATCGATTGCCAACTGTCTCGTCTGCATAATAATCAGTCTGTCGGCTAACCTTCATTCCTACCGTATTGATAATACGCAGCCAGCCGTACATCGCATTCGGATCAAGCAAAAGGTGTTGCCGCCCAGAGCTTGGCGCATAAAAATAGACTTTATTATCGATCACCTCTGCGTCATACGACCGTGAGTGATCTATCAGAAGTGCCATGAGATCAGGTGTGAATACATAATATGCATCTCGCTTGTATGCGGTTGGTGCATAGAGTGTGAAATACTTGTCAAAGTCACCCTCAAGCGAAATCACCTGATCTTTCCGAAACGTTGCAGGTAGGTTGCTGAAAATATCCTTGCCAAAGAGCCGCACGTTATTGTGCTGAGAATCAAGCACCATATGCGGCACGTTACGCTCAAGTTCCACACAACAATATGTCCACCAGTACGTCCGACGATTCTTACCGCTACCAGTCGAATAGGTATACTCTCCAAGCTCAAATCCAACTGTTTGATCTGTTCCGGCAAACGAAATTACATTTGTCACCTTACGACTATGCCCAATCTGGAAGATCATTCCCTGATGCAATACTTGTTTCGACTGTCGCTCGTATCGCCAGCCGTTACTGTGTGCAAATCGTGCAAGGCGAATTGTTCGTATGTTTGCACTCCGAAAAGCACGCCACATCAACCACGAACCGCCGACACCAACCACAATAATCATACCAACAATCATAGGCCATTGGTCGGGGTTCGCAACCACACTACCAGTCCCCCATAATCCAAAAACAATCAGCCATCCGACAGTGGCTAGTCGCGGTATCCAACGCTGCCACTGCGGCAGCCCCTGCCGATACTGATGAAGTTCTTGCGAGCTCACATGCTTTGCGAGACCTTCGTAGTGGATATGCTTTGCGACTGGACTCTGTTTCATATGACTATCTTACCACCACATCCTCACCAAAGTGTTTTTGAAGTCGCATCAAAATGCTACGCTCATGACGGCCAAGAAGTTCTGATAATTTTTGCAGATCATTCCCATTCTGAAACTCCTGCTTGAGCAGTGCGTCCTGTTCGTTTGTCCATGGGCGATACGCATTTGGATGTATCTCGCGCATCTTCTCGATCTTCTCCTGCCATGAGCTTCCACCATCTGTTTTCTTTTTCTCTTGGGTGGGCTGAAGATCGCGCGTTGTAGCTTGCGCGCTGAGATGCGCAAATTTCTTACCGTCAGCAATTGCTCGCTCGCGAAGCAATCCATCAATATGTCGCGCATCCTCGCTAATCGTTAGTGCCATGCGATTGATGCCATGAAGATACAGCGTGTCCAAATTTTTTACCCGACTGAGCGCCACATACCCCATACCTTCAACAAACGCCTTCCGTAGATCAATCCGCGCCGCGTCGAGCGTCATCCCCTGACTCTTGTGCACAGTAATCGCCCAGGCGAGGCGTAGTGGTATTTGCGAGATGGATGCTCGTTTTTTGTCGCCATCACGCAGCTCCCACGACTCGGGCTGCATCGTCATCTCTCGCCCGTTACGAAACCGAACGATCGGATACTCTGTCGCTGGCTCAAATGCGACGACGGTACCGATACTGCCATTGACATACTTACGGTCGAGTGCATTTTTCACCGCCATAACAAGTGCGCCCTCTTTGAGACGCAACGTTGCCGGAGCTAATACTGAACGCTGAAGATTCTCGACATAATTCGCCGAACCTGTCGTTACTTGTGTATAAAATATTTCGTCACCACCGAGCTGCTCAAGACGTGCTTCATTGATACGGTCAACGTCGACATTAACCGTATGAAGCTCTGTAATGTCGTCATCGTCGGGAATCTCATCAGTCCGTGCTACTAGTGCTTCGGCATGCCTTCGTCGCAAATCACCTGAGCGCAAGGCGTTCAGTATCTCGGATAGCTCCTCGTCGTCCTGTCGATGCTGCTCCTCCAGGTAGCACACCGTTGGATCAAGCTCCTGCCAGACATTACTTGTCACAACAAAGCCTCCTGCTCGTGAATCAGTACGATTCACGGGTGGTAGCTGGAAGAAATCTCCACTCATGATTACCTGGATACCGCCAAACGGCACATCAGGCTGCTTACGCACGAGACGACACACCTCATCAACCATATCAAGACGATAATCATGCAGCATCGAAATCTCGTCAATAATTAAAATATCTGTTTTTTCAATGATCTCGCGCCGACCTTTTGCCATATGATCAGCAAAGCCACTCGGGATATCATCACGTATACCAATCCCAGACCAGGCATGAATCGTCGTGCCGCCAAGGTGTGTCGCTGCGAGTCCTGTTGTTGCCGTCACCGAGACTTTCTTACCCTCATGCCGAGCAAGACGGATCAGCTGGTTCAAAACATACGTCTTGCCACTTCCCGCAGGACCGGTCAGCAGGACGCTCTCGCCTTCCAGCATAATTTCTAACGCAAGTTTTTGATCCATGTATATACTAGTATACCACTCCCACCCTATCAATGTGTGCCCGTCGCCCTCTAGCTCCTCTTATCTTGCTTCCTATGCCCATGCTGATTAGATCTTTACCGTATTGTAATGATCAGCAACACGCAGAGCCCTAACCCGACAACAGTAGCGAGTCAAGTAAAAATCATCAAATACCTTCCTATGTCTTCTTCAAGCCTCGACTCTTTATCGTTACCAAGATGTAAAAGGCAAGATGCACTCACCTTCCCAGAGATAATGCGCCCGTCCTGTACTGTGTCCGGAACTTTTTTACAGGACGTAGAAGTAACTGCGTCATGTACGCGCTCACGCTCCGCCATAATGGCCTGCCTTTGATGATATAAAGACACAGAAACTCCAATAAGCCAAATAAACATGATAGCCCCAATGACGATACTAAGTTTGCTGAGTCTACTTGCGAATGTCAGAACCTTGCTCATACCTCACAGCATACAGCAACTACTAAACAATTGGATCGCAGCAAACCATGCTAAAATAGTGCAGTATGCGCATCGCAATCCAAGGAGAACAAGCTTCATTCCACGACACTGCCGCCAAAAAGTGGTATGGTAGCGACGTTTCAATTGTTCCATGCGAAAGCTTTAGCGAAGTATTCGGTGTACTCAACCGTCACGAGGCAGATGCAGCCATGGTCGCTATCGAAAATTCGCTCTATGGCGGCATCAATCAAGTGTATGACCTCATCGAATCACACGGCTATCCGATTATCGGCGAGGTTCATCTTCCCGTTCATCAGCAGCTCATAGGCACACTCGACACCACCGTGACACACATCTACTCGCACCCTGTAGCACTTGCTCAGTGCGAGAATTTCCTCGACACACACTACCCGGACGCGAAGCGAATCGAATTTCACGACACAGCTGGTGCTGTACGATTCATCAAAGAATCAGGCAACCCCGCCCTGGCAGCCATCGCCAACCGCGAAGCTGCCACGCTCTACGACCTGCCCGTACTCCGAGAGAATATCGAAGATAACCCCGCCAACTTTACGCGCTTCCTCGCTATTCACCCTCATGGCGTCCCTACAAGAGAAGCTAATCGGACCTCACTTGTCCTTACAACCAACCACACTCCAGGCGCACTTGCAAAAATTCTTACAACCCTCGCGAGCCATAACATCAACCTATCCAAGCTTCAGTCACGCCCTATCATCGGCAAGCCATGGCACTATCGCTTCTACCTCGTACTTGATATAGCAGGCGAGCGGCTCCATGCCGCACTTGCCGACATAGAACCGCTCACTGAATCACTAACAGTTCTAGGCGAGTACCCGTCACAACTCGCCTAGCAACACCACGTCGCCCTACCGACGAGTACCCTTGATGCTACCGCCGAAGGTGGAAATCTCAAGAAAATCACCGCTAGAAAGAGTAATTATAATGTACTCTCCTTTGCTAACGAGTTCGATATCATCATACCCATTAGTCCAGTCGCAACTCGTCCATGCACAAATTGTATAGCTCCAATCCTTGGAACTATAGATCCTATACTCACCCGGCTTCAGATCAAAGCCAACAAGATAGTGGCCTGGTGCTGTGATGGTCGACTTTGTTGTTGCGTAATGTGAGTCAGCGCGGGTGATGCGGGCGTCTTTGCTACCATACGCAGTGAATCGCAAGTAATAGCCTGCAGGTACATCAACATATGTCTTATTCTGGAAGATATGGTTCGTATCAGCCGTACTCCAATTACATTTGGTCTTCTTACACACCTCATAGTAGCCAGATCCACTCGTCTGCAAGACAAAGAACCCGCCCTTTGAGAAATAATAGTGACCAGCCTTGCGCGGTGTCGTAATCTTGAACACTGATGTCGCACCACTCGATACAGTCTTTGAGCTGACTTTTCGGTAGGCAGCAACCTTATAGTAGTAGGTTTTATTATTAGCGAGTTTTGTATCTGTAAAAGATGTACCCTTGACTGTCTTAACTACCTTGAATCCCTTTGTCGCGCTTGTTGATCGATAAACCTTGTATCCAGTCGCGCCACTCACCTTGGACCATGTCACCTTCACTTTTCCGAGAGATGTACCAGCAGTTTTAAATTTTGTCTTCTTGAGCACCGGCTTCACAGATACCGTCGCTGATGCCGCAGCCTTAACCTTACCGCGATGTGGAACTACTTTATAATAGTAGCGTGTACCTGTCTTAAGCTTGGTGTTGGTATAGCTAAGACTTTTAGTTGTCTTGACAAGTTTGAAGCCTTTTTTACTGCTTGTAGAGCGATAAACCTTGTAACTTCGTCGCACCACTTACCTTACTGAATGTCACCTTTGCCGTATGATACGAAGGTGACGTCACCGTCGCCTTCGTCTTATCGAGTGATGTTCGTGCAGTCTTTACTGTAGACCAACCAGTACGGTATGTCTTCCCGTCTACTACCTGTACGCCACGCACTTTGTAGTAATATGACGTCCCAGTTGTTCGGCTCTTATCTACGAAAGACAGCTTATCAGTAGAGGCGACCTGCACAAATCCTTTTGTCTTAGCTGTCGAGCGATAGACTTCATACTTCTGTACTCCATGAACAGCAGAAAACTTCAAGTCGATCGTGCTGTACGATACTGCCTTGGCCGTCAATGCTGGAGTCGTGAGACTGTACCGTGTCGCGCTTGTCGTAAAGAGGTCGACTGACCCATCTGTCGTCATTGCAACCACCTGATATACGTAACTCGTATTCGGTATCGTACTTGTATCGCTATAGTCAGACGTCGTCATGATGACCGGTGTCATAGCTGTTCCATTAACAACTGGAGTTACGCTATATGATGTCGCGCCGACTACATCATCCCAGTCAACAGTGATCGTCTTGCCACTTCGATTAAGCGTATAACCCACTGCCGCCTGTGCAACACCCGCAACGATCAGCGAGCTAATCATCACCGCACCCACGGTGAAACTTGCAATTGCAAGTACTATATGTCGTTTCATCTCCTACACTCCCTTATGTATTACAGCGAGTGTACCACATTACTCTTCTTACGAGCAATCCTCTCGCGCTATCAATCAAATAGCTTTCGATCGAGCTGCCTACAAGCAGTCAAAAATGCCGCATGCACTTCTTTTGCATATGGGTTTTCATGCATAATCGAGTGGAACAAATCCCAGCTATCACCGCCCTGAATATGCTTCATGCTCATAAGATCATCATAAGCCAGCGTTGCTAGATCGCTCTCAGGTATGCTCATTTCATCCATCACACGCCCGATGTAATGACTCAATCCCTGTATATATGCCATCTCCTTATCATGCTCCTCTGGCGTTCGCCAAATCACAACAAGCCCCAGCGACACTCGGAGAAACTCTACAACGCGCGACATAACCAGCTCACCCGCCCGAACGGGACTCACAACGCACTTCAACCCTGCAACGCCACCGTTCTTCTCGATACTGGCTGGGCCAAACATTGGGTGTGTACCGATAATCTGGCACGTTGCAGGTAGAAGCTCCTTGAGCACCACAAGTGGAGCTGTTTTTACCGAGGCAACGTCAATCACCAGTGCATTCGCGTTCACTTTTGTGTGATGTGATTCAAAGAATGTCCGAAAAAACTGTGCAGGAATTGATGGAATAATAATAGGCCGTGCCAACACATCATCAACCGAACCAAATCGTGCGCCATATCCAGCATCGCCCACGACACGTGAGCGTGAGCTCACAATAATATCGGCATACGGCGCAAGATACTCTATCATGACCTTTGTAAAATCACCGTACCCGATGATACCTATCTGTAGCTTTTCTCGTTGCGTATCCGCCAAAACGTTCATCACTTGATAGCATACACTAGATGTATCGGCTATGCTATACTATCGGTAGTAATTAAGGAGAGTAGAATATCTATGCCCAACGATACACAGCAACCACAAGCGCCGACGCCGCCACCTGTAGCGCCGCAGCCACCACAACCATCCGTTACACCACCTCAGCCTGGCGTACCGAATCCATACGGTCAACCACCAAAGAAGAATACCGGTCTTATCATCGGTATCATCATTGGTGCTATCCTCCTCATCGGCGGTGGTGTTGCCCTTGCTTTAACCCTATCTAACAGCGGTGACAAGAAGGAAGATTCATCAAAGCAAACGTCAAAAGACAGCTCAGATAATACGACAAAGAAGGATACTGAAGAAGTACCTGCGAATGACGATGCGCTCCGTGCAGCAAATGCGAAAACTGCCGGCTCGCTCACCGACTTTAAGGCAGTCTGCGAAGTTGGCTCTGTCAGCAACGCTGCTGACCTTGCAAAACCATACAAGGTGGTCGCGTTTTCAAAGGAAGATAACGGTCGTGACTATTGGTCACAGACTTCACTCAAGTATGGCGCACCCTACTACGTTGAGTACAATAAATTCGAACAAGCTAACGTTGTCGTCTGTCTCAGTGAGACAATCAGCAGTCGCGTCAAGGCAAAGACCTGTGACTTTAAGTCAGGTGAAGACAACCTTACGATCGACTACTACGCAACTGCATTTAGTGCTACTGCATACGAAGCAAAGACTGGTAAAAAACTCCAAGACCTTGGAACAATTAACGCACCTGCATCGACATGCCCGATGTTTGCAAGCTACGACAAAAACGATCCAAAGATCATCGCAAACCCAGACGCAACAGCGCTTGATGCTGCTGTTGCTAAGTTCGCAAGCTAGCATACGTCAACAAAAAAATACCACCCCTGACATACGGGGTGGTATTTTTTATACAGCATAAGATACACCTACCCTCGCGGTGGCTCCCCTTCGGCAGCATCAAGTAGTTTTTTACTTTTGATTTCGTATCTCTTGCCCGTAATCTCTGATGTGACATAATCTTCATTGATAAGATTTACGAATTTTGTCAGGTCGCTACCATCAAGAATAATAATCGCACCACTATCATCTGTCATCAAGTCGAGGCCCATCTCATCAGCATAGTCAATCGCCTGCTCCTGGCTAATCTCGCCAATCTCAAGCTTTTGAAGCTTATTAATAACACCCTTCTTCTCACGGACAAGACTCTGCATATCAAGACCCTCAGGAAAACTCAGCTGATACTGTTTCTCAATTTCAGCAATCTTCTGATCTGCCACTACCTGTTTCTTATACTCATACTGAAAAAGTTTCTCAAATTTCGACTGATTGTAAACAAAGATATCCTTATCAATAATCAACACTTGGCTATCTGCTGGCACCTTAAAGCCAACATCAGCCTGAAATGCTGCAAACTTCCCGTCACGAAACTCCCAGCTAAGCGCGCCCTTAATCGCATGAGACTGCTGGATTGCTTTGATTGCATAGAATGACACATCAGGATTATCCTTGTGCGTGAATCGTGCGATAATTCCCTTGAGCCGCTTGAACTCGTGCTCTTCTTCGGAAAACTCCAACATATCATGTCGTTCGTGTTCAATCAGATGTATCAGCGTCTCTGCCCGACCTACTTTGTCAAGATCTGTCCGGAGCAAGACGTTTTCCTCGCCGTCCTGTAACTCATAGTCACGCACAGAAAGACCCGTACCAGCGCCAAGCGTCACAAAGTTTATGTAATCATACAAGAATAATGGCTTAATCTGCGCATTGAGTTCACTCGCAAAACTTGTACTATACGGTGTGTAATTCTTATTGAATACAAAGAGTTCGACATCAAGGTCGTTCTTTATTCCATCAGTATTATTTGCCCACAAAAAAATATCGGTCACATCGCGCTGAAGCGCCTGGTCTTTTTCCATATCCTAACTTTCTTTTGATTTATACAGCTCTATTCCATAGTGTACTAAAAACGACGCGTTTCGTGTAGCATCTCTACGTTACCTGCTCAAGTCGCCAAAGCAGCACAGCCAAGCCGCCAACAAGTATGCGCTTCTGTTCGTGCGTCGAAATATTATGCGCTTCGAGTCGCAACCACCTGTCATCAGAATCTCTCTCACCAAGAAGCATCTCGTGCCCAAACGGCTCAAATAGAACCGGTGCACTATTGCAAAGCGCCCGTGCATCTGATGCACTCTCGTCATCTGCAAGCCACCGCATCTCATGTATCATATCGTCCTCGAGACGTATTCGCTCATCAAACGACAACTGCGCATACATGTTGCACGCACTCTCACCAAGGTCTGCAATAATCATCCCCTCAGCCAACCTGAGCCGTGTCTCGTGTCGTCCGATAGGCGCAGACGTATATCGAGTCGCCCCCGTGTGGCGATCAACCTGTTCCATAATTGTAGCAATAAAATCATCCCGACCAGACGACGGAGGCTCTCCGTCGTCCTGTGAATCAACCTGTAGTGTCTCACTCATATTAGTCTTGGCAGTATATCACCAAGCTATGCCTGTTGCAATACATTCTTTACCGACAATCAAACGTATGTCATGATCCTTTAGATGCCAAGCATTTAGACTGAAGTACGAGGCTCTTCCCATGTGAACCCATGACCAAAATGACCATACGCTGCTGTCTTCTCGTATATCGGTCGGCGCAGATCAAGCCACCGGATGATGCCATTTGGTGTTGTATCGTACCCAACTACCTGCTCGGGTATGCCGTCAAGGATGACCGTCGCCTCCAATGGCTCAGCTACACCGATTGCATAGGCAAGTCTCACAAAGACTTCTTGCGCATTTGGTCGCTGTCGCAGATAATCGACAGCGATTTGACGTGCTGCATATGCTGCACTCCTATCGACTTTACTCGGGTCCTTTCCGCTAAACGCCCCACCGCCAACAGGAGTGCGCGGGCCATAATTATCAACCGCAAGCTTGCGTCCTGTTAACCCTGCATCTGCATCAAAACCACCGATCTTCCAATCGCCTGCTGGATTGATATGTAATGTCGGATTACCATTGCGATGCTTCACAAAGCAAGCACTTACCCATGTTTGTGTTCGGGCCCACTGCTTGACCGCTTCCTCAAGCTCATCGTGCGGTGCATGCTGAAAGCTTGCAACAATGCTAGTCATCTCACGCTCTCGAACTGTCACTTGTGTCTTGCCGTCGTACGGCCAGCGCTCATACAAATATTGATTGAGTGACCGCGCTAGTATAACCTCCAACGGGAGCAATTCTGGCGTCTCTCGCGTTGCATAGCCGATCATAATACCCTGATCCCCCGCACCGCCCGTATCAACGCCCGCCGCGATCTCAGGGCTCTGCGCCGCAATATTCTCTATCAACTTTACATCACCGGCAATACGTCGGACAATCGCTGGCACATCCACTGCCTTTGCACGCGATGTCACCTCGCCAGTCACAAATACGATACCATGGCCACCGGCAACATCTACTGCAACACGAGCATCTTTATCTTCATGCAGATGCGCATCCAAAATAGCATCAGATATCCGATCACAGATCTTATCGGGATGACCAGGGCTCACACTCTCGGCCGTGCGGTACTCGATTGGTATATTTGCAGACATAAAAAACTCCTTTCATCTGCCCCACCGAACGAACAAGAAAGGAGTTCAAGAATGAACACATATCTATCCGCACGTGCTGTGGGCTGGAGGAAGCACCTTGGTTACTACTAGGTTGCTAACGGGTCATAAAGCCAGATCTCTCGCCGTTTCTTGATATTGGTTAGTTGTTAATAGTGCTACTATAGCGGTATAGCTGGGACATTGCAAGTGCAAATCTGCCCTACAGCCGCTCGCCCTCGCGCGCCTTGTTGGCCCATACATCAGCCAGCTCATTCAGTTCGCTGCCGTTATGCCCACGCACCCATACTAATGTCACCTGCGACTGCTGATAGAGCGGATACACCTCCTGTACAATGTCGAGGTTCTTGATCTCACCACCCTTTTTCTTCCAGCCTTTCGCCTCCCAACCTGGCGCCCATTTGGTGATGACATTAATCCAGAATTCACTATCGGTATAAATTTCGGCTGGTGCGCCTGCTGCGTCCTTCAGCGCTGCAATAATTGCTTTACCTTCCATGCGAATATTGGTCGTATCGCCATCTTCACTTCCTAAAATATGTGGTGCACCATTTTTAATCACCGCAAACCCACCTGGACCAGGGTTTGGGCTGGCACTGCCATCAGTAAAATACGTAATCATATATACCAGTCTATCATGCTCACGACTAGTCGTGTCGATGTCCTATCTGATGACGATCCTCCTGCACAACAGGATGTCGACGTGTCTCAGCAACAAGGACCCCTAGCAAGATAAGGATGCCGCCAAAAAGCATCTCACTTGTCATATGCTCACCAAGTACAAGAATCGGCAGCATGATTGATGCAAATCCTTCAATGTAGTACAACCCTCCTGTCACAGCAGAACCAAGATGCTTATACGAAAGAACTGTCAACATACGAGCTAGCAGCGAAACGCCAAGTGCTGTATAAGCAATCATAAGTAAGATGGACGGCTGAGTAGCAATCGCCTCGAACGGAAAAGCGCCGCCAAGCAATACTGCGACACCAAGACTCACGGCCAGTGTTACACTGGACGACACACCAAAAGCCACTGTCAGCGGTAATCCATCGTCAGTCGCCTTGCGCGAGAAAATGATCGCCAAGGGATACGCGGCAACATTCAACAATGCAAGCACTGTTGCAAGCGGATGAAAGTCACTCGTAAAGCCCTGTCCGATCAATAGCGGGAAGCCGATAATCGTAAAGGCACCAAGCGCTGCTATACTAATACCGACCATCGCATTGCGTGTTACCCGCTCACGCGTGAGATACACCGAGTACACCATCAGGAGGATCGGAATACCGAGATTTATCACCGCCACATAGCTTGCCTGGCTTAAATTTATCGCAAAAACATAGCTCGTCACAGCAATCGAATACATCAATCCCTGCAAAATAGCAAAGCGTATATTCTTCTTGGTCATAAACGGTATTGACCTGATGAGTAGCGGCAGCAGCACGAGAGTAATGATTGAAAAACGCAGTACATTAATCCATGCTGGATCAATCTCGCTACCAACCATTTTGATAACCATGCCATTCGGAGCCGCCAGCAGTACAGGTGCAAGTGCGACGAGATGCCATGCCCATACAGGAATAGGTTTGTTTTGTTTATTTTTCATGATGCTATAATACTATAATAGCACAAAAAACATGCAAAGTCAATAATGACTACGCGTGGCTATAGTGTTGAGATTTCGACGCGTCGCTGCTCTGTCGTATCACGATCACGCACTGTCACAGTCCCATCACCCTCGATTGTCTCGAAATCAACCACGACGGTGTATGGCGTACCGATCTCATCCTGACGACGATATCGTTTGCCGATATTACCATTATCATCCCAGCTAACATTGCCATATTTTTCTCGGAGGAGCTTATATACCTCACGAGCCTTCTCGACCAATGCTGGCTTATTCTTTAGGAGTGGCGACACCGCGAAACGGGTCGGCGCGAGGTGCTCAGGTAGCGCAAGGTACGTGCGCGCTTCGCCGTTCACCTCATCTTCGCGATAGGCACTTGAAAGCACCGCCATCAGCAGACGCTCGACACCAAAGCTCGGCTCGATCACATGTGGTACAAATTTCTCATTCGTCCCCTTGATCGTATACTCCATACTTTTGCCACTGACACGCTGGATATTACCAAGGTCAAAGTCTGTACGATACGCAATACCGAGCAACTCCTCGCGGCCAATCGGATAATCAAACTCAATATCGATTGTCTTCTTACTGTAATGCGCTCGATCTGTCTCAGGGACATCAAGCTCATGGATTGCTTCCTTTGGTAGACCGAGCCCCTTAAGAAAGTCATGAGCACTAGCAAGCAGCTCATCAAACGCTTCCTGCCAATGATCAGGGTGAACAAAATACTCAATCTCCATCTGTTCAAATTCACGAGAGCGGAAAATAAAGTCACGCGGGCTGATCTCATTACGAAACGCTTTACCCTGCTGCGCCAGGCCAAATGGCAGATCGGGATAAAAACTATCGACAACATTCTTGAAGTTTGTAAATATCCCCTGCGCTGTCTCTGGGCGAAGGTAGCTCACCGATGACTCGTCGTGCGTCGCACCAACATGTGTTGTAAACATCATATTGAAAGTTCGTGAAGGCGAAAGCAAGTTGCCATCAGGACTCTTGATATTATGCTCTATAATTGCCGCATCCATCTGCGCCATCGTCATACCATCAGGATCGATATTGTTATCTTTCAGGATATGATCAGTGCGATAGCGTCTCTTATTCTCGGTATCCTCACACAACGGATCGACAAACGTATCGACGTGACCGCTCGCCTGCCACACCTTCTGATTCATCAAGATCGCTGCATCGATACCATACATATCATCACGTTGATCGACAAAATGGCTCCACCATGCCGCCATAATCTTCCGCTTCAGGGAGACCCCAAGTGGCCCGTAGTCCCATGTTCCACTTAATCCCCCGTAGACATCGCTGCCTGGATAAATAAAGCCTCGTCGCTTTGCCAATGATACAACTGCTTCCATCGTTTCGTTCTTTTGGTTCTTCATATCTGTTTCAGCATAGCATAATTTGCATTTTATGTCATTTTTTGCTATAATATGAAAGAGTATCGGCGGCTCATTTGCCGCACATCTTATTCCGAGGTATGCTGTAAGTACACTATGTAATGGGAGGTTCCTGTAATGGAAATGACCAAGAGAGCTGAAGCAATCTTTGTAACATGGCATAAAAACTCACCCGTACACTTACCGGACACGGTTCGAAAATGGCTTGCGACAAATTCGTGGTGGCTCGTTATTATCGGCATTGTCCTTTCGGTCATCAGTGCCATCTCATCGCTTAACCTCCTCATGCGGGCTGACTCGACAATACGAGAGATTCAAAATTTTGCCACTACACTAGGTATCACCGTACCAAGTGTAGGAGCGAACCATATTATTGGAACCTGGATAAGCGTCGCGACAATCATCGTCATGCTTGTTGTTGAGGCAAAAGCCATCCAGCCGCTCAAGGTGCAAAAGAAAGCTGGCTGGGATCTCATGTTCCTTGCTTTTCTCATCGGCCTTATCGGTATGACTATATCCGGCGTCGTTGAAGGTGCTCTTACCAGTACGATTATTGGCCTCCTGATTGGTGGTGGAATCGGCGGCTTTATTCTCTTTGAAATACGCCACTACTTCGCCACAAAAAGCACTCCTAACGTATCATCAGCAGCAAAACCAACGAAAACTAAGAGTGTACCTAACGAAAAAGACTAGTTCGCAATCGCCGCATGCTCACGTACAAGCAACAGGCAATCATCAAGAATTGCCGATACACCACCAACTTGCGCCAATCGCTCTAATGTATTAGTGCTTATGAGTCTCAATAGTTTGATATGATCAGCGCTAATTTCGCCACCTGTCGTTCGTCGCAAACCGCGTTCACCAACGTCGTAACGATACTGCCCAGTAGCTGTCAATACATCACCATCTGCATCGTAACGCAAGCCAAGCGTATGCCCTAGCAGATCGGCATAATGTAGGTAAAACCACACCTGCGTCAGCCTTACATCAACCGACAACGCGTCAAGCGCCATGAGCACCTGTGTTGCCACTTCATACCACTCCGGCTCATCTACCAGCTCACTGACACGAGCAACTAACTTGATCATCTCGTAGCCAAATTGCATCCGGTCATAATCTTCAAGGATACGTCGATAAAACTGCACGAGGCGTGCCGAAGTCAGGATACCGAGATCACCCTTACCTTTCCCAATCACAACGTCACTCACAGCAAACAGCTCAATACCACCCGCCAATTTACTCTTCTCTTTGCGTACTCCGCGTGCGATCACAGACCGCCGACCAGTCGGCGTGAGAAGTTGCACAATACGATCTGCCTCTCCATAATTCGTACGGCGTAGTACGATTGCTCGTGTCCGTTCAGTTTTCATCCGATAACCGCCCGTATGGCAGCGCCCATGTCTGATGGCTCCATAGTGACTTTATCGATCAGCCGCCGAACGCCATACGAATGCAGCTCATCGAGACGCATATCACTCGCCATACTTGTACACATAATGACTGGCACCTGGGCCGTGTCACTATATGACTGAAGCTCATGGAGCAAGGCGAAACCGCTTGTTGCTGGCAAGAGTATATCTAGAATAATGACGTCAAACAACTCTTCATCTACAGCAGCAATCGCCTCACCTGCATGTCGCGCATACACAACTGCAACACCATCTTTTTCTAATATCCGAATAAATTGCTGCGCTAGCAACAGATCGTCCTCGACGAGTAGTGCACGAATCATAGCAACGACAACTGCTCCGACAGAGGAAGCTCAATATAGAACGTCACACCATCCCTGTGTCGTGTTAGTCCAATTCGACCTCCCATCGCTGCAGCAAACTGCTCAGAGATATGTAGCCCCAACCCGCTACCCTGTGGACGTGAAGCGAGCGACCCTTGCGGATGCTTCCGAGCAACCCTCCACTCGCGGAGCGACATTGCCGGTCCAACATCACGAACACCAATGCGCATTATCCCCTGAGACGCCTTCTCTTGCATCGAAAGAGAGACTGAACTATTGCCATCACCATAGTGAAGTGCGTTGTCAGCAAAATGATACAGAACACTCGTTAGAAGCTCTCTGTGGGCAAGAATCGGCGAACGAGCTCGACGAATATCTGTCGAAATACTCCTTCCATAGTGCGTATAGAGAGGTGTCATATGCCTCGCCACCTCATCACAAAGCTGCTGTGCATTGACGGGCTCAATAGCAAACAGCGAATCTTCAAGGCGCACAGTTCGCGTCAGGTCGGTCGTCAGGCGCAGTCCACGGTCAGCCGTCGCGCGCAACTGATCAAGCGCCTGGCGACGCTCTGCCTCAGAGGCATCTGTGTCAGCGGCAACAAACGCTAGCTGACGTATCAGGACAAGTGGCGACTTCAACTCATGCGCAGCAGCAACAATCGCAGAAATACTCTGCCCCTCTGATCCGCTCTGACCCCTGTCTCCCTCACTACGCATCGTACATCTAGTGTAGCACGCTGCTACACTACAGACGAAGCATGACTACTTAATAAAAGAGATTGTCTTGATAAGGGCGTTAAAGTCATGCTTGAAGGTGTCAGCGTCTGTTTGGATGACCGCTGTTTTGTCTCGGATCTTAAATGTCACCAAAGAACCACGCATTTGATCCGTAAAGTTACCATCAAACCGAACGCCGTTCTCACCATTGACACTTACTGTAGACGAGCGTAATTTCCCATCCTTCACTAAGTCCTCGTATTGCTTTATATACTCATTGTAGTTTTGGCTAAGAATAGAAATCCGTATTGCAAACCTCTGTTCATTGCCAGAAACTGGAGGCACGACAATCGGGTGCATATACGCTTTGTATTCACCACCGACAGATCCTGCTGCTACAGGGTCTTCCTCTACATAAACACTCCATGTTTTAGGATACGAAAATGACAGACGTCCAAGATCATCTGGAGCGGTAAAGTCTCTACGCGGATCCTTCTCCTGTTCAGCAAACTTCTTCTCGTCCTCTTCGGCCTGTTCACGCTTCGCTTCAGCACGAGCAAGATCAATCTTTCCATCAAGATTCGTCTGCGCCTCTTGATAGTTGAGCCATCCCCAAATCGCGAGCGACCCAGCACCCAGCACCAACACAATAAGACCAATAGTCGAAACCATCCAGCCATCAACTGCACCCCTGTTATACATGTTTTTTTGTCCTGCTTTCATAATATGACTTTATTATACCTATGCTTATCCGCACTGTAAAGCTTTTCACTATTAGTCTCGTGCGAATGACTGCTGTAGAACCGTGATTTCGTTCTTGAGATCACCGAGTGTCTGCTCGATAGCTACCGCAAGCGTCGTCGCCTGCTCATATTTATCCTTTGCCGCTTCAAGAGAAAAATCATCACTATCAAACCATGCAATAATCTCCTGCAGTTTATCAAGCTTTGCCTGCACTGTATTACTATTTTTCGTCATATGTCCTTACCTCTGCTGTTATTATAGCTTCCCTTGTCTCAATTTCTAGAGCCCCACCTACCACCAAATCACCACGCACCAGCGCGTACCCTCGCTTAAGTGGCAGCTCTGGATCGAGCTGTACGAGCGTCTGTTGCAAACCATAAAGCTGCTGCGTCACACCCGTATATCGTTGGACTACCTTCTCGTCAATCGCCTGCATCGACCGTGTCGTAAAACTTACTATATCCTCGGTCTGTCGCAAGAATACATCGTGCATCTGATCCATCTGATGACGAATACGATATACGTAGTCATATCTATCTGGTACGAGCAGCTGCGCAGCGTTACTGGGTGTCGCCGCACGCATATCTGCCGCTAGGTCTACCAGGCTCTCATCAATCTCATGACCAATGCCCGTCAAGACCGGTATGCGACTACCTGCGACCGCCCGCACGAGCGGCTCGTCATTAAAGACGCTGAGGTCATCAGCACTACCGCCTCCACGAATAATCACGAGCACCTCTGGCAGTGTCTCGCGCTCATTAAAATATGTTAGCGCTCGCACTATCTGCTCAGCCGCACCGACGCCCTGTACCTGTACGTGCGCCACTTCTACCGTCATCCCGCCCCATCGATCATTGAGGATTTTCACAAAATCTGCATAGCCAGCTGCTTGCGTGCTGCTAACGACAGCAATATGTTGTGGAATAGCCGGCAACGGACGCTTGCGCTCTGGCGCGAATAGTCCCTCTTGCTGAAGCTTACTTTTGAGCAGCTCAAAACTCTTCTTGAGTGCACCCTCTCCGCTCGGTCGCACGGCGCGGACTGTTAGACTAAACTTACCCCACTGCGTCAGCTTTGGTGAGGCCGTCACAACAACCTTCATGCCGTCTTCGATGGGCGTGCGTAGCTGCCATACGGTCATAAAGCAACCAATTGTTGCGCCCTCATCTTTTAGATCAAAGAAGACGTACTTACCCTGGTTCACCTTGAAGCCCGCCACCTCGCCCTCTACCGACACGGTTGGATACGCGTATTCAAGTGTTTGATTCGTCAAAACGACAAAATCACTAACGCTGAGCTGGAGATTTTCCATACTTCACCACCGTCAACTGATAAAAAACATATCCAAACGCAATCGTACCAAGCATCAGTAGCACTCGCGCCAGCAATGTCCCGGCAATCGCGACATCAAGCGACACACCCGCCGAACCAAGAAAGGCAATCATAACCGCTTCGTAGACACCAGCCCCGCCAGGTGTCACAGCGAGTGCAGAAGTAACAGAGGACAGTCCAAATGCGATAAAGATAATCGCCGGATTCACCTGTACGCCAAATGACCAAAATGCAATATAAATCAGCGCAACATCCATGACATTTGCCAGTAACGACCAGAGGAATGGCTTCGTGAGAATCTTCTTATCACGACGAATCGCAATGTAGTCGTCATGAATATCTTCAAAAAACGTACCAATCACAGACGCATCAAGTACCTGCTGCCGCCTGCGACGTGTCATCCATGAAACAGTTTTATTCACAAATGTCGTAAGCCATATCGAGAAGCCACTAAGACGCTTTCTATTACTCAATAAGAAGATACCCCCAATCGTCCCGCCAACAGCCAGTACAACAAGCAGCAAGCTCATGAGGATAATCATACGATCAACGCTGTGATCAATGATGAGAATTGCAAGAGCTACAATCAAAAGTAGCACAAACGACACGAACGTCAGCGCGAACCGCACAATCTGCGCCATCGTCGCTCGGCCCGAACTAACACCATGACGACCGAGTAGCCAGCTAAAGTAGGCTACTCCCGCCGCACCACCGCTTGGAAATACATGATTGATAAAGTTCAGCTCAAGCGACATACGGGTCACCCTGAGAACACTCAAATCACGGACGTTGCCTTTAGCTCGTAGGTATGAAAAGATCATTTCACCCGTCGCAAAATAGCTAATAAACTGCGCGGGAATCATTAACGCAATAATCCAAAGATTCACTTGTCCGAGATAGCGAAATGCTTCGCGAATATCACTCCACGCCGCAATCACGACAATCGCGAGGAGTGACAGAGTGATAATACTAAACCACGTGCGAAACTTCATACTATCTCTAGTATACCTCATGCCGTATACTAGAGAGGACTATGTATATCGCCATTTTAGGTCGCCAACCAGCACTCGGTATCGCCGAACTCGAACATCTCTACGGAGATGTGACGTGGTTTTCTAGCAGCACAGCCCTGATTACATCGGATCACGTTGACCTTCAGCAGCTTGGTGGCTCACAAAAAATCGGACGAATTGTTGCGAAATTACCACGCGGTGACTGGACACAGACAAGCCGAAAACTCGTCAACGCCTACACGGAGGCATGGCGCGACCATGAAGGAAAAATCACAATCGGCATCAGCGCCTACGGCTTTACCGTTTCGCCTCGTGATGTCCAAAAAACAGGCATCATCCTCAAGAAGAAACTAAAAGAGAGCGGCACTAGTCTCCGTCTCGTCCCTCAAGATACACCCGCCCTCTCTACCGCCACAAGTCACCACAACAAACTTGGCCTCTCAGATAATAAAGTCGAGCTACTCATCGTACGAGGCAAAGACGGTACGGTCATTATAGCTGAAAGTATTGGTGCGCAAAACATCACTGCTTACGCCAAGCGCGACCAAGGCCGCCCCAAGCGTGACGCCTTCGTCGGTATGCTACCACCAAAACTTGCGCAAATCATGATCAACCTCGCTTCACCCCACGAGACCACCACAAACATCCTCCTCGACCCCTTCTGTGGTACTGGCGTCCTCCTTCAGGAGGCTGCGCTCATGGGCTATTCCGTCTATGGCACCGATCTCGCCCCAAAAATGATCGACTTCTCTGGTAAAAATCTCGACTGGCTCGCCCACTCACATCGCGTCGACGTGCACAGCCGTCTCGAGCAAGGTGATGCTATGGATCATATCTGGCGTACGCCGATCCATGCCGTTGTCTGCGAATCTTACCTCGGACAACCTTTCTCGGCTCCACCCTCACCTGCCAAGCTACGTGAAGTCCGTGGCAACTGCAACCACATCATTAGCACCTTTCTTAAAAACATTCACACGCAGCTCGCACCTGGCACACCACTCTGCGTTGGCGTTCCTGCCTGGCGCGCTACCGACGGCTCGTTCACCCACCTCCCTCTCACCACGGAGCTGCAAAAACTCGGCTACAAACAAGTCGAGTTCTCTACCGTCAAGCCAAACGACCTCCTCTATTACCGCGAAGATCAAGTGGTGGCCCGTGAACTACTTGTCATGACACGCATATAAGCCCCTGCTATCTCATCAGATCTCTTGACAAGACCCCTCCAGTCCGCTAAAATGGAACAGATTGATTATAGCAACTAAGGAGTTACGCAATGGCAAAAGTAAAAGCTGGTGGTTCAAGTAAGAACATCCACAACAATGCAGGCGCACGTCTTGGCGTGAAGCGATATGGCGGACAGAAGGTCAACGCGGGCGAAGTACTCGTACGGCAAACTGGCAGTACAAAGATCGCTGGCCCTGGCACATACATGAGCAAAAACTTTACAATCCACGCTGAAAAAGAAGGTATTGTTGATTTTGCAAAGGTGCAAAAGCGCTCATTTACTGGCAAGACCTCTGCTCGTACGCAAGTAATCGTTAAGTAATCGCGCAACCTTTTATAAGAAATAACCCGCTACCAAAGCGGGTTATTTTTTATAGACGCTACCTCTATTGGAGGCCGAGAAATTCCTTTGCCTGACTAGAAAGCCCCTGACGAACCTGATAAATATACCGCCCGTGCTCGGCTGCCTCAGAAAACTTCTTCTCCTTCTCGGCTTCACTCTTATTGTAAACAGCTCGCCGATAATGGAGAACCTCGTCCTGCACGGCTGCTGGCAAGCTCTCTAGTGTCGGTTGAGGGTCGGGCGCCTCGAAAGACATCATTTGCTGCAATGACTCTTGTGTCAATACAGGACTATCCGACTCACGTGACACCTCGGTCGTCCTCAGCGACGTACCATTCGTTGACATGTTGTCAGCGATCATTAATGTACCCTCTTCTGTGACAGCAACGGTAAAGTGGTTACCCGATGTCTCCTGGGAGTGTGTAAATCGAGTGTCAGCTGTTGCCTGTTTTCGTCCAATGTCGTGCACATCTCCACGACGTATCCCTTTATACCCTTTGCCGGCACTCCAATCAAGCGTTGCAGGCTGGATCAGAATATACTCAGTATCAGCGGTCAATACCTGACCGTCGTAGATAATATTCCCATCAGCTGTACGCTCAGCACTTCTCAGGTCAATGACCGAGAAACGACGAGGGTCATCCGAGTCATCAGATAGCTCAGATACTTCTGGTGATCCAGTAAAAATATCGACCTGTTCAGATCCATTAAGCTCAAATTCTCGCGCCTCACCGGCAGTCAGTCTGTCAAACCGCGCTTCGGATTCGGTTGTATCAGATTCATATCGTGGCTGTTGATTCATAGTATATACTCTTGTGTGTTTTTATTAGTTCTATAACACTACATTAGCATGAAACGAATAAAAAAGCAACCCCTCCTGTGCTACTTGCCGCTTTAAATCCACCTAGCTTTGCCGCGCGAATGTCTCTAGCTGCTGCGCTGCCTCATTGAACGAGCGTCCATTTCGGTAAAAAAATGCTGAAGGAATGTCCCTATGCAGCACAAGCTGCACCGCTGTAGCATCGTCAAGCTTCTGGAGTAGCAGCCCATCACCAAACCGTACTGGAGCAATCTGGACTCTCGTGCGAGCCAGTGCATAGCTCCCTCGCGGGAGTGTCATCGTTGCTTGGAATACCCCTTTGTGCTTCGCCCATAGCGTCAGCGTACCATCGTTCGCAATCGAAATAACAAAAAGCTGCCACCCCTGATAAAGCGGAGGCACCCATATGTATGCGACATTGCCTCCACCACGTATCTGCTGAAGGAAAGCCCGGACACTGCCCGATTTAGCACGAAAGGTAATGCCAGCTATCACAACTATAGCAGCAACGACAGCGAGCACGATGCCGACCATGGCGCTCGTCTCCATAGCCTAGCTCGTAATACCAAGATGATGCTTAACACGCTCGACAACATCGCCAATAACAACCTGCGACTTGACGAGATAGTCATCAACACCAAGCCCCTCAGCACGTTCTTTGTCCTTCGGCTGACTGAGCGCTGTGAGCATAACAATCTTAATATTGGTTGTCTCTGGTGTGTTGCGAAGAATGTCAAGGACATCAAAACCACTAATCTTTGGCATCATCGCATCAAGCACGATGAGATCAGGCTTATACTCGAGTGCAGCAGAGAGTGCATCCTCACCATTATTCACCTCTTGCGTATCAAATCCCTCAAGCTCAAGGCGAGACTTGTATACTGCGGAGAGCGCCGCATCATCTTCTACTAGTAAAATTCGTTTCTTTGTTCCATCGTCCATACTATCTCCTATGGTACTATAGGGCTCTACTTAGTACAAGCACTACTGCAGATACTTCAACGCCGCCGCCATCTGGACGTCATCGCCACGACGTATCTGCTCTTCCGTCATTTTTACTTCTCTATCTGGCTTGATACCAGTCTTCGTAATATTCTGTCCATTCGGTGTATACCAGCGCGCAACTGTTACCTTAAGAAGTGAGCCGTCAGCTAACGGAATAAGGCGCTGAACCGACCCCTTACCATAGGTCGTCTCACCTAGTAGTGTTGCCGCTCCATGATCCTGAAGTGCACCCGCTACAATCTCACTCGCACTTGCCGATCCGCCATCAATCAAAACAACCGTAGGGACTCCCTCGAGAATTGGTCGCTTACCAGATCGTAGCTCATCGACAACCGTATCGCCGGCACGTTCAGAAACGACAACCTTATCTCGCAGCCACACGCCAGACACATTACGAGCCTCTGTTAAATATCCGCCCGGGTTGCCGCGCATATCGAGAATTACTCCGTCCACTTTTGCCTGTTGAAACTCCTCGGCAGCTGCCCTCACGAGCTGAGTCGTCTCCTGGTCAAATCGCACCGCCGTAATAATACCGATGCCCTGTTTAATCTCCTTCGTGACACTAGGTGAAGTGATCTCATCGCGTGTAATTGAATATTCCTTCTCCTTGCCACCCCTGTCTATGAGTAACTTGACGGTCGTACCAATCTCGCCGCGAATCTTCTCGACCGCCTGTTCTGTTGTAAATCCCTCCGTCGACTCATCATTGATGCGCAGAACAATATCACCTGCCTTGAGCCCTGAACTCTCCGCTGGTGTATCCACCAAAATCTTGACCAGCGTCACCTTCTCGTCACGAATACCAATCTGAGCACCAATACCGCCGCCAATTGATCCAGACATATCATTATCAAATTGCGCAGCCTCCTCGGCATCAAAGAACGTCGTATATTCATCACCAGCTGCGTCAACCATGCCGCGCACAGCACCCTCAATCAGCGCCAGGTCATCTAGTTCGCCATCAAAATTCGCACGAAGCTCACGATACGCCTGCTGCAACTGCTTCGTATCGAGCGAATCGGCAGACGCAGCGATACCAAACACTGGCGCAACTGTCGCATAGATTTCATAGCGATACATACCGACCAGAACTCCTGCTACCAACGTCACAGCAAGTGAAAAGAAAAAGACAACAGGATGAATGAGCCGCGGCCTCCTCGTATGCTGTACAGCCGCCGTACGACTGTCAGCCTGCAAAGACTGCTCCTTACCTTTGTCATCACTCACGACAGCACGTGCACGACTTGTCTGCTTTGTCATACGTGATGACATATCCCCTCCTCTTGTTTACTTCTGCTTATTATACGCTACCGAGCGTATCTATACTAGCGACGAGGGAACGAAATAAACGTGCCGCCACTATACTCACCAGCTGTCAATTTTCGTTCGCTGTATGTGCCATACCCGTCCCAGTTATACTCACTGATGCGAATCGATCCATCGCTGTATACATCTTCGACATACATGACGTGACCCGTCCAAGCTGCACCCTGCACACCTGCACCGAATACAAGCGCCGTACCCTTCTTTGGTGATGAGCCCTGGCTCGTGTACCCTGCTGTCGTGGCCGGCCACTGATAGGCATGACCCTGCCCTGCAAAGCTTTTTACGCCATACCCTTGACTCGAGAGCTTCCATGCAACATAGCTAACACATTCACGGTAGTAGAGCTGCCACGGATCAGCACACCCAGCAGACCAGCACGGATAGCCGACACCCGCCCATGGATAGCCACCACTGCCGCCTGTTGTGATATACGTACCACCACCGACACCCTGTGCGCGGAGACGACGAAGCTCCTCTTGCGCCTTCTGAAACTCTTTAATCTTACTCTGGCCTGATTTAATCATCTTCTGATAACCAGCTTCACTGTTCTTTGTCTCAGCAATCAGTTGCGCTTGCTGTGCTTCTTTCGAGGCAAGCTCATCGCGCTTGAACTTCTGCTCATCGAGCACCTTCTTGACCTGCTTGCGCTTGTCCTCTAATTGAACCTTGAGCTTCTCGTTCTCTTCTGTCTTTGCAACAATCGTATCGCGAATCGAAATGCGGCTCGCTTCTCCATCGATATAATCGGCAATATTGTCGCTTGATGCGAGCCGTACAATCAACGGCACATCATTCGATAGACTGCTCTGGACAATCAGCTCACCAGAAATACGCCGATTCTCCTTGATACGATCTTCGGTCTCTTTGATCTCTTTGACAAGCTTATTGTACTCTGCTTGCTTGAGATCAACTTCGGCCTGAATCTTCGCCTTGTCTGCCGTAATCTGCTGTAGTGTGTTCTGAAGTGTGTCCGCCTTTTTCCGCAGAGCATTTGCCTCGTCTTCGTAGCCATCAATCTTGTTGCGAAGCGCTTGAATCTTCACGTCATAATCATCTGCACTGACTGGCTTTGCGGCAAAAAACTGCATCGGCAATGCAACCGCCATAATAACAACAGAGACGGTGACAGCAATACGCGCCGCGAAAGAAAGGTTTGAAGCTGGTGTGGTGGAACGCAGTTTCATATCTATAACCAATATACCATAAGCATCATCGCTCTGTCAATGTGTTTTATCAAAATTAAATCTTGAGATATCGTCGCGTTGCGAGCAGTGATGATATGATACCAATCAATGCCCCGATTGCGATCATCACAATCAATACAAATGGCGAGTATGCGATAAGCCAGTTCACTGTCTCAGCAATCGCAATACCGTTACCTATAAGAACCTCCTGCGCCGAGTAGACACCGAAGATACCAAGCCCCGTAGCCAGAATAGCCGCAATAAATCCATACATAACAGCCTCGACAACAAACGGACCACGAATAAATGAACGTTCAGCACCAATCAACTTCATCATCTGAATCTCTTCACGGCGATTGAAGATAGCCATGCGGATCGTATTGAAGATAATGAGCGACGAGATCACCACAAAGATAATGCCAGCGATAATACCAGACCTGTCAGCAAACCGCACCCAGTCGCCAATCTGATGGATCGCCGCACGGTTCGGGCCAGCAAATGACGGAGGGATATCCTGACTCAAGATGGTTTGCAGATGCTCATTCGTATCAGCGAATCGCTGTAATTCAGATGTCTCGTTGATATCAACTAGCTTGATACGTAGTCGCCATGGGAAATTTGCCTCTGAATTATTTAACGAATTGAGCGTGCCAGCATCAGATTTGTTTTCCTGGATAAATGTTTCACGCGCTTCATCAGGCGTCATGATAGATACTCGTTCAACGCTTTCAAGCTCACCGGCAGCACGCGCCGCCTCTTTGACGGCTGGCTCTTCAGCCTTCGGGTCAATGTATATCGTCATCTCAACCTGATCCTGAATCGCCTGAACAGTATTCGTCAAAACATCTCGCGCCACGACCGTTGTAAAGACAATCAAAAGCGTAATAGTCATTACTGCTGTCGCAGCAATTGTCAGCCAAGCGTTACGACTAAAATTGTTAACACCATATCGAATCATACGAATGAATGTTAGCGTTCTTCGGCGTCGACGCTTTATCTGCGAAAGAGATTTTGAGTCTACTTTTTTCTTTGCCATTACTGTCGATAGCTCCCTTGCGCTTGATCGCCTGTTATCTTGCCGTGCTCGAGTGTGATAACACGTCGTTTGAGCCTGTTAACAATCTCAACGTTGTGCGTCGTCAATAGCACGGTCGTACCGTACTTGTTAATCTTCTCAAGAAGACGTACGATATCCCAGCTGTGTTTTGGATCAAGATTACCGGTCGGCTCATCAGCAATCAAAATCTTTGGCTGTCGTACAATCGCCCGCGCAATCGCCACGCGCTGACGCTCGCCACCAGATAGTTGGTGCGGAAAGTTCTTCTCCTTCCCCTTAAGACCAACAAGCTCAATCACTTTTGGCACTGTATTCTTGATCTCTCGATTTGTCATACCGGCAATCTCGAGTGCAAATGCAACATTCTCAAACACTGTACGCTGCGGCAGTAGCTTGAAGTCTTGAAAAACAACACCAATCTTGCGACGAAGTAACGGAATGTGTTTATCCTTGAGGGTGTCATAATCGATTCCACCCACAACAATTTTGCCACTATCAGGCTTTTCTTCACGCGTAAGAAGTTTAAGGAGTGTCGACTTGCCTGCGCCACTTGTTCCAACGAGGATCACGAATTCTTTCGGCTCGACAAACAAGCTGACGCGGTTAATTGCAGGTCGCGATGACGCTTTTGGGTATGTTTTTGTAACACGATCAAGCAGAATCATATGCTACTAGTATACCATAAGCACCACGACGCTGACCTATTCTTCAATCTTGAGTGAATTCAAAATCTTACCTGCTGCCTTACGAAAACCAGGTTCTGTTTGTGCGTGCGCACCAACCATCACCATATACATCTTTTTCTCACCAAAGACAATCACCATCGAGAAGTCACCTACCTTTGTATCGTCCTGATATGCTACGGCCGTGTATGTACGAGCTGTATGGCCGTCATAGTCAGTCTTGTCTACCTTAAAGTCCCTAATCTCCGACGAATCACCTGAGCCGCTCGACTCGACTGATTGCGTAAAAGCTTCCTCCGTAAACATCTCATCGTACATCTTGACGGCACTATCTACCGATACGCCAGCAGGAACATCTGTTGTGCCGACGGTCATAACAGAATAGACGTCGCCACCTTTCCCTTCCTTGCGGTCACTCTCAAATGTCACAGCCCCAGCGCTTGACTCTTCTTTCTTGAAGTCAGACGGCACAAGGATTGAATATCCCTCACCTTGGTATGTTTCAAGCTTGATACTACCAAAAACAAATGTCATCAGTGCCCAGATACCACCACCAACGATCAGTAGAGCGCCGATAATTGCTGCAATCATGAGAATGAGCTTCTTCGGGAAAGCTGCTGCCGGCGCTGCCATCTGTGGCCCTGTACCAAAGACTGGCTGTTGAGCACCCATACCTGGAACTACCGGAGGCTGAACTGGTGTCTGAGCAGGCTGCTGCACTCCGTTGAAGGGCTGAGGCGGTACAGGCATTTCAGCGGGTTGGGGCTGCGGTTGAAACTGTGGCGCAGCGGCAACTGGTGGTTGTACAGAAGGATCCGGCAGCGGTGCGACAGGCTGTGACACCTGAGTAGAGGCATCCATCATGGGACCCTGTGCGGCAGGAATCTGTTGTGGGTCAGTAGTGATTGGATTATCAATAACAGGTGGCTGCTGCGGAACTACCGGTGGTTGCGGTGGAGTAACTGGTGGTTGCGGCGGTACCTGCGGTGCCCCTGGGCCGTTCATATTGTTTGGATCAGTTGGATTCATTACATATCCTCTACTTTAATTATGCTTATCGTTACTATTTAATCATACTCTGTCCACTAGCGCACTACCAAGATCTCATGCCTGCGGTGTCGTGAATTGCAAGTATTGATCGATAAAGCCATCGATTTTGCCGTCAAGCACCGCGCCAGGATCTTTCTCCTCATACTTTGTCCGAGTATCTTTGACGAGTGAATATGGATGTAAAACATAGTTACGAATCTGACTCCCCCAATTAGCACTCTCACCAGCTTGAAGATTCTGCAGCGTCTCGGCGTGCTGCTCTAATTGCAGCTGTGCCAACTTAGAGCGCAAAATCTTTAGTGCTGTTTCTTTATTCTGTATCTGACTACGCTCGTTCTGAATTGCGACGACAGTACCTGTCGGAATATGCGTCACACGCACAGCACTATCGGTCGTATTAACACTCTGACCACCATGCCCACCACTCCGGTAGACATCAATCTTGAGATCCTTGTCCTCAATCGCCACTTCGTCTGGTGTATCGATCTGCGGCAACACCTCAACGAGCGCGAAACTTGTCTGCCGAAGGTTATCGCTATTGAACGGACTCAGACGTACAAGGCGGTGCACTCCGTGCTCACCCCGAAGCTTGCCATACGCATATGGTAGCGTAAACTCCATCACACTTGTCTTCACACCGGCCTCATCACCTGCAGAGCGTTCAACAATAGTTGTCCGCGCGCCTACCCTCTCTGCCCATCGTAGATACATACGCTCAAGCATTTCCGTAAAATCTTGCGCATCGGTACCACCAACGCCAGCACTAAGTCGAATAATAACATTGTGATCATCGTATGGACCATCAAATAGGAGTTCTTTACGTCGTTCAGCAAACTCAATCTCAAGCGCAGCTACCTGCCCTTCAAACTCCGGTAACAAACTATCATCCCCGAGATCCATCAGCTCAAGAATGTCATCTGCCTGAGCCTGAAGTGTTTGCCAAGGAGAAATACTAGCGGAAAGATTCGCATGTTGACGCGTTTTATCCTGAGCAAAACTCGGATTATTCCAGATTTCTGGCGCTGATACCTCCTGCTCTAGCTGTGCAAGTTGCCTTTCTTTATCGACCAGATTAAGGCGATTCGTTGCCACACGAATCTGCTCGCGCAAGACCTCAATACGTCGTTTTAGAGGCTGCATTATACCCCACCCTTTACATCACTATAGTGCGCAAGCTTGTCCTGGCTCGGGTACGTACGATATCTATTAAAGGCACTTACTGGTACGGCAAAGGAGAGACTCTCGTACCCGTTCGCTTGTGCTGCATGGTATGCTGCGCGCAGCTCGTCGACCTCCCCTACGCACTCAAACGGCTTCATGACACCATCAATACCAAGCAGTCCCTTAAATACAGATTCAAGAGCTGCTTTTTCGAACAACGCGCCACCAAGCCGTGCGTGCAAGACGTGCGGTTCAACAAATGGCGCAAACAAAAGATATGAGTTTGCACACTTTGGGCACGTACCACACCACTGAAGCGTCTCATTATCAACACCCTGCCGATAGTTTGCTTCATTACACGAGCTGAATGATGCACCGAACCGCTCCCATGCCGTATCAACAAATAATTCCGCCACTCTCAATTCGCTCAATGACCGTAGCGGCGATCCGACATGGATATCAGGCGATATATAGCGCGTAACGTATTCTGCAAACAGCTGCTCGGCCTGCCAGGTCTTCGACCACTGATGATTAACGGGGAGATCCCCGAGCCATTCGTGCGGCTCCTCTCCCTCGTGGCCAATTGCAACCAATACTGTCGAGTGTCCACTCAGAATCGCTTGAACAACTGCATAGCTCATCATAATGTACGTAACGGGAACATGCCCATTTCGCGCGCCAGCGGCAGTAGCCTCGCTAAGGTGTTCGCGATCGATCCGACGCTTTGCGACACGTAGTGGGTATTTCAGTTTATCAAGCAGACGCGGATAGCTCGCTCCCTGCGACACGTACCATGGCGTATATGGGATTTCCTGCTTCTCAAGTGATGACGCGACAAGAAGAGAATCCTTCCCCCCGCTCTGCAGCACGAGAACACCCTCGCCCACATACGGCAATGGTGCTAATTGCTTGCGATCACCAATCGTCGAAAAATGTGCCAAATCATCCCGCGTTAGTTTGTTTTCGAATGCATACTGACTCAACCCCTCTTGATAAACGTGCGCGAGGAACATCGACTGCCATTCATCAATCGAGCCTCGCTCAAAATGAACATCAGAGCCTGCAAATGTCTTATAATAGGACGTTCCGACCAAACAGAATGCCAAGAACAGTGCTCGGTCAAGCAATGCCTCGTCATACGCGCCAATCGGCTGCGCAAACTGCATCGTCTCTTCAAACTCATACGACACCCCGTTGAATCCATACCGAAACCGTGCTGTCGCCGTGTCTCGATCAAATGAATAATCTTTAAAAATAAATGTCATACCGCTCGTACCGCCTCCTGGAACTGATTGCCTCTGTCAGTAAAATTCTCAAACATATCAAAACTTGCACAGCCTGGACTCAGGAGCACCGCCTGCCCGTCCTGTGCCCGTGCTGCCGCACGTGCCACAATCTCCACCATACCACCATCAGCCATCGTTTCGTAGCTAGTAAAGTTCTGCTTTTGAAGTTCTTTAGCGATTCGTGGGCCAGTCTCTCCGATCAAGATGACATACTCAAGTAGTGAAGATGCTGCCAACTGTGCTGCAAACGTCGCATAATCAAGCCCCCTGTCATACCCTCCTGCTATCAGTACCACCGGTCGGTTAACCGCCTCGATCGCGACAATTGTAGCGGGTGGTGCTGATGCAAAACTGTCGTCATACCACAAAATCCCCTGATGTTCTCGCACAAGCTCAACTCGATGCGGCAGCCCAGAGAAGGAGCGTAGACCTTCTGCAATCACCTGCCCATCCTGCACCCATGGCCATGCAGCCGTGATCGCCGCACACGCATTGTACTGATTATGCACACCAAGCACTTGGAGTGTGTCGACAGGACAAAGCTCTTGATCCCCATACCAAAACCATGATCCGCGAATATGAGCCGCCTGATCGGATGGATATGGCAGCCGCTGTCCAACCGATGCTTCAGCAATCTGTCGAGACCATTCGTTTTGCACTGCATATACAATTCGGTCAGTCGTCGTCTGTTCGGTCGCGATGCGTGTCTTTGCGGCAACATAGTCATCAAAATTTGTGTGCACATCAAGATGATCAGCTTCTATATGCAGCACCACCGCGATATGAGGAGATCTATCAATATCCCATAGCTGAAAGCTTGATAGTTCATAGACAACAATATCACTGGGTTGAATTTGCTGTAGAACCTCAAGTGCTGGTGTCCCAATATTACCAACCACATGCACGGTCTTGCCAGCTGCGCGCAAAATCGAAGCAATCAGCGAGCATGTCGTCCCCTTTCCTTTTGTACCCGTCACGCCGATAATCGGCACGTCTTTTTCTGCGCAACGAGCAAAAAATTCATTCGTACTAGACCATACCACACCATCAGTCATAATCTTTCGTGGCGCCAGGCCAGCGGTTCGCACCACCATATCAAATCCATTCAGACGAGAAAATGCATCCTCACCCGTTATACTATTTGCCTCAAATGGCAGCTCATCCATTGGAATGTCGCGCTCATCGACAATCACCACGTCATGCTCTGGTGTATTCCAGTATGCATAGCTCGCCTTCCCTTCGGCACCATACCCTGCGATTGCAATCTTCATACTTCTAGTATACTACGAGAAGAGTGATGCCAGAGTACTATGATGCCGCTTTGTAGCAGCCTCATCAACTGCACCGATCTCTCCCAGCGTCCAAGACGTTGCAGCAACAAACTCGCGCGCAAGCCGCACCATGTCCTCTTTCGTAACTGCCGAAATATGTTCACTAGCATTAGTAATGTTATCGATCGTTTCATCGAAGAAATAGTCACCCGCATACCAACCAGCAAGCGCACCGACTGTCTGTCCGCGCATCTGGTAGTCACCAATGAGATGCTGCTTCGCACTGTCAATATCCTCATCTGATATATCTCCATCGATAATCCGCCGTAGCTCATCACGAATCAATTCATAGAGTGCTGTCGCATTATCGGGTCGAACCTGTCCATGAAAATCCCAGCTTGATGTGCCGTTGAGGTCGGTCGTTGCACTTGAGCCGACACCATAGCAAATGCCTCGTGTACGAGCTTTGCCGAAAATACGTGAATGAAACGTACCAGTCAGCAAGTGACTGAGCGCCGCAAACGTAACAAGCTCTGGTATTGCAAGCTTGCGCTTCATGACCATCGTGTACGCAAACGTGATATTCTCCTGATCATGACGTCGTAGTGAGACAGGTGGTGCTATATGCACTTCGTCGACAACCGGATCAAGACGCGTACCATCTGTAAGCTCCCACTGCTCAAGTAATGCGACTGCACGATCATCAGCCTGCCCCTCAAAATTACCTGCAAGAACAAAACGCATATTCCTGTGGGTGTGTGTGCGACGATGGTGCGCAACAATATCATCTACCGTTACGGCATCAATCGTGGCGATCTTCTCCTCATCAAGCAGTGAATGCCCACCCATTGCACGATTAATATGCATCCAAAGCTGCCGTCCGTTGTTGTGCAGCTGCCCTGTCAACTCTTCGCGTACGTTGCCTTTTTCTGCCTCAAGAATATTCGGGAGAAACTTTGGCCCCGTAATCGCTAATTGTTGCAATTTCAAAATCCGATCCCACTCAAACTGTGCACAGTCAGCATAGTAATGCATATTCGTGTCGAACGTACTCGCATTACTGTATGCGCCGTTTCGACTAAATTCCTGACTAAATGCCTCCATCGTAGCAAACTCACTATTCGGACCAAATGCCATATGCTCCATCAGATGCGCTGTTTGATGCTTGGCGCGGTCCTCCACATAATCATTGCCTGCACGGAAATGAATCACATAACTCATCACAGTGCTGTCGGGTACATTGACAATAAGCCCCTTCGCACCGGTCTGCAACGACACCTCCTTGATGGAATGCTTGAGCGGCATCAGACAAATAGCTCCGCGATAATATCATTATATTCTTGTAGCTCAGCCTTCTCCCCACTGCTCACCGCAGCAAACGCCCACGTGTTTGCTTCAATAAACTCACAGGCGACATCACGCATTCGTGTTCGCGTAACACGACGAATGCGATTCGGCACCTCATCGTAGTTCTTAATCGAACCATCTGCAAAATAGCGCCCCGTATAAAAACTACTAATCTGCGCAACCGTCTGAGCGCCCATCTGATGACGACCAAGCGCATATGATTTTGCCGCGTCAAGCTCATCTTCAGTAATGCCCCCCTCGAACACCTGGCGCATCTCATCGCGCATGAGCGTAAAGAGCTCGGTAGCCGTGTCGTGATTAACTTGTCCAGTGATATCCCAACTACTATCATATGGACGAACACCGGCGTATGCACCAACATGATATGCCAACCCCTTCGACCTTGCGCGACCGAAAATACGAGAGTGCATCGTCCCTGTCAGGATATGATTGAGATAATGCAGTGCATCAAGCCGTTCATCAGTCAATGTCCTTGGTAGCGTTAACGACCAGCCGAATGTCAGATTTGATGCATCCTTGCGACGCACGATCGCAGGCCCTGCACTATGCAGCTCATCGTGCGGCACAGCAAAGTACTCACCACGCGGTAGATTAAATGCCTCAAGTTCGCGTAGGATTGTCGCTCGACGACCATACATCTTGCCCGCAATAACAAAGCGCATATTGTCTGTCGTGTGCGTACGCTTGTGATGCTCTCGAATGTCGCGAAGTGTAACATTTGAGATTGTCGCGAGCCGTTGACGAAACGTCAGAACATCCTCGCCGAGCAACTGCTGAATTCGCGGCCAAAGAATTGCATGATGATCATTAAGATAATTCGTCAACTCTGACCTCACATTGCCTTTCTCTGCCGCCAGTTCATCCTCATTGAATCGTGGCTCGCAGATTGACAGCCGCTGTAAATCAAGGATACGTTCCCATTCAAAGTCGGCACAATCCGCCTCATACACCATTGCAAAGTCAGACGTGTATGCATTATGATCAGCACCGTTTTTCGTAAATTCAACTTCAAAATCATGCTCACGCTTAAACCGAGCATTCGCACCAAATGCCATATGCTCCATGATGTGGGCGACCTGCTCAATGTCAGCATGCCGTGCGAATCGATTGCCCGCACGAAAATGAAACTGCATACTCATGACAGTTGCCTCGGGCACATCAATCAGCAGCCCCCGAGCGCCGTTCTTTAATTGTATTTCTTCTACAGTGTGGTGCATATACTTCAGTTACCTAGAGCCACCCTCTCGCCGATTTATTGTTGCTGTATTATTTTCGACCTTTTTTGCGATTTTGTCGTTGCGTTTTTTTCTTCTTCTTTGCAACATTCTTTGTACGACTTACCTCGCTCGCTGTCTTCGCCTTCTTGGCAGTGAAGTCATCGTCGCGACTTGCCTCACCCCTGCCAACGGTATTGACGCCGCGCTCGACGGCATTCTCAGATAGTCGTGTAAGCTCTGTATCGTACTCATCATCTTGCGCCTCTGCGACGACCGCATCATGCTTGTGAACGTGGAAAACTGCACGCAATACTTCCTCCTCAAGACTCTGCTGTAATCCCTCAAAGAGTTTCTGACTCTCTGATCGATACTCAACAAGTGGATCACGCTGCCCAACACTACGCCAATGTATTCCCTCACGGAGGTGTTGCATGTTTTCAAGATGCTGCATCCAGAGGTTATCAAGCACCACCATATACACCTCACGCTCAACTCGGCGTAGATTATCAGCTTCGATTTCAACTTCTTTTGCCTTATATAGCTTGAGAACCTCTTTGAGCGCTAAATCAAAACGCGCTTTGTCTCTCTTTTCGGCACCAATTGCCTTCACCTTTTTGTCTGCAAGTGGAAAGATAGCCGTTAGCTCGTCTGCAAATTTTGGCTTATTCTTTGCCGGCAAAACAACAAGATCGCGCAGTCGTGTCGTCATCAGTCGCTCGACTTCATCTTTAATATTCTCACCCTCAAGGATCTTACGACGAATCGTATAAACAACCCGTCGATGCCGATTGATAACATTGTCATACTGAACAACATTTTTACGCGTATCAAAGTTATACCCTTCAACACGCTTCTGAGCAGCCTCAAGTGTCTTCGATACTGCCTTATTCTGAATTGGTGTATCATCATCGACACCAAGTCGATCCATCAAAAGCTTAATCCGCTCACCCTGGAAAATTCGCATCAAATCATCTTCAGTCGAAACATAGAACTGCGTCTCACCCGGATCACCCTGACGACCACCACGTCCACGGAGCTGATTGTCAATACGACGTGACTCGTGACGCTCTGATCCAATCACGACAAGACCACCCAGCTCCTTAACTCCTTTACCGAGCTTGATATCAGTACCTCGACCCGCAATATTCGTTGCAAGTGTAATTGCACCCTTCTCACCAGCCTTCTCGACAATCGCCGCCTCACGCTCGTTATTCTTTGCGTTGAGTAGCTCATACTTGATGCCCTGCTTCTTGAGATAGTCTGCAATCAGTTCGTTCTTCGCAATCGATCCAGAGCCAACAAGAACAGGACGGCCTTCCTTGTGATACTCTTTAATCGCTTCAGCAACCGCTTTCAGCTTTGCTTTTTCAGTTTTGAAGATGAGGTCTTCTTTGTCGATACGTGCAATCGGCTTGTTTGATGGAATCTGGATGACATCGAGGCTATAAATTTGCTGGAACTCCTCCGCCTCAGTAAATGCCGTACCTGTCATCCCTGAGAGCTTACCGTAAAGACGGAAGTAGTTCTGGAACGACACTGTCGCGAGCGTCATACTCTCCTGGAGTACTGGAACATTTTCTTTTGCTTCAATCGCCTGGTGTAGACCCTCGTTGTAGCGACGGCCCTGCATGAGACGACCCGTGTGCTCGTCAACGATAATAACCTCTCCATCGTTCGTAACCACATAGTCCTTGTCTCGCTTGAACAGCGTCTGAGCCTTGAGCGCCTGATCCATGTGGTAGACAAGTCGTACATAGTCTGGAGAATAGAGGTTCTTCACCCCAAGAAGTTTCTGCACCTTCTCAACACCTTCATCGGTCAGTGCGACACTACGACGCTTCTCATCAAGAATATAATCCTCAGGAACAAGCTTGGCAGCAATCTTAGAGAATTGATAGTAACTATCAGGATTCTCGGCAGCGGGTGCCGATATAATGAGCGGGGTCCGCGCTTCGTCAATCAAAATCGAATCAACCTCATCTACAATCGCAAAGTTGAGCTCGCGCTGTCGGAGCAGGTCAAGCTCATTCACCATGTTGTCGCGAAGGTAATCAAAGCCAAATTCGTTATTAGTGCCGTACGTGATGTCTGCGGCATACGCTTCCTTGCGTGTCACCGGTCGAAGACGACGCATGCGCTCATCTTCATGTACTTCATTATCGTATTTTGGATCATACACGAATGATGCATCATTAATAATCACACCAGTTGACAGACCCAGAAAATCGTAAAGCTCGCCCATCCAACTTGCGTCACGTTGTGCAAGGTAGTCATTAACCGTCACGACATGCACACCCTTGCCCTCAAGGGCGTTGAGGTAGGTCGGCAATGTTGCGACAAGCGTCTTACCTTCACCGGTCTTCATCTCAGCAACATTCCCTTCATGAAGTGCCATGCCTCCAATGAGCTGTACATCAAAATGTCGCATATTAAGCACTCGATCACTCGCCTCGCGTACAAGTGCGAATGCATCAGATAGAATAGTGTCGAGGGTAATATTCTTCTTTTCGAGTTTTTTTCGAAGAACGTCTGTCTGTTTTGGTAGCTCTGACTTCTTCATTTTCTTATACACGTCTGCGAGATCATTAATCTCGATGACACGTTTTTCGAGCCGCTTCAAAATCTTTTTCTGTGGATCACCAAAGACCTTAGTGAGCGCTTTTTGTCGTACGTTGTTAGCCATGCTAAAGAGTTCCCTCGCTTATCTCCTGAAAATTCTGTATAAACTAGGGTCTATTGTACGCTGTTTCTTGAGAATAATAAAGAGTTTACTGACTCTCTCGCGCATAACTTCGCTTGAATCTACTCAAGACACCTCGTTTACCAATATGAGGTACACTTTCGGTCTTGTAGCGGCGGAGTTGTCCTGCAAGCTTCGCCTCAACAATATCAATCGCCGCCAGTACATTACTTGACGTATCACTTGCAAGTAGCTTTTTATCGGGCACATGCAAAATGACTTCAGCTTCATACTTATTGCCATGCGACTTGTCAATCTGCTTCAGCTTCACCTCAGCTGCTGCACTTTTGCGTGCATGTCGCGGAAGATAGCGCTCCAGCCTGCCAATTCGTTTGAGTACATATTTACGTGTTTGCTCATCAATGTCATACTTGATACCCGTAATTTCAGTGATTGTCAGCATTGCTACCCTCCAGTCAGCTTAGATGGTTGTGCTTCTAGTATACCAGGTCCGAAGAGAGGAAGGAAGGCGAGCTCTTGCTAGAGTATCTCGCGTCCACCAAGGTACATCTGTAGTACCTTTGGCACCTTCAATGTACCGTCATCATTCTGATAGTTCTCGAGCACCGCGACAAGTGAGCGAGCTAAACTGACAGCGGTACCATTGAGCGTATGAACTGTATCAATCGATCCATCCTTGCGGCGAACGCGGATATTCAAATTACGCGCCTGGAAGTCGGTGCAGTTCGAACAGCTCGTAATCTCACGATATATCTCATCGACTGGTGACCAATATTCGAGATCGTATTTTTTTGCTGCTGGCGCACCGAGATCACCTGCTGCGATATTAATCACATGATACGGAATACCCAGCTCCTGCCAGATCTCCTCTTCAATCGCGAGTAGCTTGTCGTGCACCTCGATACTTTGCTCTGGTAATGTATAGGCATACATCTCCAGCTTATTAAACTGATGGACCCGAAAAAGTCCACGCGTATGCTTACCTGCCGCCCCTGCCTCTTTGCGATAACTCGGGCTGAGTGCCGCATAAAAGAGCGGTAGCGCATCTTCATCGATAATCTCGTCCGCATGATAACCCGTGAGCGGAATCTCTGCTGTCGCAATAAGACTCAGATCCTCACCCTCTATGGCATATTCGTCTGACTGGTCACTGGTTCGTGGCGCAAAGCCCGTACCAGTCATCGTACGCTGACTCACCATATGCGGTACTGTCATGTAGGTAAAGTCTTTTGCAATAAGCTTATCGAGAGCAAATTGTGTAATGGCATTCTCGAGTAGCGCTAGCTCATTTTTCAGATAATAAAACTTTGCACCTGCGACCTTGGCTCCACGTTCAAAATCAACCCAGTCTCGACTCAGAGCAAAGTCGAGGTGGTCCTTTGCGCCAACCCTCTTCTCGCCCCACACTTTGATCTCGACACTGTCTTCTTCATCACCAAGCGGTACATCATCGAGCATCATATTAGGCACACCAGCCATCAGCTCCTGTAGTTTGCCATCAGCTATCGTCAACTGCTTCTCCAGCTCCACAAGCTCAATCTTAATGCGCTTACCCTCATCTATAAGATCTTGAGATGGCTTACCACCTTTCATCGTAGCGGCATTTTCGTTACGCTTTTCACGCAATTCATCCGCCTGCTGCTGTAAGCGGCGTCGTTGTTCATCAGCCACCAAAAGATCGGCAATCGAAAGCGAATAGCCTTTTGCTTCGGCGTTCTTCTGGACTGCTTCTGGATTTTCACGGATGAATCGAATATCTAACATACCCCCATTGTACCGCACATTCCTCCTCCTGGATCATTATTTGATACGATGGATAGACTATGGAGTTCATAGACACGACCTACGACACAGAGCATAAGCCCAAGACTACCTCAGCTGATAGCGAGGCACTGAGTGAGCGTGAGCTACAAAAATTGCGGCGGCAAATTGAACGCCCACGTCGAACGGCAAGTATTGCAACCAAGCTTGCAGCTGTTGCGCTCACTGGGGTAGCTATACTCCACACCGATATCGCCTACAACAAGCTGCGTCTACAGCATACTGAACCGGTGATCCACACCATAGCCGACGCACTAGATGAGTCGTACGCAGATCAGACAACTGTCTATATCGATGGTTTTGCAGGACATGACGGCTCCTGGATCACGACAAAAATGACACCCGCCATCCAGGCAGCCCATGACACCAATACCGCTGCGTTAGAGTACGACCGCGCTGGTATATCAGTTCCAGAGATTGCTCAACGCATTGCCGACCTTGCAGAACGAGACGACCTCTCGTCTGTCTCGCTTCATGGCTACAGTATCGGTGGTATGCTCACGCTAGAAACTGCCGCTATCCTTCAAGAAAAATACAATATACCGGTCGATCGAATCTTTCTTGACCAATCACCAAGTAGCGCAGCAACGATCAAGACAAGCGTACGTAACCCAGCAACAACTGTCTTTGTCGATATCATGGGCACAGCCAACACCTTTGGACTTGAGCTCGAATATAGCGGTATCATTCGCGGCATATTCGATATGGTTTCTGCTGATAAAGCGGCGCACCTTAAGCAGTCAACGACAAAGCTGATGCGTGATCAATTCATCTACGGCGTCAATACTGACGTTAGGCAATCATTTGATCGCCTCAGTCAAAGCTCACCTCATCGTCCAATGATCATCTACCTCTCATCGACCAGTCCGCACCGAGACTACATGGTTGATCTCGTTGCATCCGAAACTGACTATCACAACTTAGCAAAGAAGTATGGCTTTGACTTTGTGCCAATCTATGTTGACGACGCCATCCATAGTCGTCCCGACCTCACGATCGATGCCTACGAGGCAGCAATGAGTAACGTCCCATGATGAGATATCAAGACAGACAGCCCCAGCCCGTTTCAGTCGTCAATGCACAGACCCTAGCTACGCAACAACCCCTGTTGTCAGCAGGACCAAGAGGACGGCACCTAGTGCAAATCGATACCAGATAAATACAGCAAAGCTATGCTGCGAAACAAACTTGAGTAGCCAGTCTATGCATACTAGTGCAACAACAAATGATACAACCGTACCGATAATTGTTGCCGTCCAGCCCACTCCCGCATGGATTTCATCATAATGTGAAATAATCTGAAGCAAACCAGCACCAACAAGTGCAGGAATGCCGAGAAAAAACGCCAACCGTGTTGTCGAAACTCGATCAAAACCCTGCAAAAGCCCCGCTGCCGTTGTCGCGCCAGACCGAGATACACCAGGGATGAGCGACACCGCCTGTATGAGCCCTATCACGATTGAGTCTTTCATCGTCATGTTCTTTTCACGGCGTCGACGCGACCCATGCTTGTCCGCCCACCATAGCACGACGGTAAACCCAATCAACCCCGCAACCATCCACCACAAGCTGCGCACCGCCGCCTCGACCACATCTTGAAAGAAGATACCCGTCACGACAATCGGGATTGATCCAATAATCACCAGCCAGCCAAATCGATAATCAAAGTTCTTGCGCTTTCGCGTATCAAAAAGACCCGCAGCCCATGCTCGTGCTGTCCGTGCGATATCCTTCCAGAAATAAATAACTGCTGCCGCAATAGCCCCAGTCTGAATAATCGCCGTAAATGCTACGACACTCAAGTCTGTCGCCGAATGACCAAACAAGCTTGTAAAAAAGCTAATATGCGCCGTACTTGAAATTGGCAAGAATTCAGTTATCCCCTCGATAATACCGATGACTACAGCCTGCCACCACTCCATCATAGAATCGTACGCTCTCCGACAATCAAAATAATAATAATCACGGACAAGACTGGCGCAAACAACTTGCCGAGATATGTCTTGTTGCGCCTCATTCGTGCGTACGATTCAATCCATAGAAATATTGTCAAAATCATTGAAGTTGTCGTCCCCCAAAAATCATCTGCTGCAAACGCCTGCAATATCATATCTGCAGCCGTCACCATAGCAGCCGCATACACGACTAGTGACTTTACATGCCACGATGACTCACCGAGTGCCGTTGCTGTATCCTGTTGCTTTGTGGATTTTGCCATTATGTTACTCCGTTCTCAGCGCCTCGATCGGATCGAGTTTCGATGCCTTACGCGACGGTAAGATACCCGACACAACGGCGACTATCATTAACCCACCGATAACAGCTGCAAATGACCACGGCTGAAAAATGAGGAGTCGTGACTCACCCAGGCTCAGCGTATCGGAGATCCATGGGTTAGCAAACACCCCTGCGAGGAGTGCCGCTCCAGATCCGAGTGCACCGCCCAAGAATCCAATCCACGCTGCCTCAAACTTAAACAGTCGTCCGACATCACGCCTGCGCATACCCAGTGCCTTCATGAGACCAATCTGCTGGGTGCGCTCGAGGACTGAGATATATTGCGTATTAATAATACCGAACACACTCGTGAGTACGGCTAGCGCGCCAAAGCCAATCAATACACCCATCAGTACATTGATAAACTGAAACAAAAAGCCCATCAAATCCTCAGCAGTCTGCGCCATAAATCCTTTATCTTCAATCGCCTGCTTAACGCCATCGACACTCGCTTCGTCCTTCGCAAGAACAGTTGCACCCACATAAGCATCCTCCAGTGGTGTCCCTTGCATCGTAAAGAAGTACATCGCAGCCACCGTATCGCGGCTCGTGCGTAGTGTCGTACTCCCTACTGCCGAGAGAATTGAACTCTTCACGACAGCTTTCACCTTCAGTGTATACGTTTTTTGCTCACCCGTTGCCGTATTCGCTACGACAATATCAATGGTTTTGCCAAGCGCCCCACCATCAAGCGGCAGCCCTAATACCTCAGCAAACGCTGATGGCAAAATAACTTCATCATCCTTAATATCGCCTGTCCTACCAGCGATAACTTCATCCTTGATGGCACTATTATGCGGCTCAAGACCTGCCTGATATTTCTTCTGATCTGCACGAGTAATATAGAGCGCCTGTGCGTTATAGATAGGTGTCACCTGGCTCACATTATCAAGCTTGATGAGCGTTTCAATGTCCTGAGCAGAAAGCATTTTTTGCGAAAACCCGCCGCCGAAACTCATTGCTGGACCCTCAGTATATTCCTGAGGTCGCGTTGGATCCATGCCACCCTCGCCAACTTTTGGCTGCACATACAGCTCACGGACATCCGTATTGCTGCTGATAATATCACTCGCGTACTGTCGACCACCCTCACCTGCCGCAAGCGCCAAGGTAATAGTGAAAGCACCGACACCGATCGCAAGACTCGTAAGTAATGTTCGTGCTTTCGCCTGACGCAAGCTACGACCTGCGCGCCGAATCGTATCAATCAGTCTCACGATATAACCTTTCGCTTCACCTTAGGTTTTGCTCCTGACTTTACCACTCGCTTCTCCTGTACTGATTCAATCTTTCCGTCTTTAATATTAACGATCATACTACAACGAGCTGCCAGGTCTGGATCATGTGTCACAATAATAAGCGTGACGCCTTTCTTTTTATTGTAATCAAACAGCAAGTCCTCGACCTTACCGCCCGTAACACTATCGAGATTTCCAGTTGGCTCGTCAGCAAAAATAATTGCTGGCTCATTTGCAATTGCACGCGCAATTGCAAGGCGCTGCTTTTGTCCACCAGAGAGATCCTTTGCTTTATTCTTTACCTTATCGCTTAGTTCGACAGCCTTGAGTGCTGCACTTACTCGAGCCTTCCTCCTACCCTGAGACACACTAGCGATCTCGAGCGGTAGACTGACATTGTCGTAAACACTTTCGTTACCCTGCACAAAAAAACTTTGGAAGATAAAACCAATCTTTTTGGCACGAAAACGATCAACTGCTTTTTGCTTGAGCGCAAGAATATTTTCACCGTCGACAATAACCTCACCGACCTCAGGCCGATCAAGTCCGCTCATAGCGTGCATGAGTGTTGATTTACCACTCCCTGACTTGCCCAGAATTGCAACACTCGCACCCTCTGGAATTGATAACGACACATTATCAAGTGCAGTAAATATATTCTGCTTCTTACCGTAGGTTTTCGTAATGTTTTTAACTTCAATCATAATCTTCCTCCATTATATCATTTCTACCACATGCGAACGAGTAGAGAGGTGGAGCCCTCTACTCAGTCCTGAGTGCTTCAATTGGATCGAGCTTTGCTGCTTTCCGCGACGGAAACCAGCCCGAACTAATCGCTACCACCATCAACCCCATGACAAGTATGGCGCTTAATACCCAGTCCACCTGC
The DNA here is from genome assembly GCA_964475295.1 of uncultured Candidatus Saccharibacteria bacterium. Taxonomy (GTDB): domain Bacteria; phylum Patescibacteriota; class Saccharimonadia; order Saccharimonadales; family Saccharimonadaceae; genus CALMAK01. The sequence continues at coordinate 102,207 of CAYYWC010000002.1, forward strand.
AATAATGCTATGCCCTTTTCTAACCCGAGAACATCAGCAATCAGTGGATTAGCCAACGTCACAAGATATGCGAGCGCTACCCCGATCACCCCGCCCAATAAACCAATCCACGCCGCTTCATAGCGAAAGAGCCTACCGATATCTTTACGCTTCGCACCAAGTGCCTTCATGAGACCAATATGCTGGGTGCGCTCCAGCACCGATATGTACTGCGTATTGATAATACCAAAGATTGATGCGAGGATAGCCAGTGCGCCAAAGCCCATCAAGCCATACTGTACAATGTTTACCATCTGCATAATGTTAGTGCGCATTTCGGCAAAGGTCATCGCCTCATACTCACCCGCAGCAAGAATCGCTTGCTTAACCTCAGTCACACTTGCGCCCTCTCGCGCCGTCACCATCAAGGAAAAGTAGCTCTCTGGCGCATCAGCTGGCCGCTCCATTTGGGCGATCGCCTCACCATCTTTATTTGCAATGCGAAACTCATCCTGATAAAATGCCAGCGGACTGGTTGGCTGCTTATCTACTGCTACGATGGTAAATTCACGAGCAAATGTGCCACCCGCTGACTTCTCAAATTTCGCTGTCACTTTCTGACCCAATGCTTCGTCAGCATTTTTGAATCCAAATGACTCAATATATTTATATGGCAACACCACTTGTCCCGGAAGAATCTCATTGTCCTCACCCAACTTCCCGGCAGTCAGATCAATCGCCGTGCCGTCATACTGCACTTTCATGTAGCCTTCGTATTCGTCACTACCATTTGCTGCTACTGAGTATAGATTGACACCAAATATCGGCAGTACCTTTTCGACGTCATCGAGTGCTGCTATCGTTTTGCGATCACTCGGTGTTAATTCCTTAAATTCGTTTGCACTCGCTACTGGTTCCTCACCAACTTTTTGCGGCTTATCATCAGTGCTTGTGTCGAAGTTTTGCGTCGCACTCACCTGCACTGTCTGCATATCCCCTGCTGCGCTCACTTGTTTGTCAAGGTAGCTTCGTCCGCCGTTACCAGCCGCCATCGCTAGTGCGATCGTAAACGCCCCGACCGCAATTGCTAAGCTCGTTAAGATTGTCCTTGCTTTTGCTTGACGTAAATTCTGTCCGGCTCGCCTAATGATATCCTGTGTTCGCATATACTAATCCTCGTACGTTTCGTGAAATTCTTCGTCGCTACCGATAAATACGATGCCACAATCTTGCCGAATAGTCCCGACTGGCTGCTCTTTGTCGTTGCGAATCATTACACCACTCGACACCGACTGCACACGCACAACGTTACTCCTTTCATCGTCTAAGCTTGCAGGACATGCATCCGGCTGCGTGACGCTCAACGTCCTCACAACACCCGCCTCAATCACGCCGCCTTGGTTGTTCACCGCCAGAGTCCTTACTGTTGCACCTTCGAGATCTGCCATACCACCTCCTCGCTGCATTATCGTTACGGCATCATACGTACCGCTCAGCTCAAAACCGGCACCCTGTAGTGTCACTGTCAGCGCATCCTGTGGAGCTTCATTATAGTAAAACAAGTTCACATTCGCCCGCCCCTCAAGTGTCTCAAGTGCTGGTCCGTAGATTCTCAGTACCGTCGGGAGACTAGGAGCAAATGACGTACGATAACTCCCGGCGGTCGACTCTAGTGATACTGTTGCCGTATCTCCATCATATGTAAATCGTGGCTTCGCGCTAGTCATTGTCTCGAACTCATAGCGTACACTGCTCGAGACAACATACTCAATGCGTAACTCATCAGACCCCCAGTCGCCTACCTTGGCAACAAGAGACGTAGTCTTCGCAAGTTCAGGTAGGCTCGCTGTCGTAACCTTACGTGAGTTATATAGGTTGACACCCTCCTGCCATGTGCCGTACCACATCGTCCCCACACCACTAAAGAATGAGAGAAGCCCTGTCGCGATAATGATGACGACTGCGGTGCCAATACTCTTCGTCCACTGCCGACGAAGTAGCGCGCTCGCCAAAACAAATCCAAGTGTCGCAAGCAGCAGCCCTGCCAGTACAAACAAACCAAGTGCTAGACCAAGCCACCACGCTTCTTGTGGTCGAAGGCTCGCGATTGGTGAATTGTCTGTTGTGCCAAATGTCAGTCCAAAACCGATAAAAAGTGTCGCCACTACTACGCCGATTGCACCAGCAAGCACCCCAATACCTATCGTAATACGCAGCACTCGACGCGTCACCTCGGCACTTGAACCTTCTTCCATATTTTCCTGTTCACCGAGTGCCTTAATCGACTCAAGGGTTACTGGCCTGCCGCGCATCTGTAGCTTCTCAGCGGCCGTTTTTGCTGCTGGTACAATGAGCCACAGGATAAGATAGATAATAAACGCTGTCCCGAACGATGCGATGAACAGCACGATAAAAATAAGCCGCACCCACAGCGGATCGATGCCGAAGAACCGTGCAATGCCTGATAGTACACCTCCGAGAATCGCCGAGTCACGATCACGATACAGTTTTCGTGGTGAACTATGAAACTCGTCGCCAATTGCAATATCACCCACGCCTTCAGGTGCGAAGTCACTCGGCTCACCAAGCTGCTGCCGTACCCGCTCGACATCAGTGCGCGTAATAACACCACCTGCTGGAATATCATACTCTGCCAATAACTCAGTAATACGAATCTCAATATCACTCAGCGTCTCTGCATCTTCGGCGTAGCGCTCGAGCGCAGTAATATACCGTTCAAGATCTTTCTTTGCGGCAACTTCGATATCGTATGCTGTCTTTGCGATATGAACTCTCGTGATTTCTTTCATGACTCTCTCCTTTTATAGTTTCTCTAGTGCCGTATGCAACTCGGTAATTCTTGCGGTCGTATGCGCAACAACTTCTTCGCCATATGGTGTTGTTTTGTAGTATTTTCGTGGTGGTCCCTGTTCACTCTCCTGCCACTCGTGACGAAGTAGTCCATCCTTCTGAAGACGACTCAATAGCGGATAAATCGTCCCCTCCACAACCACCAACTCAGCATCGCGCAAACGTGCAATAATATCGCTCGTATACTGCGGCGTATGCGAGCATACCTTTAGCGCACAGTATGCCAAGAATCCTTTTCGCAGCTGTATCGACAACTGCTCGGCATACTCTCGACTACTTATATCTTGTATCATAGTACTATGCTATACAAGGTACTATAAAAAGTCAACACATCATAATAAACACCCGTCCACAGCGTCACTACACCGTTGCAGCAGCAAGTCGTTCGGCGCTTGCTACCAAGAGCGCCTTGTGCAACTCATCGATCAACGCGTCTTGATCTTTGGTAGCTAATCTCTCCGAAAAGAACCGCTCGCCCTGAGATTGAAGGTTATCTTGCATATCGCGAATCTCCCTATGCTGATCAGGGCTGAGGAATCCTGCTACCTCAGGGTCACCATCAAGCACCCGCATCACGACGTCATTCATGGCATCCACCCTGACATCACCAGTTGACGAATCCGTATAGACCACCGTCTCACCATCTGTCACATCCGACACTTTCTCGGCAAATGAGACATACTCACCCACTGCCGCTACTTCTGCATTTGGCGCAAACTCTGCACCGCCATATCGTTCGCCGATATTACCGAGCCACGTCGCTACTTTTGCTGCCACCGAAGGAGGTAGATACTGAAGCGCCTCTGTCTCGCCTCGGCGAATCGACCTATCCAGCTCAGTTGCGATTGCTGCGTTGCGCGCATCACGCCGAGCTTCACGGCTAAGTCGCCCTGAATCGTCTTGACCCTCAATAAGCACCTCTGCAACCGTTTCATTTGCAGCCCCACGTTGTGTGACAGTATTCTCGGCTCGATTTGCCATGCCCACCTCGGCAAGCTCACTATTCGCCTCACCCTGCACTATCCTTGCGTCGATAGTTAGTCCATTCTCATTAAATTCAACCTGCCTCTCAGAAGCATCGAGATGCCTCCCGCCATCAACACCATACGACACCTGTTGTTGATCAATTCGCTGCCCCAAATCCTCAACGGCAATAGCGCCGTCATTTACCTGAGAGTTTTCAGCAGGTCCGTAGAGTGTATCATTCCACGCACGGTGCAATTCTCCTTGCGCCGCTATCGCTTCTGGTGACAGCTCGCCATCTACACGCCCCTCGGGAGAGTGCTCAGTGGTGTGCAAGTTAGTTGATTGTCGTATTGTCATGTTTTTTGTTTTATCAGAACTATGATTTCATATTAACATAATCGTAATAAAAAGTCAATAATAGCACCCCTGATCAAAAGGAACTATAGACGACCTACTTAACCACTTTTGGATCGTCACCAAGCTCGCTGAGCTTGCGAGCGAGTCGGTCGGTCGAGAGCTCAGAGACATCTACTCCTTGATGCAGCGCAATCATATAGCCCTGGATGATATGCTTGAGTCGTTTAGCGTCTTTATTCCAGAATCCATTAATCTCAAAATGATCGGTTGAATTCATGATACGTGTCGAAATCGTCAATGAGCCAAATAATAGTCCGATATGCGCCGAAACATTAAGAATATCCTCGATACGAAGCGTGACGACCTCATGCGACCAAAGCGACCTCCAGATGTCAATCGTCACCTTCATGCGATCAACTGTGACTGTGTCAGGGAAGAGATTATACGGTAAAATAACCGTCTTTGCTCCCGCCAGTATCTCTTGCGACTGGGCGACAACACGGTGCATGCTATCTGGATGCTTCTCGTAGAATCGCCGCTCCGCATGCGGTGTCATGCGAACCGCAGATGGTACCGATGGCATGACCAATCGCGTACGTGCAATGTCGAAGGCGCGAGCAGCCGTCTTTCCGAGCAGCCGACTCTGTCGCATAAGAATCTCGTAGGGGGTTGGCCTCGTCTTCACAGGAGCATATGCCATCCATCGATTAGGTTGATATACTGAACGAAAATCACTCATATCGCCCTCCTTACCCCGTTACACTCTGTGTTTATAGTATAGCATGATCCCCCGACAAGCACTACTCTGATGCGTAGCGAACCACCGGATGAATCGGTTGATCATAGATAGCCTGTATACGAGCATCAGCTACAATCGTAGCCCTGTGTGTATCAAGATAGCTATCACGAAATGCCGAGAATTCCTCTCGTCTCAGACGATACGGCTGAAGAAGCAAAGTATCCGCTATATCATTAGCTATGAGACGTTCAGGAATGACACGCGGGTCATCGAGGTCATGTGCCGACTCTAGATCGACCGCGATAGGATGATCTGCACTGTCGTGGGCAATATTCTTCATTTGAGCATCGCCATGTGCGATACCGTGTTCATGGAGCGTCCCGAGCCATACACCCGCAAACGCCATGGCTGCCAGTCGTTGTTCACGCGTCGCTGCGTCATTCCATAGTACCCGATCTAGTGTTGTTACCTCATGGCGATAGCGCGAGATGCCACCAATATGATGCCCATTTGAAACAAAACCTATCTGCTCATATGCCGCATCATAGCCAAGCCGCGACCGTACCGTATTTGTTGCCGCAAACTCGCGAGCCGCAAGGCGGGGTGTCGTGTACTTGACAGCGACGAGCTCTGCGGCAATATCACGCTGCGGACGCTCAAGGAGTAATTGTCCAAATTGAGCAGCTCTACGGCTCTCCTGTCTACCCCGACCCAGATCTGGAACTTCCAGTAGTTTGCCTGTTGAACCTGCTTCAACCGTCATCCTCGAAACCTCATGAGGTGCAACGCTCAACTCTCCCGTCGCAAGACTGGCAAGCTTTGCGCTCAGGCGTGAGTCAGAAAAATCACCTGTCCGCTCACGAATATATTTATTTGACAGCACGCTTACCGTTTCAATCTGCTGGATTGGCTGGCCATCGACCGCAATATCGTAGGGTGGACGCTTCATAATTATATTATAGCATTATTATTGATAAAAATCAATCAGCTTGCGCCTGCCTACCAGTCGTCCCGTCGACTTCTCCGTTTGTGCTTTGGCCGCCAGCCCCGTCGACGCTTCTCTTTTCTATCATAATCACGATGTGGCTTGCCAAGGCGATCCATGAAGGTATCACCTAGGTATGTCTCGAGTTTCGATAGTGCAATCGCCTTCACCTTATTAGCAGGCTCAAGCTGATCAAGTGAAATAATACCGTTAAGGCTCTGTTTCACCGCCTGCTCAACTTCGCGCAACGAGACATAAGGAACCTTATGATGGAAGCGGGAGAGATTACGGTGCTGGCGTTCAAGCTGACTATGCGCCCATCTCGCATACTCACGAAGAAACAGCGCTCGATATTGCTTTGTATCCTCAAGTAGTGGTCGTGACTGCCCCGCAAGCACACGTTTACCGAAGCGGATCTGTTGACGCTCAACAAGACATTTGAGACGTGGATCATACACAATAACGCCGTTTTGACCCGCGAACAAATCTGGCGCCAATTCAAGTAGCCAGTCGGTACTGACCGTGGTTGCGCCCACAACCAGATGGAGCGTCTGCAGTCCCTTATGGGATGGTACCTGTAGATCGAATGGTACACCGACAATCAGGCGCGGATTCCGAACCACACTACTACCCGAAAGCTCCCGCTCTTGACCTGTCATAATATGTTCGACGCTGCCATGATCATTCAGCGACCATATCTGATCAATCTGACCAGCAACAATGCTACGAAGGAGCGGCTCCTCATCAGCCTCTGTAACCGGCGTCAGCTCAACCCCCTGTAGCCCGAGGTCGCGGTGTAGTCGCTCGATCACCTCTTCCGCCTTGGTAATATTCTTGCTAATAATCCCGGCGTCCTCAAGCTCATCCGCGACAATCGTCTTGCGACCAAGATAAACATCATATTGAGCTAAGAGATCCGACCGCGTCTGCTTCGTAAGTGTACGCCAGCCAGTATATTTTGTGCCGCCCTTAACAATACCTCCAACCTCCTGGATGGCAATTATTGCCGCAAGCTTTGCCTGTACATCCTTGGAGTATTGTTCGCTCTCGATAAGCATACGCGCGTAGCTTGACTCTACCGGAAAGCGCTCCATAGCACGTCCGATATTCGTCACCTCACCTCGAGCCGTCATCGCACCAAGCGCTCGCAGCGTTCGCTTGGCACGCTGGATTGCTCGCTTGCTTGGGTCATGGTAAAAATCAAGTGTTTCGATGTCAATCCCAACATTCGCAAGACGTAATGTCAGACGATCGATATGCTTGCGAAGAATTTCTGGTGTCGGATACTCATCACGCTCATCAAATGGTAGGCACGGCATCATATCGTACGGAGCCAAGATATATTCACCTGGCTTCGTACGGCCAGCTCGTCCAGCTCGCTGGAGACTGTCCGCTTGCGATATTTGCGCAATAAAGAGCCCCTCTACACCATCTCGCACCTCACTGCGACGCTCTAGTCCGCTATCTATAACGAGATCAATATCGTCAATTGTCACGCTCGTCTGAGCGATATTTGTTGCCAAGATAATCTTACCGTTCGGATAGCTCGCAAAAGCTTTCTGTTGCATCTCCGCCTCGAGCTGACTGTGCAGTGGAATAATCGGAACACCCATCTCATCTGCTCGCTTGGCAATCGCATCTGAGACATCCTGTATCTCGGCCTTACCGGGTAGAAATGTTAAGATATTATGAGCCGCCCCGCTCTCGATTTGATCAAAGAGCTCCGCAATCACGTCCCTTCCAGTTCGTTTTTTCACCTCAAAATATCGCCCAGGAACACTGATAACTGCGTCAGTCTCATAGTACGCTGCGAGTGCGTCTACTTCGATCGTGGCACTCATAATGACAACTTTAAAACTTGGCTCTTCCTGGCAACGTTTCTTCGCCCACGCCACCAATACTTCCATATTCTCATTCCACTCATGCACCTCATCGAGCACGAGCACCTGTTTACTGCTCGTGCCGGTACCAGTGAGCTCTCGCACTAGCTGCAATCCATCGGTGCAGTATAAAATTTTTGTTCGACCACTATCATCACGTTCGTGCGCAGTACGGTACCCGATAGTCTCACTACTATCCTCGAGATTACGACCCGCCCACTCCTCGCGTACACGGCGCGCTAGATTGCGCGCCGCAAGGATACGAGGCTGCGTCACGATAACCCTTGAATAGCCATGTTCCGCTAGATATTGCGGCACTTGCGTACTCTTGCCCGCACCAGTCTCTGCTGTCAGGACGACTACCTGGTTGTTATCGACTGCCTCACATATTCTGTCTTTGAATTCTAGAGTCGGTAGCGGATTAAATGCCTGTGTATGTTGTGTCATTTACTCTAGTATACCACTGCTCCGCTATGACTACTTGAGTGGAATATTAAAGACCGTCCCACTGCCGAGATAGGTCGGTAACTTACCGTCCCACTTCTCTATCGCCTGCTTCTGTAGGTACTCCTTGGTCAATGTTTCGCTCTGAGCACGCTGCGCTTCGGCATCGGTTCGAGCCGCCTCAAGATTAAACTTTGCTCGCTCGGCATTCTGCTGTGCGACCTGCTTTTCTTCGATCGCTTTGCTAAAATTATCACTAAACTGAAAATCAACAATACTCAGCTCCGTCACCTTGATCCCATGCGGCGCCAATCGCTCAGTCAATGCTTGCTGTGCACGAGTCTTTAGATTGCTGCGCTCGGTGATGAGCTGCGAGGCGGTATACTCGGCACTCGCTGCCTTGAATATCTCGTTAATAGCTGGCGTTACCACCTTGTCGACATAATTAATACCGATTTTTTGGTGAATCTCACCGACACTGCCTCGCTCGAGATTGTAGTTGAGTACAATTTCGCTCGTAACATCCTGCAGATCCTTACTAGCCGCCGTGCTCCGAACAGATTCTTTTTGCACTTTGATATCATAAACGACTGCTTTATTGATGCCCCACGGAAGCACAAACGATAGCCCTTCGTCGAGCTCACGACCTGTCACCTTACCATACATCGTTACGACACCCACCTGGCCGGTTCCGATAATACGAACACTCGTCAGTACCGTGACGAGCAAGAACACAACAATGAGCCATACAAGTACAATTCGCCGCTGTCGCTTTATCTTTGAAATCACCTCTACCATCACTCTCCCCTTATTACTTGCCTCTATTGTACTACACGCCGAACTAGCAAGAATTATCGACACACATAGCAGCTTCATCGCCACCTACCATCTGTATCGGGTGCGCTTCGTGCCATGCTTTTTGTAGCACCTCCATAAAGACGTCTTTGCCCTGCGCACCAGAAACACCGTACTTCTGATCGATAACAAAAAACGGTACACCAGATATACCAAGTGCCGCTGCCTGATCAACGTCGCGCTGCACGGCATCATTGAAGTCATCACTCTCGAGCATTGCCAACACCTCATGTTTATCCAGCCCAACCCGCTCAGCCAGCGTTCCAAGCGTCTCATGATTACCTACGTGCTTGCCGTCGGTGAAATACGCCGCGTATAGCGCGTCGATCATCTCAGCCTGCTTATATTGCGCAGCCGCAAAATGCGTCAAACGATGAGCATCGTGCGTATTCGCAATAACTGCCGCTTTCATATTATATGTCAGCCCTTCGCTTGCCGCCCTCTCAGCAATCGAATCGACCATTTGCTCCACTTGCGCACGTGGCATGCCCTTCTTCTTCTCGAGCATATCGTACATATCGCCATCATATTCACGCGGTGCAGTCGGATCAAGCTCAAAACTGTGATACAGTACGTCGACCTTATCTTTGTGTGAAAATGACTCAAGCGCCCGCTCAAACTGCACTTTTCCCAAGTAGCAAAACGGGCACGCAATATCAGACCAAATATCTACCTTCATGCTATCCATTATGACGGAGCCTACCAAAAATGCAAAGCACCCCTAATAAAACTACTCTGATATTGGCGTTGTCATCTTCGAAATCCTCCATGCTCCAAGTGGTATAGCGAGTATGATAATTCCTAAAATGCGTGCCGCCCAAATGAGTGAGCTATCAACAATCTGATACCCGTCTGACGGCAGTCCAAAAAGTGCATAGATAATCAATGGCCAACTAAACCTACCGGGCATGTCCGTTTCGATAGAAAATCCACCAACAAAGATAAAGGCCGTCACCAAGGCAATGTAGCCACCCACACTCAACATCGGAACCCCTTGCTTTCCTCCGGTCCTCAACACCTTAATCATCCCCCGTCCGATTAGTTCAAGCGGCAGGATAATAAAAGGTAGTACGAGGAATCCCAAGAAAAACATTATGTAGAAGATCGCGCTTAACAGCAGGAATATACCCGCCACACCTACGCCATCATCCGAGTTAAACACCCCTGCAAATATCCACGGCAGTAGCACAACAGTCGCCATCAGCGGCAAGAACCAGATAAACGACCACTGATGGAATGGCGTGAGCTTATGCTCAGCATCAGAACGTTTCACGGCATATTCATAAAACCCGTGTCGCAACATAAGTGCACCAGCCGCCATCATTGTGTAAATAACGGTAAATATCATGATAGAAACCTCATTATCATAGCCCGTCATCTCGAAGTCTAACAGCGATAGGGCCGCCGACAATACAATACCCAGCGCCACAAGACACAGTGCAAACTGAAACGTACGACCCCGTAGAGCGCCTGAGATATTCACCTACAAAGTAACCTCGTATTCCATCGACTCCCCTTCTAAGGCACGATCCAAGTTTGTGACGGCGATACGCGTCATGTCTGCGCGGGTTCGAATACTGGCGCTACTAATATGCGGCAAGATGACACAATTCTTCAGGCTAAATAGTGGATGGTCGGTTGGTAACGGCTCTGGTGTCGTCACATCGAGCCCTGCCGCGTAAATCTTACCGTTACTCAATGCATCGTATAATGCGTCTTGATCAACCAGTCCTCCGCGGCTCGTATTGACAAAAACTGCCGTTGGCTTCATCTTTGCAAAAAAGTTTGCATCGCAAAGTCCAGCTGTCTCTGCATTGAGCGCACTGTGCACACTCACAACGTCACTCTGCTCGAGCAGCTCATCCTGCGATACGTACCTGAGGTCCAACTCTTTTTCGAGCTGCTCTTTGCGCGTCCTACTAGAATAAACAAGCGTACAGCCAAAGCCCGATAAGCGTTTTGCTACCTCAACACCGATCGCACCAAGTCCAACAATACCGACGGTTGAACGACTCAGGTCATGACCTGTCAGCCAGTATGGTGACCATGTACCCCATTCACCATCCTTTGCTGCTGAAATAGCCTCTGGAATACGCCGCGCAGCTACGAGCATCAACGCAACGGTTATGTCGGCAACCGAATCAGTCAGAACATCGGGCGTGTAACCAAGACGAACCCCTCGCTCCTTCAGACTGTCCGTGTCGACATGATCAAAGCCAACTGACATCGTACTGATAACTTCCAGCTGGCCACCGGCGGCATCGAGAAGCTCTTGATTGACTGTATCAGTAAGCGTACAGACGATACCGTGCACACCCTTTGCGCGCATGAGGAGTTCATCGCGTGGCATCGCCATGTCAGCACTATCAAATATATCGACGTCGTATTTGGCCGTGAGAATTGATGTATATGCGCTCGCTAACTGTCGAGTAATAAGTATTTTCTTCATATACATAGTATATCGCATAGACATGTGTAGCCTCTATCGCAGAAACGATCCGACCGTTCTACTTATAGATCGTCTGGCACGGTGCCGTCCCATGCACCGACGGCATCTCGAGCTGCCTGCACCCGCAAACCGTCTTCGATCTGCGAGCCGACCAGTCCAGCTACCGTTTCCGCAAGATGGCCGTATTTACCCGAAGGGTCAATCTCAGGCATAAACGCATCGGCGTATCCCATAATCATCGGGTAGTGTTCGATGTATACATCAGAGATGCTACGAATATGTTCACGTATATCATCAAAATCACCACCTACGTACCCCTCTAGCGATTCGAGTGATATCCCTCTATTACACCCGTGAAGTCCTGTCACGAGAGACATGAAATGAATCGACCGATACACCACGCCAAATTCTTCGTCCGACGTCTGCCTACCAAGTATGTGCGTCAGATATTCAGCGTACTGGATTGCAGCCGTACTACTCTCTAGTGTGTCGTCAATAAACACCACGCCCGACTCGCTTGCATGCTCAAATAGTAAATCCTGCACCATATGACGCTCAGTCCTGGCGCGCTCTTCGATATTCGGTATGCCAAATTCAGCGTTCGTCATACAGGTCAGTATATACCGTAGCAAAGAGTCATCAAACCATAAGCAACGCTATAGCGAAAGCTCCATGGCGCCCCAAGCAACACCATGCTATAATCACGCCAAGGAAAGAGCACACACAAACATGAATGAACTGCACACTATTGCAATACTTATCAACCAGCTTGCACAGACCTACCTCGCAATGGCAGGAGGCGGCGGATCTAGCTCGTCAAGCAGCTCATCAAGCTCCTCATCGTCAGATAGCTCTTTTGATAGCAGCGGATCAGGAGAAGTAAACCCTTTTGGTATTGTCTTGGCACTTATCTTTTTGGGGGTTTTCTATTTTACGGCAAAACGCGGAATGAAGAAGCAACGCGAAGACCGTATTGCACGACAAGTAGCCGCCCAGGCGGCGCTCAACACAGCTGCTGCGAACGACCCCGTCTGGCAAGCTGACGAAGTCTCAAAGAGAGCCTGGATGGTCTTCATGCAATTCCAAGCTGACTGGTCGCAATTTGCCACCGATCCAATGAAGGCCTACCTGAGTCCTCGCTACTATGAGCATATGAGGCTTGTCTTAGCCGCCCTACAGCTTGCTGGTCGCCAGAATAGCATACAGAATGTTACCGTTAGCCATGTAGCAATCGAAAAAGTCTATGATGATACCGATAATGCGAATGACTTATTTCATGCAAGTATCACGTTCACTGCCACCGACATCATCCTTGATACACGAAGTGGTCAGGAGCTTCATCGCAAACAGCTCACAGGGACTGAAACCTATCGATTTATTCGATCAGGCGACACCTGGCTTCTCGACGGTATTGACCAGCCGACCGCTAATTTAAATATGAAAAACGGACAGGTTGCTGCATTTGCTGTTAAAAATAGCATGTTTTATTCGCTCGACTGGGGCCACCTACTTCTACCTGATCGCGGCCAACTATTCAGTGGTGCGAAGTATAATACCTCGGATATCAACAACCACACGATCGGCATTTACCACGACCTCATCGTCCAGATCTACTCGTACATCGCCACTCCTGGCGACTCACCCGAATACACCATAGCCCAGGTGAACATCCCTCGATCATACGGCAGCATCCTCGTGCGCCGCAAACAAAGAAGCCTTATCAAAAAGGTCCCGCAAGGCATGCAGCAACTCCAGACTGAATGGCGAGAGTTTAATAACACCTACGAGGTCTTTGCGACCAATCTTGAGCTCGCGACCAGCCTCGAACTTCTCACGCCGAGCTATATGGAAGCTCTCGCCGCCGTCCCCTTTGAAGTAAATATTGAGGTCGCCGACAACGTCATCTACCTCTACACAAAAGACCTGCAAGCAAACTATCAAACGATGCTCGACCTTCTCAAGACGGCATTCAAGGAAATGAAAATGTAAACCCGACGGCTATTTTGTGTGTGTTGACCCTGTACGTGACCGGATTTTGTGTTCAATATTGCGAGTGACAACACGCCGCCCCGTCTCATCGTCAATCACCCCTGCCTCATGCAGTGCTTCTGCAATATCCTTCGCAAGTTCGTAATCCTGATTGATACGGCGATGAATCGCCTCATTTGTCTTATCAATATCCTTGAGCTCATTAATTGCCGCGTGCACCTCACGCGAAATACGCTGCACCATACGCATCTGATAGCTCGCACTGACACTGCCGAGTACAGCCAAGAGAAGTGCCGCAATGCCAACACTGAATGCGATCAATTCGAACAGCACAAGTCCTGTCGAGCTAGCGTGTATAACAGCAAGTGTTGCTCCAGTTAGTGCGATTACAAGGATGATTGCAACTGCAACATGAATACCAATCCGCCCTTTTTTTGGCCGCGACATCGTTAGGCCTTCTTGTCCTCTTTTGGTTCATTCGCCAGAATATCACCATAGATATCACGTGTCGTCTGATCGTACTCATGGCGTAGCTGTGGGAATGGCACGCCTTCACGAGCTGTCACACCCTCAAATATCCAAAAAACACGCTCACTATAGCCGAGCCCGCACGCAGGCGGCATGCCGTACTCGAGCATCTCAACATAATCAATATCAAGCATCATCGCCTCATCATCACCCGCTTCACGTAGCGCCTGCTGCTCCACGAAACGATCTAGCTGATCAATTGGATCATTGAGCTCACTAAAGAGATTACAAAGCTCCGACCCTGCAATCACAACCTGAGCCCGCTGTGTTGTCTCGGGGCGTTCAGGATTCACTTTTGATAGTGGTGAAATGAATGTCGGTGTATTGATAAGCCAGATTGGCCCAGCAACATCCTTGCGGATATTCTTCCAGAGCTTGTCAATGCCACGTGACTTATTCTCAGACTGCTCGACTTCTAGTCCATGCTCTCTGAGAGCTGCCTTTACCTCATCAAGCGTACAGTCGAACGGATTGATACCATAGCGCTTCTCGATTGTTTCAGCATAGTCCCATCGCTCCCATTGACCGCTCAGGTCGACCTCAAAACGACCAAGGGTGAACTTGAGCGTCCCGAACGTCTTTTGAAGGACATACTTGAATAGATTTTCTTGAAACACAATACCCTGCTCCCAGTCAGCATATGCCCAATACCACTCCATAGCAACATGTTCCGGGAGATGTTCATCAGAATAATTCTCATTGCGAAACCTCGGACCGATATCATACACCTTCTCAAAACCAGCACCCAGCAAACGCTTGAGTGGTAGTTCATGGCTAATACGCAAATAGAACAGCTCGTCATCTAGCGCATCCATGTGTGTGACGAATGGCGTAGCATCCGCACCACCTGTTGTGTGCTCTAGAACAGGGATATTGACCTCAGCGAAACCTTCTTTGTTCAGAAAGTCGCGTGTTGCCTGCCAGAACGTGCTGCGGCGGAGAAAGCGCTCACGAACATCTTGATTGACGTTCATGTCGACATAACGACGACGGAAGCGCTCTTCCTTGTTTGTCAGCTCAGTCGGTGTCGGGCGAAGCGATTTTGTTAGGAGTCGCAAGCTTGTTGTCCCAACCGACTTTTCGCCTGTCTTCGTCGTAATGACTTCGCCAGTTGCCTCAATAAAATCACCCGTATCAAGCAATGGAAGGTGTCTCAGCCCGACGACACCAGCCGCCGCATCCGTCTCGGCAACTGCCCCGTCGCGCAAGAATAACTGCACTGAGCCGCTGACATCCTTCACAACGACAAAGGCGAGCTTACCAAACTTACGAATACCCGTGATGCGCCCCGCAACTGTAATAGTTTCTCCCTCGAGCTCATCATACCGCGCAGCAATATCACCCGCCATATGCGTACGGTGACTTGTTGCAGGGTATGGGTTGAATCCAAGCTCACGTAGCTCTTGTAATTTTCGTAGTCGTTCGTTTCGATAATCTTGTAGTGTTGCCATATCTGTTACAGTATAGCATATTACCTAATCATTAGATGCCACAAGGTAAATAGCGCGAGAACAAGCCGCTTAGACCTAGCTAATCTTGACGATTTCGTAGGTCACTTCACCCTTTGGTGTCGTAATGGCTGCATGCTCTCCAACCTTCTTACCGAAAAGTGCCTCGCCGATTGGCGACTCGTTACTAATCCTACCTTCGAGCGGGTTCGCCTCGACTGGACCAACCACAGTGTAAACAACCACCTTCTTGCCTGTCTTGAGTTCAACCGTACTCCCAAGGCCGACCTTACTCTTGCTGCCACCCTTGATAAGCTCAGCGTTCATCAGAATATCCTCGATCTCCGCGATACGACTCTCGACAAGCCCCTGCTCTTCACGAGCTGCATCATATTCAGCATTCTCGCTCAGGTCACCGTAGTCACGCGCCTCAGCAATCTTATCGGCAATGTCGCCGCGACGACTCTTGAGCTGTTCTAGTTCTAATTCTAATTCTTTTTTACCATCTTCGGTAATCTGAAATTGTTTTTTCATAACAATTCTCCTTATGTTCTATCAATATATAGTGTCTTACCCATCATCGCTACACTACATGTAGCGTCCTACCCCAAGATTCTATAACGCATCTACAGTGTATCAAGCAGCTCAGCGCGTGTCAATATACGTGTCTCTCCGTCAGATCTCGTTGTCAACTCAATACCACCCTGCTCCACAAGCCTATCGCTCACTGTCACACGGTATGGGATACCCATCAGTTCAGCATCAGCAAATTTTACACCTGGTCGTTCGCTCCGATCATCATATAACACCTCAACACCCCGTGCAACAAGCTCATCATATATACTATCCGCCTCAGCCACGCCCCGATCACCAATCGACACAAGGTAAACCGTGGCCGGCGCAATATCCTTCGGCCAAATCAGCCCCTTATCATCAGCGAAGTGCTCGGCAATCAACCCCATCAGACGACTTGGACCGATACCGTAGCTCCCCATGATAACCTTCTTACTCGTACCGTCAACATCGGCATACACAAGATCAAGCGCATCAGAAAACTTTGTACCAAGCGTAAAGATATTACCAACCTCAACAGCCCTCTCCTCGGTCAGCTCATCACGTGCCACACCAAGATCAGCCAGCACCTCGTCCGTATAGACCTCCTCATTGATTGCAATACCCTTCTCTTTGTGAACATAGATCGTATCCTCACCAACTGGACTGAGTGTCTGGAACTCATGACTATACTTCGCAAAACTACCACCACTGGCGAATGTTTTATATGTTATATCGCCAAGCCCCAGACGCGCATACACCCTATGATATGCTTCTGTCGCCCGCTCATAGAAGTCATCATGCTCTTCCTGTGTTCGACTAAAGCTATAGAGATCCTTCATCCAGAACTCGCGACCACGCATCAAGCCACTTTTTGAACGCAGTTCATTGCGAAACTTAATCTGGAACTGATAAGGATAGACAGGAAGATCTTTGTAACTTGAGATAAACCCCTTCATCAATTTCGTCAAAGGCTCCTCGTGCGTCGGCGCCAGGCCAAGCTCTGTGCCGTTTGCAAGCTTCGTCTTAAACCACACGTCCATCACGTCATCACTCCAGCGACCACTCGCCTCCCAGACACCCTTCTGCTGCAAAGCTGTCATACTCACCTCATTACCGCCAATAGAGTTCATCTCTTCACGAATAATATGCGTAATCTTATCAAGCACACGCTTGCCGAGCGGCAAATAAGCGTACACACCGGCCATCTCCTTGTGGATGAAGCCTGCGCGAATGAGAAGTTGCGCATTCTTGGCAACTTCATCAGCCGGTGCACTTTTACTTGTCTTTGTAAACAATTGTGATACTCGCATTGTATTACCCTCCTAAGGTATTAATGAACGTCGGATTGATGAATAGAAAGTAGTAGGCGACACCATTCTTGATCATATGAAGCAAAATGGACGGCCATAAACTACCGGTAATTGTTCGGAGCGTTGCAAGGAACATGCCAAGGATAAACGTGTCAATCGCGACATTCCACTGTCCATGAGCCAGCCCAAACAAAGCACTCGTCACCAAAGCTGCACCCCACCAAGGAATATACTTCTGCATCTTACCATAGAGATAACCACGGAACAGTATCTCCTCGGCAACCGGCGCGACAATGACCAGTATAAAAAACGCGAGGATATACTCAAGCCGTGTGCCGAGCTGAGAAAAACCAATCTCCTGAACCTGCTTGACATCAAAAGCGGGAACAAATTTCGTGACAAGATATACGACTACTGCACTCGTGATCAGATAGACGACAAAGCCGAGCGGCGCAAGTCCAAGCTCACCCCAGGTTGGCAATCGCTGTAAGCCAATCTCATTTTGTGTTGCTCGTCGCTTCCATGCAACCCACGGAACACCAATGACAACCGCAAGTGTCAAAACGTAGCAAATTGCCGATACAATTGTGGTAAATAGTGTGCTATCTACACCCGAAAAGTCTACTCCCATCTGCGCCATAGCAGAAAGTATAAACCCTACAAATAACTGGATAATGAAAAAACTACTCAGCGCCCACCCCGACAGCAAACCAATCATCATCATCTGGCGCTTCTTTTTCTGCGGCAGTGGCGCCAAACGAACAATCGTGATATATGCGATAAGGTAGCCAAACATGAGATAGACAGTCTCACCTATCCCCGCTGCAAACAGCTTCCCTAAGAGTAATCCAACCACCGCCTGAAGCGCAACTGCCAGCACATAGCCGAGCACAGCCCAGACAATAACACCCAACACAACAGAAAGAGATGCCTGCGTCTTCGTCATTTTTTTCACCATAGCTTTGCCACATCCGATATTGTAATGAGTACGATTAGTCCAAGCAGAATAAGAAAACCTATGCCCTGAATTACTTCTTCACGTTCTTTTGTGAGCTTCTTCTTTAGCGCACGAAACACCGCCATCGTCCACCAGCGACCACCATCAAGTGCTGGTATAGGAAGAGCATTCATAACCGCCAGTGTCAGAGAGATAATGGCTGTTAGTAAGACGACTTGCTTGAACCCCTGATCCTGGGCTGATGGGAAGATAACACCAAGAATACCAACTGGGCCTGCAACGCTATGAGAGACCTCGTCGAGCTTATTCTTCGCGGTCTCTCGCGTTTGCTCGTTACTGCTAAACTGCTGGACAAGTCCGCTCCCGAGCTTACCGAGCATACCGCCAAGGCCAGATAGTGTTTCCCATGTTAGCTGGCCTGTCGTCACAATACCAACAATCGGTGCAGACCATGATGCATGAATCGTCTCTCGCTGACCGACCGACGCACCAAATACACCTCTCAATGGATCATCACCAAGGTGCACCACCTTCGTCATCTCGACACCATCACGCTCGTACACAACGGTGGCCACCTCGCCGGAACGCTGCTTGGTCGCTGCAATAAATCCCGTCACCCCTTCGATACTCTGCCCGTCCACAGAGCGCATGATGTCCCCTCGCCGAAAACCGGCCTTCTCGGCCGCACTCCCAGCGACAATGCCACCAAGTGTCACCTGACTCGTCTCAATCCGCGCATCCGCCGGCACAACAAATTGGTTCGGAATAATCTTCGGCAGCCCGACCCATGCTAGGATTGTCAGCAAAACTGCTGCGACAAGCCAGTTCATAATAACGCCGGCAAATAGTATCTTTGTTTTTTGCCAGAACGTCGCTGCACCATATGTACCTTTTCCTTTTGCCGCATCATTCTCACCCTTGAGTCTGACAAAACCACCAAGCGGCAGCCAGTTAAGGGAGAGTACTACACCGTTCTTGAGCTTCTTACTCCACGCCTTTGGCGGAAACCCAACACCAAACTCCTCGACAACAACGCCATTACGACGCGCAACAATAGCATGCCCCAGCTCATGCACGACTACGAGCAGTACAAGTACAATCAACCCTGTTATGACACTAAGAATCAGCATCTATCTCCCCTTTTATCTATCCACCAAATCGACGGTGTCGATTTGCATATTCCTCTAGTATAGCAGCTGTATCATCCTTCGTCATCTCTGGCCAAAATTTATCAAGAAACAAAAATTCACTATACGCCGCGCGCCACAGCATAAAATCACTCAGACGCTGCTCGCCGCTCGTGCGAACAATCAGGTCACACGGTGGCACCTCTGGATGGTCAAGTGCATCTGCAAACGCCTCAATCGTTACATCATCGGCACCGATACCTTGCTTCATGAGTCGCTGTGTTGTGCGCACAATCTCATCCTGCCCGCCGTAATTAAAGCACATTGCTAATGTCGCTCGGGTACCATCCCGACTCATCACTTCGGTTTGATCAATCATTGTATTGATATCGTCGGGTATACCGTCACGCGTACCCATCACAACAATCTTGTACCCATCACGTACAAACTGCTTTACATCACGCTTGAAGAGCCTTCGAACCAATGACATAATACCCTGTACTTCGTCCTCTGATCGACTCCAGTTTTGTGTAGAAAAGCTATAGAATGAAATATACGAGACCCCCGCATCTGCGAGAGCGGCAATCACATCCTTGAGTGCATTATAGCCTGCTAAATGTCCTTCATATGTTGGTAATCCGTGCTTTTTCGCCCAGCGACGATTGCCATCAAGAATAAGTCCGACATGCCGAGGTGTAGCACGCTCTTCCACTTACACGCTCCTTTCTGTCGAAAAACGAACAATATTGACCAGCAGCATACCAAACGCACCGTGCCACGCAGCTGCCGCCTCAACAGCAGCATCAGCATACGATATCGCATCCTCTTTGACACGGCGATAGGCATCTGTAGCTGTCACGATATCCTGCACTCGACGTAGGTCACTCTCTGTCGCAGTCCGGCTACCCAGCACCTCCTCTACTGCCACGCGCTGCGACTCATCTGCCCGCTCAAGCGCATAGTGAATCAAAAATGTATACTTACCTTCCTGTATATCATCAAGATTCGATTTGCCAGTTGTTTCAGGCAAACCATAGAGTCCTAGCATATCATCGCTCAATTGAAATGCCATGCCAGCAGGCACGCCAAATGCCTCTGCCTTCGCACGAACATCTTTCTCACCCGCAAGCGTACGCCCGATCGTGATTGGATCAACAAACGTGTAATAGCTCGTCTTCTGTCGATATCGCCTGAGCATATCCTCGGATGATGGTCGTTGCATCAATGTCTGCGATATGTCATCAAGCTGTCCGATATTCGTTAATGCAATATCCTTATTGAGCCAACGCACTGCCTCGCGCACGACATCAGCAGGCGCATCGAGTGCGTACATGATATCAGTCGCTACGGTCAATGTAATCGTTCCAAGCAAGATAGTTGCCATTTCCGCCTCGCGCAGCGAAGAGCCGAATGCCTCCTCGTATAAGCGATGGACAGTTGGCCTCCCTCGACGCAAGCTCGACTCGTCCATGACATCGTCTACCATCAAAAGATAGGCCTGCACGACCTCAAGTGCCGCACCAGCCCGAAGACCAACCTGCCCAAACTGCTCACCTGATGCATCATCATAGGCAGCCGCAAGAAGAGACCCACGTATACGCTTGCCTGGTCGCAGCGTATACTCAGTCAACATCTCGAAACATCGCGCCGACCTGTCAGAAAGGTCGGGGAATTGCCGACGCGCATCCTTCATCACCTCTCGAAGCGTACCCTCCAGTAGTGCTCGATACTGCGTGATATCGTTAGGCAGATCTGCCATTAGATCGTCAGGATATCCTTCTCTTTGGCCCGGAAAACCTCATCAATCGTACTATTAAAGCGAGCTACTCCATCATCGACAGCCTTTTCGGCGCGTTTAGCGTCATCTTCCGACAGCTCCTTTGCATCTTTCATACGCTTAACTTCTTTGAGTGCGTCCTGGCGAATATTACGCAAGGCAATACGCGCCTCCTCTACTTTGTCGCCCGTCTGCTTAACGAGCTGCTTGCGGCGCTCCTCGGTAAGAGGCGGTACTGGTACGCGAATCACACGACCATCATCAGTTGGGTTGAATCCAAGGCTCTGATCACTACGGATCGCTGCTGCTATATCCTGCACTTGGCTTGGATCAAACGGACTCACGAGTAGCATGCTCGCCTCTGGTGCCGTCACATTTGCGACTTGATTAAGGGGCACCACAGAACCATACGCATCAACACGCACACTATCAAGCATACTTGTGTGTGCACGTCCGGTGCGCACCTTTTTTAGTTCATCTTCAAAGTGAGCTACGGCTAGCTCGAATTTCTCATCGTAGGGTTTCGTATCAAACATATGTCCAGTATAGCAAAAGCAGTCCTATTTGAGGACTGCTCTCGTCAATGTATCATCTCGTACCTTACGGTCGCTTTAGGGTAACCGTTCCAGCAGTACGCTGTACTTTAATCGTATTTCCCTTCTTGGCGTACACAACACCGCCGTTTAGGTAGACAGATTTAGCACATGTGGTCTTGGCGCACACTCTGACAATACCATAGCCTTTTGACCGTACCGTGTGGTAGCCAGTCTTCTTTGCCTTGAAGGTCTTTGTTTTCTTGAGACCAGTCACGAACGCATCACGAGCAGAAACGGTGCTGGCGTAATTCTTTTTGCTACCTACCTGAGTATATGCACGCACGCTATACATATACATCTTGCCCTTCTTAGGCTTTGCCGTTACGATGCTTGTCACACCCTTAACGGTCTTTATTGTCTTTGCTTTCCCATAAATGGTGCTCGTTCGCTTCACTTGATAGTGTGTCGCACCTGGAACCTTACTCCAGCTCACCTTAAGGTTTTTGCCAGATGTTTTTGCTTTTACTGTCTTAACATAGTGATAATTCTGAACAGTCACGAGCCCACTAACTGGTCCATATTCGACACCAGTCGCTGCATCGACAAGCTTGTAGTAGTAGCGTACGCCAGGCTTGAGACCCTTATCGTAGTAACTCAATGTCTTCCCTTGGTCGACAGTGCTAATAACGCTATAGCTACCATTCGCCGATGTCGATCGCTCAACCCTCAATGTCTGATCCCAAGATGCATATCCGGTAATACGAATAGTTGTTGGCGTAGTTACATCGACATAGGCACAGACCCTATAATCACTAGAACACTGGTGTGTTGTCGCTGCGTTTGCAGCAGGCGCAACATACCCAGCCAGTGACGTACTCACCGCCACGACTAGTGCCGCTAGCCCCAAGCTAATTCGCTTTAATAATTGTTTTCCCATATGAGCGATATCCTTTCAGGAATTTTTTACGTTAAACTACCCGAAGTATACCGTCTTAGTTACAATAAAACAATCCATAACCAACAATCATTCTTCACGTCGATCCTATGCACAGAAACAGCCCCATCCATAGGGGCTGTTTTCAGACACGATGTGCCGAATGCTACTCAGTTACACCAAGCTCGATACGCCTGAACTGGCTCACGCGGAGGTTCTCTCCGTGCAGCGCTACTTGCTGCTTGATACGCTCAGCAACCGTAATACTATCGTCGAGGACATATGGCTGCTCAGTCAGTACTTGCTCAGCAAAATACTTCTTGAGCTGACCTTCGACAATCTTTTCACGAATGTCATCTGGCTTCTTTGCGAGGTCATCAGACGCCATAAACTCAGCTTTCTTAGCGTCATACACGTCACTCGGGACATCTTCCATCGTTGGGTAGATTGGTGCCATCGCTGCGATTTGCATCGCCATCTGGTGTGCAAACTCACGGAACTCTGGGAGGCGAGCAACAAAATCAGTCTCACAGTTCACCTCTACAACCACACCTATGCGATCCGAATGGACATAGCTATCAATGATACCTTCACGAGTTTCACGATCGCCCTTCTTCTCAGCCTTCGTCAGGCCTTTCTTACGAAGTGCTTCAAGTGCCTTGTCGAAGTCACCATTCGCCTCAACAAGAGCACCCTTGGCATCGCCAAGTCCGAGCCCTGTCAGTTCTTTTAATTTTTTTACGTCTTCGAGAGATACGCCCATCTTTACTTCTCCTCTTTCTTAGTAGCACCTTCTTGCACAGCAGCGACTGCATAATCAAGCAGAATCTGCAGACTTTTGATCGCATCATCATTCGCAGGAATGACATAATCAATATCATCTGGGTTTGCATTCGTGTCAACAATCGCAACAACTGGCACGCCGAGCGTCTTTGCTTCGCGTACAGCGTTTGCATCAGCAGTAATATCAGTGACAAAAAGTGCGCCTGGCTTGCCGCTCAAGTCTTTGATACCGCCATACTTACGATTCAACTCATCAATCTCTTCTTGGTATCGTTGTACCTCTAGCTTGTTGTATCGCTTTTCGAGATCACCCGAATCCATACGCTTTTCGAGATCGCGAAGCTTCTTGAGCTGCGTGTTGATCGTCGCAACATTTGTCAACATACCGCCAATCCAACGCTCAGTCACAAAAGGCTGATTTGCACTCTCAGCAGCAGCCTTTGTGATGTCCTTCGCCTGCTTCTTTGTGCCAACAAAAAGTACCTTCTTGCCACTGGCTGCAACACGTGTCAAAAACGGAAGCGCAACATCAAGCGCCTCAACAGTCTTTGCAAGGTCAATAATATGACTATCCTGCCGCTTAGAGTGGATATACGGCGCCATCTTTGGGTGCCAGCGGCTTGTTTTGTGCCCAAAATGGACACCAGCTTCAAACAAAGCTTTAATGTCAGTCTTCACTGCCATGGTTGTTACTCCTTTTTCCTCACCGCCCAGCCTGAAACTTCAGGAGTTTCCGTGCGGTTGTGTCGTTATAAAAATATTACTTCCATAGTGTACCATGCTCACCCGTATTCGTCTAGGTAGCAAGAGCCCTTCGATCAAATTATGACTCAAGTGTGTACGGACGAACGATATTGACTAGTCCGGGCGTTTTCACCCCTACCTTATCTGCCATGTTTGCAATAATCGTAGCGAAATTTTCATCCCCTGTTGAATAGATGCCAGTAACATACGCACCGACCCGACCCGACGCTGCTGCAGTGTGTGCCTTATAGTACGACTTGACAGGCAGCGGTGAAGGCTCCTCCCCCTGAACTAACCCAAACTTTAACGATGAATAAGCGATACCATTATCTAGATACTCTGCGGGCGATATCAACAGCTGCGCCTCGGCCGTATCAACGAGCTGACGCGGTAAGGCGTGTCGCATCTCCCACAGCTGACGACCGCTAATCGTTTGGTCATCTAGTATGATTGCACGTACGTTTGGGTCATCCGGATCAAGCAGCTCTCGACTGGTAATAACCCTGTCTTTTGTCTCATCGCCTACTTCTTTCATAATAGCATCCAAAAGATACGCATCACTCTTTGGCTGATCTCCATTCACATGAGATGGATGAATGGTACGAGTCGTTGCGATGAAAAGTTTTGTCTGCGGGTTGTGCTGTAATATCTCCTCCCAATACCCAGCAATTCCCTTGGCGGCCTCAGCGTATTCTTTACTGCCCAGGTACGATAACGTGTCTTTCATGTCTTGAGCCTGTGCTGCCAAATCACCTCCGGCATCAACCGCCCTATCAAGCACATCGACCGTTTCCTGAATCGCCTCGCCTTCTGTGATCGTCTCGCGCAGCGGCGCCAGCTCTTCTCGCATCCGCCATAGCGACTCAGACCCAAGAAAGGACGGTATCTGACCTTGCTCCTTTGCGTGTGGATATTTCACCTCTAGATATCGCCTGTACTCATCCCCTACTCGCGTAATGACATCGTTGCGGTGATGTGATGTCGCAACGATGTCACGAAACAGCGGTATGTCCCTGGCGTATCTGTCGAGCTCCATACGATCATAGATCTCACCGGTCGTCAGTTCTGCTTCATAGGAGGCGTCCCTGTCAGATCGTACCTCATCACTTTTGGGAAGTAGTAGCTGCTCCCATCCTGGTTGCTGTGGAACCTCCGTAGCAACACCATTCTGCACACTCCCACCATCTGCAATCACGCCATACGTATCGATCTTATGCGTCACCACCCTCACGACATCCTCACCGACCTCAGTAGCAAATGCCTCGAGAGATTTTCGTAGTGCCGACGGATTCGCACCATGCAAAGCACGAGGCGTCTTGACGGCGCCGTCATTGTCCACCACCTCAAGAACACTGGCTGTTACTGCGATCGTTTCGACGTCTAGGTCGCCCGCATCTTTCACAGCATCCAGATACTCGGCATGATTCTCGTCACTATCACCAGGTTGCTTAGATAATTCACTATGCTCACGCGCACCCTTCTCGAGTAAGACCCTCTCGGGATTGACTTCATTTTCATGAGTCCTATCGCCTTCGTGTGAATTATACGGAGATATATGTTCAGACATTGTTTGTTTCTAATATTTTACACCCTTACTATACCTCCCACCTTTGACTTTTGCAATCAAAACAGCTACAATAGCCCAGATATGAAAAGCAGTATACACCCAACCACATACCGCCCTGTCGTATTTAGCGACGATGTAGCGGGGTTTGCGTTCCTGACTCAAAGCACGGCGCAAACAACAGAAACTATCAAATGGGAAGATGGCAACGAGTATCCACTCGTGAAGATCCATATCTCATCAGCATCTCACCCGTACTTCACCGGTGAAGAGAAGATTATCGACACCGAAGGTCGTGTCGACCGCTTTGAAGCTCGCCGCAAGGCTGCTGAAGCTCGCAAGCAAGCTCTTGCCAACAAGGCGAAGAAAGCTGCAGCCAACAAGGCAAAGAAAACAGCTGACAGCAAATAGCATCAGCACCCTACTACACAAAACCCCTGACCAGTCAGGGGTTTTGTGTTGGCTAACGAAGCAGCAACCAGGTTCCGATCACAACAGCCACAAAGGCTGCAATCCTCATGCCTAGATTATTGCGTTCACGAAATAGAACAGCCGCAAACACCACAACAATTGCGGTTCTGCCACTAGAAGCAAGTATCGTATTACTCAAGTTTCCCACACTAAGCGCATAGGCAAAGGGCAAGCCTGCAAGGCTTGTTATAAAGCCGAGTCCTAGCCCTTTCGTAATGACCGGAAGTGTCATCTTCTTCAACTCTCTCCTACCAAAGATTACACATAACAAGAAAGCACCGACCGCCTGCATACCCCATCCAAAGGCGGCATAATTCCACATCCCCATCTGATCTATCATCGATTTCTCGACAAACATCGCAACGGAAAAAATAATCGATCCCGACACTATGAGTGCAATCTTCGTATATACAGAAGCCTGTTTGCGGCGTGTCGTATCAGTCTTGATGCCAAGCGACAAAACGACACCAACGATAACGAGCGCACCACCAGTCATAAGCGTTGTCGTCATTGGCTCACCTAGTACGATGATACCGATAGTCGCGGTCGCGACAACATTAATGGTCGATATGATAGTCGCATTACTAGCTCCGACAAAAGTCAGAAGCTTGTAGTGTATCAGCCAAGATATAGGCACGCCAAAGCCAACAACGGCCAAGAGCAGCCAATTCACGCCCTCAGGCATAGAAATGATAGGACTACCATGTGCAATCGACGCGTATACATACCCCATGACGCCAATAGCAAGGTATGACAAGGTGCCAATGCCAAAGAAAACACCCTTCGTAGAAAGTGCTATTTTACGTGAGAACAAAACTGAGATAGCGCTGAGTAGCATCTGCAGTACGACAGCGATCTGATACGACATACAGTAGCTATAGTAGCATAGCCATTGTCGTATCACCTACGCTTCGAAAAGTCATCATAACACTCATCGCAACAGTTCTAGCTTTCGCAATTATCACCAGTATTACTCATGGGCTCATCAGACACATTCAGCAGTAGCTGCATCTGTTATAATAAAATGAGTTATGCCAAAGATTGAACTCAATATTGATGAATTAAAGACCGAAAAAGCCAACCTCGGCGATTTTCTTGCGTCGCCGACTGCCTATAGTGACGCTGATTTTACCAAGAAGAATAAACGCTTTACCGAACTCGAAGGTATCATCCAGAAAGTTCAACGACGCGAGACACTTGAGCATCAACTCGCAGAAGCCAAAGAACTTGCTAGTGGTAATGATGAACTTGCCGAGCTTGCAAAGAGCGAAGTAGCTGAAGCTGAAATGCAAATCGAAACGCTCGAAGAAGAACTGTTCATCATGCTAACACCGAAAGATCCGAATGACGAAAAGAACGTCATAATGGAGATTCGTGCTGGTGCCGGCGGGGATGAAGCAAGTCTATTTGCTGCCGAGCTATACCGCATGTACCTTCGCTACTGCGAGGCGCACAGTCTCAAAACCGAGCAATTATCCGAAAGTGCAAATGACACGGGTGGCTACAAAGAAGTTATCTTTGCGATCAAAGGAGACGCGCCGTACGCAACATTGAAATTTGAAAGTGGCGTCCATCGTGTCCAGCGCATTCCAGCAACCGAAAGTCAGGGTCGCATCCACACAAGTACCGTTACGGTTGCTGTCCTGCCAGAAGCAGAAGAAAAAGACATTGACATTCACATGAATGACCTCAAAATCGATGTGTACCGAAGCGGCGGCCACGGCGGCCAGAGTGTCAACACAACCGATAGCGCCGTGCGCATCACCCACCTCCCTACCGGACTTGTTGTTACGAATCAAGATGAAAAATCACAAATCAAAAATAAAGAAAAAGCCCTCAGCGTACTACGTAGCCGATTGCTGCAAATTAAAATCGACGAGGAAAACGCCAAGCTTACCGCCGAGCGGCGAGGACTAATTGGCACGGGCGACCGTTCCGAAAAAATTCGCACCTATAATTTCCCACAAGACCGAATTACCGACCATCGCATTGGCTACTCACGAAGTGGTATCCCCCAGGCGCTCGACGGACGCATCGATGATATCATCGATCAGCTACAAGCCTACGAACGTGAACTCAAAGCTCGAGGCGCAGAGTCGTAACCTATAAATGCTTTACAAGCGACTGCGCATGCTGAATCAGCTGGGAATCACCTGACAACTTCGCATACCGCTCCATCGTACGTATCACACTAGCATGTGCCTTGATATCCGCAACCGTCTTGACACCCGAGAGTGCGCGCTGCTCCTGCGCATATAGCGCCCGGTAGCAGTTCATAACCCACTGACGGTCGCCTAATCGCTCAAATAACTTGATGGCCTCTTGGTATCGCTTCGCCTTATAGAGCCACGCTGCTTCACGATGGTCGATCGCGCGTAACAATTCCGACTTCTTGAGCGAATACGACGCAAGGTCTCTTGCCTGGCGAAAATCATGCTGCTCCATATAGTGTAACGCTCCATTGTACGACGACACAGCGACCAGCTCCTGATCTTTACTCTGTCTCGCATACTCAAGTGCTTTTTTATAGTGCGTCGACTTCATAAAATAACTGACCGTGTTGCGGTAGGCAATCTCAAGATTCTTCTTGACGAGCTGACGGTGACTGCTCACAACATAGGCGAGACGTGCTGCCTGTAAAAAGATTTCTGGATTCACTGCACTCTTTGTAAAATTTGTATCGGTCGTATCAAGCAGATTAACACTAACAATCTCATGAACTGGCGCCGTAACCTGATCCGGCTTATCATACCTCGTGAACGTGCCATTCGTCGTCTCGATATCAACACCATGAAAATGCAGCGCCACGTGTCCTGGATAAAGTGTCAGCCTGAGATCAGACACATCGTACTTTGCTGCAAATAGTGCGATATAGAGCGTCACAATCTGATTACAGTCTCCTTCAAGAATTTCTTTTGTCGGATCACGAAGGAGTCGCCCAAACGAACTTGAGGATCGATAGACATATCGCCCACGACGCGGAGACAAGTACTGCATAATTGTCGCGATATATACCAACTGCTCCTGACGTGTTCGCAGCATTGCCGTATCAACACCCTTGCGTTTGATATGATCAAATATCGCGCCTACGTCTATTGTTTGCTTATTCGCAAACAATAAAAAATCCTGCTGAATTGCAGCAAGATTCTCATACAGCTTCTTACGCTCTCGTTTTGTTAGATAGGCATACCCTTTGTAGCGATGCTCGGTCCAGAGATTAATAACAGCAATATCCTGCTGGAGTAGTCGTACGAGTGATTTCTCAAGCACGTGTGGACCATGCCCCTCTCTCACTCGTGCAAAAAACCGCCCCACTCGACGCTCAGCTGGATTGGCGTAGCGACTAAAGAAATAGTAGATGGAGCGAAACAATCCCATAACGCTTATTGTACTACACTCCTAAAACTTGCCCGCGCATGCAAACATTCGGAGATTACCGCTTCCGACGTTTTTTGCTCGCACTGTCTATAACCCCTGCGAGACCAAGACCTGCAGCAACACCACCCGTCTTCGCAGCAAAGCTTGCTACATTCGCGACGTTATCTAGAGTTTCGCTCGATGATGCAAGATCTCGAGCCTCATTGAGCTGCTGCGTTACGTCAATCATACTGGTCTCACCCAGTAGTACTGATGCGCCATGTTCCTGCGCCACTATACTAGTCGTCGTCAAGTTATCAGCAAGATACCCTTCTCCACTCTCAGCTAATGTATCCTCGAGCATATCACCGATAAACGTATCTTGAACTTCTGGCATTTCATACACATCAGTTGCTACTTCACGTGCACTCGTTGCCTGCTCGACAGAAACCGCACGAGCAGTACCTGCGGTAATACCACCGACAAGCCCAAGCGCAATACCGCCGATAGCCATACCAACGTCAATTCGACTATACTCCCTACTCTTCGTAGTATCCTTAGAACCCTCAGATGCAGCGGTGCTATCTAGTATATTGAGATTTCGTGACATATCTTATTTTATTCCTTGTTTTCGTTTTACCTTTATCGGTGTTATGTTACAATAGTATCATACTATGTATAATAAGTCAAGTATCGCCTCCTGGCTAACCACCGCCACCCATCGGCTTCAAGCTGCTGGCATTACCTCAGCACGCCTCGATGCTGAGCTCATTCTTGCGCACACTCTTCGAAAAGGCCGCACCTGGATTCATGCCCATAGCGATGAGTTACTTGATGTGCGTCTCCGTGAAATCGCCGAGGCAAGACTCAGCTTACGCCAAGATCGCGTTCCTCTTGCATACATTATCGGGCACAAAGAGTTTTACGGGAGACGTTTCATCGTCAATACTGCAACGCTTATTCCGCGCCCCGAGTCTGAAGCAATGATAGAACTCCTTGGCACCCTGCCGCTCCGACCTCACATGCGAGTCGTTGATGTTGGCACAGGCAGCGGCTGCCTCGGCATTACAGCAAAACTTGAGTACCCAGATCTAGACGTAACACTCACCGATGTCGACAGACACGCACTCAACGTCGCTGAAAAAAACGCAAAACAACTCAACACTACCGTGTCGACATTACGAAGCAACCTTCTGCTACACTATCCTTTCACCGCCGACATTATACTTGCCAACCTTCCCTACGTTGATCCCGATTGGGAACGCTCACCCGAAACAGAACACGAACCAAGCCGTGCACTATTCGCCGCTCATAATGGCCTTGACCTCATCTATAAGCTTATCGAACAATGCAGCACGAAACTATCACCCGATGGCTACCTGCTTATTGAGTCTGATCGTCGACAGCAACACATAATCGATACCTTCGCCGCAAAACACCACTTCACCCATAGAACAACCCGTGGCCTCATCAGCGTATATCAAAAGATTAGTACGCAACAAGCGTCGCGCTAAGTGTCCGCTCCTTGCCATCGCGTAATACGACAATCTCGATTGTATCTCCAGGTCGGTACTGACCAATAAGACTCGACATATTGCCACGCTCGCCCACGACCTCATCTTCGATCTTTGTGATAATGTCACCAGATTTAATACCCGCCTTTGCTGCTGGACTACCAGAGGCAACAGCACTTGAACCACCGCCCTGAACGTAGGCACCATGTTTTACGGGAAGCTTTTCAGATACAGCGATTGCCGGCGTAATATCGACATACCGCACACCAAGATACGCTCGCTCAATACGACCGTGCTCCAAAACACCATTGAGAATACCTCGTGTTGCATTGATAGGAATCGCAAACCCAATACCACTCGCGTCACTGGCAACCGCGGTATTGATACCGATGACACGCCCCGAAAGATCAACAAGCGGCCCACCAGAGTTGCCAGGATTGATTGCTGCATCAGTCTGAATCAGGTCAGTTAGCTTCTCACTATTACTGCCATCAGCCGATGCAGCAACAAGTGGTCGGCCTGTCGCCGATACAATACCGCTCGTGACAGTATTCTGGAACTGTCCAAGCGCATTACCAATTGCGACCACCTGCTGTCCCACACGCAACCTTCCGCTGTCGCCTAACTCCACTGGAGTGAGGTCCGAAACATCACGAATCTTTAGAAATGCAATGTCATTGAGAGGATCACTACCGACAACACTCACGGAATTATATTCTGTCCCATCAGACAGTACAACAGACACATTACGCGCACCCTCAATCACATGATTATTTGTCATAATATAGCCATCTTTACTGACGATAACCCCCGTACCAGCCCCTTGCGACCCGAGTGTGAAGAGTGAGCTGCTACTCGATGTCACGATCGACACAACACTTGGAGAGACCCTGTCGGCAACTGATGCAATCAGTTCTTCTGCCGATGTCACAACTGCCCCGCCGTCAGACGCAATCATATGATCAAGCTTTGATGATTCCCCCTCGCTCGATGCAAGGTGACTCGCAACAAAACCGCCGCCAAACCCAAGGAGGCTGCTCACTATCAGCAGCGCAACTATAAGGCTCGCGATCAGACCGCGACGTGGCAGTCTCACTTGTGTTTCATATTGCTGTTGCTGCATATCGTATACCACCTCTTACCTTATTCGTTTGCTATAACGCGCCCGTCGGAATCACACTAAAGAACACCAGAAGAACACCAACGACACTACTACTAAAAATAATCGGAAGCAATACATCAACAGAACGTATGACCTCATGCTTCCGATATGACGCATAGACCTGATAGACGACAAACGCTACAGCCATGACGATAATAAGAGCTTGCGGCACACGAAGCCCCACGACAGGCAGCGTGTAGGCAATGACCCAATGAGATAAAATCCACCCGAGCTGCGCCATAATAAACGCCCAGACAAGCGACATAAACTGCAAGTGATCCTCTTCAAACTGCGTCAGGACATGCCGCGCTGTCACATACCCTGTCACCGCCATACCAATGACAATAAACTCAAGTGGCCATCCGTACGACGATACAAAGATCACTGTTGTGCCCACGCCTAAGGCAACTGCCGCTTGAGATATCATCGCAAGCTTCGATGAGCGCGGCTTCAAGACAATCAACCATGCGACATAGAAAATCGTCATGATGATCTGCAGGGCGAGACCATACGGCAGCGACGCAACACTATAAAGCATCACAACAGCACCCACGCTCACAATCACGTCAACGAGGTTTGCCTGTATATTGGCAATCCAGTACCGTGGACGTACCGCAAAAACTCGCCATTTACTCAAGAGTACAAGAATAAGGGCTGGCGCAGGAGACTCGACCGTCCTCACAATAATCAGCACCGCAAGCGCGAGTGCGATATTCAGCGCGATATAGGCCGACTCACTGAGAAACGACTTTTTTCGAATCGTCCGTAAAAACTCCATATATACCTATTTTATCATACACCTATGCTACTGTCGCACCTTGCCGACCACAACAACGAAGGAGACCGACGAATCAACCGAAATCGGTGGTGTTGCTGTCTTCACCGTAACACTATAGTGCTCTTCCAGTGCCTTGCCTGTTGCGTCATACCCCGTACCAATCTTATAGATAGCCACTGCACCATAGTCACCCTGCGGTGCATTATCTGTCCGACTCACGGTAAATCCCTTGCCCTTTAGGACATCAGCCTCTTTACTAGCAGCACCATCTACACCCGTACCATTCAAGACAACGATGTTCGCACTCTCTTTCACGATCGGGTTGTTCGTGCTCATCTTGGCAACTGCGGCGCGAATTGCGCTGTAGTCATACAGCCCTGCGACCGGCTGGACAACACTCGCCGTACCGACCTGGCCGGTCGTTACAAGAGGCGCCTTTTCATCATTTAGTATCAGTGATTTGATTGCACTATCATCCATTCCACTTGCTAGTGCCATGAGTGTCTGAATCTCTTTTTTGTCAATACTCGTCTTGAGATTACTGCCGAGAGCATCCATTAGTGACGTTACCTTACCAAGGTTAGTTAGCGTCCCGACACTAAGAGCCTTTTCTCGAAGTGCTTTGATGATCTTCTGCTGATTTTTCTCTCGATCAAAATTACCACCCGCAAGTCCATATCCTCCCTGTGCATTACGTGCTCGAGCAAGCGCTAATGCATGCTGACCATCAAGATGAACAGTCTGTCCATCATCGTACTTTACAAAATGACATTGATAATTACACACCCAGTCAAAGTTCCGATCCAAAATACCCATGCCCTTTGGATTCGACTCAATCGTCACCGTAACACCCCCGACGGCATCAACAATCTCCTCAACAGCGGCAAAATTTAGATGTATGTGATACTGAATATCAAGTCCGAGCACTTCGCCAACCTTCTTCCTCAAAGCAGCTGCCCCCTGACGCTCATCCTTGCCATCATCAGACCCGCACATATATACTTCATTGATCTTCCCTTGATAGCCAGACAAGCAAGCTTTTCCGTAATCCACCCATAGGTCTCGCGGGATACTGACCATATAGGCATCCTTATTTGTCTGATTGACGCTGAGCACCATAATCGAGTCAGTGAGATTTGCCCCCGGATGACCCTCTGCTTCCGTTCCAAAAATTAAAAAGTTACTACGACCATTTTCATCTTCTTTCAGGCGCTGCTTCTGCAAGAGGCCAAAAAAACTTCCGTCAAAAACATTATTGAGATTAATAAACGCCTTGATACCAAGGAACAGCAAGACCGCTACAACTGCAGCAACGATAAAAATAATGATACGTTTGATAATACGCTGCTTTTTCGTTAGCTGACGGCGGCCTTTCTTTGCGCGACGGTCGGCACGACGTGAGCGCGGCTTTTCAGCTATTACATCTTGATCAATCGCCTCAAGCGAGTGGCGAATACTCTCCGAACCGACTGTCGTCCGCTTGGCTCGCTTAGCGATGTCTTCTGCATCACTCTTGCCAGCGTGGAGCTGTTTCCTGCGCGCAGACAGGGTCTTCTGTGTTTGCTCTTGATGGTGCGAACCGAGCTCTGCTGATGCTCGTCGCGGGACAAATCCGTCCATTGAGGGTCGTTTGTTCTTCATACCTAGTGATTTATTATACGTCAAAACATCCACACTGAAAACTCTTGCTTTCATGTAGGCATCATGCTTAAAAAGCTGTATAGTGGGATGAGTGGAAGCTTCTTTCTTACAGCGTCACCCAGTACTCAAGGACGTCATCGGCGTTATCATTTTTATTATATTCGTTATTCTTGGTACGATTTTCATCAACAGCTTTGTATTTCGAAGTTTTAATGTTGTCGGCCCCAGCATGGAATCGACACTTTATACTGGGGATCGCCTGATCGTTAATAGACTTCCGGTCACCTGGTCTCAGATTCAGAACAAGAACTACACCCCGGAACGTGGTCAAATTATCGTATTTAAGAACCCACGATACGATAGCGGTGCAGGCGACGAATATATCGTCAAACGCGTTATCGCGTTCCCTGGGGAGCGCGTCGTACTTGAGCGAGGCGTGTACACAGTTTATAACTCAGAACACCCAAATGGATTTAACCCCGATGAAGCATTCGACGGTGAACCTGGTAGCTTCACGAGTGGTAGAGTCGATATGACTGTGCCAGATGGGGAGCTATTCGTTTCTGGTGATCACCGTGAAGAGAACTATTCATACGACTCTCGTAATGGCCTCGGAACAATTCCGCTCTACGATGTTGTCGGCCCTGTCGGAATGCGCATCTTTCCATTCAATGCCATACGACTATTCTAGTCACTATATGACGTCACCGCCCCAGGATAATTAACACGTCAGTATCTACTTATTGAATACTTTTTTTATTCGATCTAAGTCACCTTGATCCTTGAACCTAATCACAATCGTACCCGTTCCCTTTGCGTCAACACGGATATCGACAGGAGTGTCTAACCGCTCACCAAGCTGCATCGCATCTGCCATATATTGCTCATTCTTCACAACAACCCGCTCCGTCTTCTCCCCTTGCTTAAGCTGGCTCACGTACCGCTCAACAGAGCGAGCGCTCCACTCCTCAGCGATGATCCTTGGTAGAATGTCGCGAACAAAGTCAGCATCCAAGCCTATCAAAGGTCGCGCCTGACCTTCGCTCAGGCGACCATCCTGTAACGCCTGCTGCACTTCTTTCGGCAACTTCAAAAGGCGCAGTGTATTACTGACGGCACTCACTGACTTACTTCCGACTCGCGCACCAATACTCTCAAGTGTCATATTGAACTGATCTCGGAGCTTGGCATAGGCGACCGCCGTCTCAATAGGACTCAAGTCACGACGCTGGATATTCTCGATTAGCGAGAGCTCAAGGCGATGCTGATTACTCAGCGTCCGAACAATCGCTGGAATCTTCTCAATCCCTGCCTTGCTGGCCGCGCGAAACCGACGCTCGCCGGCAACAATCTGATACCCCTTCCCATGCACCGTTACGACAATCGGCTGCAGAACACCATGCTCCTTGATCGAGAGTGACAGCTCCTCGAGTGCACCCTCATCAAAGTGTCGCCTCGGTTGATCAGAATCGGCCACAATATCAGACAGCTTGAGATACCTCAGCTCAGACACCTGGCTATCTTGTGTTGCTGTTGGGTCAAATGATTCATCTAGTAAGTCAGTCGGAATCAGCGAATCGAATGTCCGACCTAATCCTTTTTTCGCCATCATTGCATCCTTTCTAATACTTCTACAGCAAGTGCTTTGTATGCGCGAGCGCCCTTTGAAAATCGGTCATAGACGCCGATCGGAACTCCATGACTTGGCGCTTCGGCAAGACGAATATTGCGCGGTATTGTCGTCTTGAAAACTTTACCTGGAAAATGTTTGTGAATTTCCGCCACCACCTGAGAGCTCAATGTCGTACGCCCGTCTACCATTGTTGGTAAAACCCCCAGCAGTTCAAGTGTTGGGTTTGTCGCCTTACGAATAAGCTTCATTGTTTCAAGTAGCTGCCCAAGTCCCTCGAGTGCATAAAATTCTGCCTGAACTGGTAGCAAGACATAATTCGCAGCAATCAGTCCGTTCACTGTCAAAAGACTCAAGCTCGGTGGGCTATCGATAACAATAATATCGTATTCGATACCACACTGCTCAATCGCCATGCGAAGACGCGCAAAACGCTGATCAGCCTGAGCGAGCTCCACCTCTGTGTTTGCAAGATGCGGCGTCGTCGGCACAAGCCAAAGATTCTTGTGGTCAGTACTAATAATCGCCTGGTCGAGCGCTGTGCGCTGCATAATCACATCGACGATTGTCTGTTGTAAGCCCTGCTTATCCACCCCTAGTCCACTCGTTGCATTGCCCTGTGGATCAAAGTCTATCAGCAATGTCCTCTTGCCCGCCTTTGCGAGATAATACGCAACATTCACGGCAGTTGTCGTCTTACCAACACCACCCTTTTGATTTGTTACTGAAATAACTGTTGTCACGTGTGTTTATACCCCTTTTGCTAATCCTAGTATAGCATGGGGAATTCAAAAACCGTCCCCTTCAGGACGGTTTCTTTTACTACTTGATTGATGTTATTTCAATCTTTGAGTACTTCTGTCGATGCCCGTTTTCTTTATGGACACGCTTCTTCGCCTTGTAGCGAATGACACGAATCTTGTCGCCCTTTACAAGCGACTCAATCACCTTTGCCTTCACGGCTACACCTTTTACTACTGGTGTACCAACGGTGGTCTTGTCGCCGTCAACAACGAGTAGTGCGTCAAGGCTGAGCTCTTTTGTGCCTTCCGGGAGGAGGTCCACCAGGAGGGTCTCTTTTTCGGCCACAAGATACTGCTTGCCACCGACCTTTACGACTGCTTTTGTCATATCAATCCTTTTACATTAATACCTAATCAATGATGTATTGTATCAGATATACCAGCCTAAGACAAGACCTCTTTTTCATGCAACCTTGCAAGAACACTATAGAGTGCACTCTCATAGTAACTCTGTCTCAGCGTGTGCCTCGCCGACATACCAGTTGTCGCACTTGTTACGCCTGGAGTATCTTCGACAAGAAAATTTCCCGCCCACGAACATAATGTTGATGCATGCTGGAGGATAAGAGATCCGAGGTTCGTTGCGTACCCATACAGACGAGCTACCTCAACAAACTCTAGCCGCTGTCTCAAATGAAGCCGAAAAAAATTATCTCGCACAAACACCTCTAGCTGTGGCACTACTGCTTCCGCACCAGGTAGCTTGTGTCGCAAAATACTTAGCGCCACATCAACATCATCTAAGTTCACAACAGCAAAACTCTTGTCATGCTTTGGCGACACTCCTAAAATACCCAGTTCGTAGCCGAGGCTTGCAACGTCCATGCGATCCTGTAGCGAAAAATTTTCATACCCACCCTTTTCCGCATCAAGACATGTAGCCACGACTCGCTGCCAGGCACTCCCTTCTTGTAGACTCTTAAACACACTAGGATAGTATCGTCGAATAGATACAAGCAGCCGAAGAATACGCCCCAGTGAACTACCATCCTCACGCTCCATCATCCGATCAATCAATCGAATAACCCGTGCCCCACGCGTACCTAAGAGCCGCCTTTGCTGTGTCGTTATGATCGTCTTAATAGCTGGTGAATAGTCGTGTAGTATATCTATGAGGATAAATTCATCAATCAGCGGCAATCGATACGATCGTCGCGTCAGATATCGGTGAATCGCCACCGCCAGCCCATGCTCGTCTTTCGTGAATCGTTCGTCAAACCACTCGAACACCCGTGCTGGTATATCCTCGCCTGTCGTCCGATCAAATCTATTTTGCCAACCAGGTGAAACATTCACTTCAAGGATATACAGCTTTCCCGTCCTCCTGTCTCGCACAATATCAACACCGTTGAGCTCCATGTGAAATAAGGAGGACACCCTTGTTGCGATATCATACAGCTCATCACGAACCATCTCATCAACCTCAGCATGCACAAGCGCACCAGGCTCAACATGATTAATCTTCTTGCCAGGCGCAGCAACTTTCTTCATCGCTCCCGTTGCAACACCACCTACAACAAAAACACGCCACTCCCCCCTGTTCTCTATGTACGGCTCTGCTATATATCCACCCCAATCCTGATGTGTCCGCGCCTGAGCTTCATCCTTCAGATGCACCACACCCCTTGAGCTGGCACCATGTACCGGCTTGATTATCACAGGGTACTCTAAAAGCCCTGCGTTTATCAGCTCCTCCAGTTTCTCGTAACTACCTGTATAATATGTCGGTACTGCATAGGCAGAGAGTGGCGAATGCAAAAGCACTTGCTGTTGAAAGTACTTATTACCAATCTCGGGCATCACGTAGAGTGCCGAATTGATACTAATACGTCCGTCCATTAATCCATACCCAGCACCATTCCCAGAGGGACCGAGCGAAGAGAGGCGCCATAGCACACAGTTTCCCAGCATCTCATTAGCCCTACCTGAGGCTATGTCGTCTAGCGTCACGGGCTCCACCGATGCACCTATACCGAGCGCATCGGCCTTCTCTTTAAATTGCGCTACCGTCACCTCATCACGCCGTGACGAGACAATCGTAACATGCATAGTATTACTTCTACTCATATTGCTTACGCTTAGTATACCGAGCTGCCATAGGCCTGTCAAAAGAACAATGGGTCGCTTACTTGAGCGACCCATTGTTTGTCTGTTCTCTTTATTTACTTATGAAACTTCTTTGAGTGGGTATCTTTTGCAGGCTCACTCTTTGCTTCCAGTAATTGCTCAGGCGGCTCTGCTGTGAAGTCTTCCGTGAAGCCAGCAAGCGCCTTCTTGTACTCGTTACGGCTACGAATCCAGTATGCAACACCAAGCGATACAAGTGCGACACCGAGAATACCAGCAATAATCTGCGCAGGTCCGGTTGTTGGCAGTGCAGCTGGTACACAGTTACCGTTCTTATCTACTGTTTCACCATCCTTTGGAACACACGGCTCAGGATTACAGCGCTTGTCACCCTCTGGGATGCCCGGCTTACACTCCTTTGGCTTACAGGCGACATCAACAATCACTTTTGCCGTATCATCTTTTGTTCCATTCCCCGTGATGGCCGAGACCTTATTCGTCAGTGTATTCTCGCCACACGCAAAACCCTCTGCTGCACTACTCACCTGCGCAGAAAACGTTACCGTTGCCGTTGCGCCAGGGCCATAGTTACCGATATTAATACCGTCTTTTGTGACATTATCACCGACAGTACGCCCGTTTGGATTTGTTGCATTAACAAGCGTTGTACTGCCCGCTACGTAGGTCATGCCCTTCGGTAACACGTCTTTGATTGTAACGTTATTCTGGTCGGTCGTTCCTGTGTTCTTGTAGGTAATTTTGAAATCTACCTTACCAGATAGTTTACTATTCACCTGCTTCTTCCAGTCGGTAGATCCAGATGGAGCCACTTCTTTCTTCACGTCAAACGCTGGCTGATCAACCTTAATGCGGTACACGACATAACCCGCATAGTCTGCACAACCAGGAAGAATACCGTTCAGCTCATTATAGCCAAGAAACGTCCCTTCCTTGCTGAAGAGAGATGTCGAGAGCTTGGCACCATTCACAGCACCAGAGCTCGTCACAACCGCAGAAGCAGGTACATAACGGATTGCAACAGTGCTATCAGATGTTATATATGCCTCATCCCAGACACGTGCTGGATTTGCATTGCTAGCAGAAATGGTTGTTGTTACTCGACCACGCTCACCCGGCTTTACGACCGTTGGTACGTCTGCACTCATACGAGTATTTCGCGCGATACCAGTGCCTTCACCAGTATTTAGGCTTGATTTAGCATTATTATGAAAGTATGAATACACCTCATACTCTTTGCCTGGTTGGAGCTTTATTTCATTGACATATTGACCAACGCCAGCTTCACGAATGAGTACCGAATTGCGCTCATCCCCATGCTTTGGATTGTTGGTAATTGCGTTGAACACCACATAATCCGCAGGATTCTGGCTCGTAAACGTTGGACGATTTGCTGGACCACCAGCGAACGCTGTCGTCGCAACAAGGAGCAAGAAGCTGACGAATGACACCAAGACAGCGGTAAGCGCAACGCCGAGCCCTTTCATGTTCCATAGTTTTGCTGTTTGTGTTTTTTTCATACTATTCTCCTCTTTCCACTGACTATCTTACGACTATTCCTGGTTTTCCTCTACGGCCGGCACCGCCTCTTCAATCACTGAAGTCTCAACAGGCGCCGCCACTGGCTCTGGAGCTACCGGTATTGAGACCGGAGCAGCTGGTGCTGGTGCTGGTGCTGGTGCTGGTGCTGGTGCTGGGCTATTTTGAATCGGTCGTCCCGACGAGTCCATACCGCTCTGCGCCTCCTGAACTGCCGCATCTTCAGCGCCAGGTTGAGCCATCGCCGCCTCCTGCTCTGCAGCAGCATTATTAGCTGCCTCTTGATCTTGAATGGCCTGCTCTTGCTCAGCTTGCTGCCGCTGATCCTCTTCTGTACGGTTTACCCCGTCGTTGTTATCGCCTGGATTTGCACCGTCCTCGACAACCTCCACCTGTTCATCAGTATTCTCCCGAGAGTCAGGATCGGGCGTGTCTGTCTCACTTCCTGGGAGCTCTGGATCACCTTCCTCGCCAATACTTGGACTATCAGTACCATTGCCCGACTCATCGGGATGCTCAGTGTCGTCCTTCTCTGGGTCATATGTATTGTCTTCTGGATTAATACCGTCTGCCGGGTCAGGATGCCTATCCCATTCCTTCTCCTCGCCAGTCTCTTCACCGGTGCCCTCTTCACCAGTACCTTCCTCTCCAGTACCCTCTGAGCCGGTGCCTTCAGTGCCAGTCTCTTCACCGGTGCCCTCTTCACCAGTACCCTCAGTACCAGTCTCTTCTCCAGTACCCTCTGAGCCGGTGCCTTCAGTGCCAGTCTCTTCACCAGTACCTTCTTCGCCAGTACCCTCAGTACCAGTACCCTCGTTACCCGTACCTTCAATGCCAGTACCCTCAGTACCAGTACCCTCGTCGCCAGTACCCTCATCGCCGGTATCAACACACGGGACGTCCTCTGGTGGTGCAAGCTCAATCTTATTCTGACATCGATCCAAATAGATTGTCTCCTCACCGGTCTCGCTATTCGTGAGAATCGTTGCTGATTCACCATCGAGCCACATCGGTACCGCTACAATCTGCGTATCAATCACCTTACCGTCTGCATCAAGCTCTGGATTCGCAAGACCGTAAGAATATACCATACCTGTTATCTCAGCACCGCGCGCCTCAATATTATTACTCTCAATCGCGTCCATATACTGTGCACGAAGTTCGTCATCATGAAGTCGATCAGCAAGCTCATTTGTGTTCTCGCCATAGCCTTCAAGGCCAAGCTCTCTTACCTGGTCAGTCGTCAGATGTCCAAGCATTGTCGCTGCCTGCTCTGGTACTAGTCGTCCGTCACTGATCTGATCAGCTGCGCGATCTGCTGGAGATACGCCAGCCTCAAACGAAACGTCAAATGAAGTCGGATGTGTCTTGTGACTAAAGTCAATCTTGCCCTCGCTGTCATACTGAACATAGCCAGCTGCTTCATAATCAGGGCTCTGTACGCCCGTTTCTCGTTCTGGGTCATACGTCACAGTTTCAGCAGTTGAAGGGTCATCTTCTTCTATCGTGGCTGGCGGCGTATCACCTCCAGACATCTCTCCATCACCATCGCTTGCACCCGCATCGTCTGGACTAAAGAGTTCACCGATACCAACTACTGTGGAATTCACACCCTCAGAGATAGCACTGCGCATCGTATCCATCGCATCCCCGACTACTGGAATCTCCTCGGCAACATGTACGACACCAGCGCCCTCAAGTGCACTGAGTGCCCTAATCGCGATGCCACCCATTCGTCGATTTCGATCAACCGCATACTGCTCCTGTGACGCTTCAAGTTCCGTATTGACTACCTCGACAAGCGTTGAAGGTTGGATCTCTGATGACAAAAGATTAAACTGTCGATTCTTCTTGAAAGACTTACCTTCCTTATATGCAGTAACTGTTCCAAGAGTGGCACCAACTGCTGCACCTGCAAAGAATCCAACTGGATTCGCTCCGGCAAGTGCACGTGCTGCGCCACCGAGACCAAAGGACAGTGAAGCACCCCGAGATAGCTTCCCGAGCTTCTTGAGGTCACTCTGGAATACAGAAGAATCTTTCGCACCAAACTTCAATGACTGCTGCTTCGTAACTTCCGTCTGCAAAGCAACCTGCTGTGCGTTAAAGAAATCTTTTTGCATCGCGCTGCGCTGCTCGTCTGTCATATCCTCGTTCTGGATTTGCTCGGCAAGCCTATTCCACTCACCCGTAATTGCTGCCATGTACTCATCGCTCGAAATCTCGCCCTTGCTTTTGTTCGCAAGCTCGACAAACTGCTGTGCAAATCCAGCGCGCGCACCGTCAATCTCCTCACTTGAAACGGCTCGGACTCGCTCGTTACTCAGTGCTGCCTGGAATCGCTCAGGAATATCAATCTTTGCATTTTCAGCATCGATACCGTAGGTCTGCGAGAAAGCATCATACACACCATCACCAAAACGTTCATCTGTCTGTGCACGATCTTTTTCAATAATACGCTGCGCGACAGCAGCCTCGAGCCGCGCCGTACCGATCATCGCCTGCAGGTCTTCGTTAGACTCTGGTAGTTGTGGTGTATTCTTGCCACGCTCCAAGAGATCCTTTACGAAATTATGACGACGGTCCTCATCTCTAACGAGCAGTCTCTGGGCACCCTGCACAGCAACCGCCGGCAAGAAGCCAACAACCTTGCCAAACTTTGTTGCACCAAGACCAAGTGTTGCATGAAGAAACCGGCTACGGAAGCCGCTCTTCATCTGGCGACGAAACTTCTTCACATCTTTCGGATTATCAAGGTCAAGACCTTCAGCCTGCACTGCATAATATGCAGCAGCCGTTGCACCCCCTGGTGTCTCAAAACTACTTTCACCAGATTCAATCTCAAGCTGACGACGCAATTGCTGCTCAAGCTCATCTGGCGTGAGGCCCTGCTCTTTTGCAGCCTCTGCAAGCTTTGCGACATCACCCAGGAGCTCTTCATTAGATAAAGCCTCCACAGTGGCTGTATCGGTATCACCAGACACCTCCTCGCCACCTGCATCCAGTTCGACAGGAACCGCTACCGTATCGACTGGCTTCAACTCACCTGTCTGCTCATCTTTCACAAGTGGCTTCGTGAAATCAAGCGCCTCTTCACCCTTTAGCTTTGCGATACGTGCATTATTCTCGACCAGCTCAGCCTCGAGCTCTTCGATGCGCGCCAATGTATCAGGATGGTCTGCACCCTTACCTTGAGCAGGACTCACGCCGATACCGCGTATTGTATCAAGGCGTTCTTGTATTTTCTTATTTCTATCTGTCAATGCTTCAATCTCTGCCGCATCATGCTCAGCCATGTTGCGCAATGTCTGTTCGGTATCATCAGTCTGCACTTCTTCAGGTTCGACACCTAGTAGCTCAGCGACTTCCGCCTGACGATCTGCGATCTCTTGACGAATCTCCGCCTTGCGCTCCTCAGTAGTACCTTCAGCTTCCAGCTCTTCATTTAGCGCCCTAACGGCCTCAGAGTTTTCACGAATTACATCTTGATTTTCACGTACTCCGGATAGCACCTCCGACGTCAAAGGATCCTCCTGGCGAATAATCTTATTGCCATCTCCCCTGACGCTGCGTATAGCAGGAAGAACATTCAGAAGGTCTGCAATATCCTTATTCTGTTCGCGCCATTCGTTAGAGAGTCGATGCGGCACCTTGACGACAGGATTATCCGTCGCAGACTTTTCCGCACTGTTATCGACGGCAGGCT
The DNA here is from genome assembly GCA_964475295.1 of uncultured Candidatus Saccharibacteria bacterium. Taxonomy (GTDB): domain Bacteria; phylum Patescibacteriota; class Saccharimonadia; order Saccharimonadales; family Saccharimonadaceae; genus CALMAK01. The sequence continues at coordinate 146,671 of CAYYWC010000002.1, forward strand.
CTGCATCAGTCGATGTTGGCTCCGCAGAAGACTCACTGCTCTTATTTAGCTGATTAAGTCGATCGGTTAATTCAAACAGTTGCTGCTCACGCGCTGGGTTTGGATTGTTCTTCTGCTCCTCTGCGAGCGCTGCAATCTGCCCTTCTAAATATGCCTTATTACGCTCTATTTGCGCCTTCTCTTCATCATTCAATACGTCTGCAGTCCGCTCAGAGATTACCTCATTACCTTGCCCGTCGTACCTCTTTATCTTATCAGCAGACTCACCCTGCCCCAGTGTTGCGCGACGAATAACGCGCGCTACATTACTGACGGTTGTCTTCACTTCTTCAACCTGCTCATTCGCACGGTCTGCCTCTGCACGCGCCTCGGCCGCCACCTGAGCAGCCTCATTTGCAACTCGTTCAGCCTCTTTTGCTGTCGTTTCAGCATTAGCTGCTTTTTGTTCAGCCGCCTCAATCACCTCAACAAGTGCTTTGTCTCGTTGAGCTTCTGGTGAACGAACTTTCTCCGATGACGATGCAATCGCAGTCTCATCGTGCAACTCCCGAGAACCCGCAGTCTCTTCTTGTGCGACAACGATATTATTAAGAAAGTTGTTTGTCAAAAGGTCACGATGGTATCTTCGCTGCTCGTCAGTAAGATCACGGTTCAACTTACCTTCAATAATCTGCTCAGCCACACTCTGGATCTCATTCGATGTCGACTTATCTCCACGCGCCTCAGCCTCACCTGCGCGCTGGGATAGCTCATCAAGTGACATCTCTTCATATAGTCGATCCCCCTGCACCTCACGAGTGATACGACCATCTTCCTCCGCCTGCTCTAGTGCCCGTGCGGCAGCTTCAGGATCTTCATTTATCTTATTGTCAACAAACTCCTTATAGCGAGCTTCTTCAGTCTGCGCCCAAGAATCCTGTGAATGTGATGGACCGTGTTCCTTCATCGTTTTTCCTTACTTTTTATTTTACCTACAACTGTATGCACCTATGATACCATAAGTACTTTATATGCAACAAGTGCTTCGTTGTGCTATTTACTACTACCTATAACAACGTTGTTGGCGTAGAGCCACCCCTCAACAGAACCACCATCGAGATATTGCCCTTCGGCAGCTACGACCGTCAATAGTCCACCGCCGATTACGTACTCATTGATTGGGTCTGTAATATAATACTCTTCCGTCCGCTTCGTCTGAGCATACCGCACAACATGCGCGAGCGCTTCGGCATTGAGGACATACTTACTAACGTTAATAAGATTACTCGGCGCTTCTTCAGGGGCTGGCTTCTCAACAATCTGAACAAAATTATTATTCTCATCTTTCTCAATAACACCGTACCGCGACACATCCTCACGAGGCACCTCGACACCTAGCATCGCCGACCCGTCACCTGCAGCCTTGATCAATCGAGCCGTTTCACTGCTACCGTCAGGACGATAGATAAAATCATCCCCCATCAATACAACAACCGACTCTCCCGCAGGCAGCTGCTCAGCCGCAAGTGCGACAGGGATTGCAGTGCCATACTTTCCATAGCTTGATTGCACAATAAAGTGTAGCTTCACACCCTCGAGCGGCGCAACCATCGGTAGCTTCTCTTCTTTGCCGTTACGACGCAGGTAGTTATTGAGGTTGATATTGCTCCGATAGTAGTTCTCGAGCTGATCGCTGTCCTCGCCAACAATGAAGAATATTTCTGTCACACCTGCAGCGAGACAGTCCTGCACGACATAGTCGACAATCGGTCGATTACCAATTGGTAGCATGCATTTTTCAATTGATTTTGTGATTGGCAGTCGTCGTGTGCCCCACCCTGCGACTGGAATAATTGCTTTGGTAATACTCATACGCTCAGTATACACCACCAGCTGGACTATAGCTGGCCACCGCCGTACAGAAGTACGATGAAAGCTGCAACAGAAAGAAGGCCAGAGGCTTTTACGACTCCGTGGTTCTTGTACCACGATTGGCGTCGATTCTTTGGCAGCTTAGAGCGATATACATGTGCCGTCAATGCCACTGTAGCTGCAACAAACAGTAATGCTAAGCTTGTCAAAGCTGCTGGAGTCAACGACTGCAGAGCAATCCCAATACGTGTCGCAGGAGTCAATGCCGTACTCGTATCAGCCTCCCGCACATCTCGCCCCATCGATGCACCAGCGACTTGCGCACGAGAAGCAGACTCACCATAAAATGCTACAATCACTATTGTCGGCTTACCATCTAGCTCACCCTCTACTGCCGCAAACCCGACATCACTATAGTCCGCACTAAGCATATTATTTCGATGCGATGGAGAGTTGAGCCACGCCGTCACTGCCGCCTGAGCAGTCGAAAAGTTCTTTGCCAAATTCTCACCCGCTTTACTATAGCTATATCCTGCCTCATCGATCCACACCCACGGCTCCGTACCGTCAGGTGCATCGTGACTCCAGTAGCCTCGTGCCACCATGTCGCGCGCCTTGTTTGCAGCCGCCTCGCTCAGACGTGCATCAATACGAAGTGGCGGCAGCTTCTCGGCTGCCCGCGCGTCATTCGTACTCACCAGCAGCGCTGCTGGCGTCACAGTTGTTACTCGTCCTAGCACCAAGCCTGTTTGCATGTAGTTATAGCCAAACTGCAAGCCAATGGCAATACCAATGACGACAATTATCCCATAACGACGAACTAGATGCGGTCGATAATGATTGTCGCGCTCTGGCACAAACCACGACCGCATACCTTTGCGAATACGCTTCGCCTGTCGCTTTCGATAGTGTGTTTGTTTTTTGGCCATTTGCCCTATAGTATAGCACCCCCTAGTCATAAACAAAAACGAGCCCTCACCAGAAGGGCTCGTTATATTTCGACTACTCTATACTAGGCAGTCGCTTCATCCTCTTTGCGTCGGCGTGCCGCTGCAATAATCCACCAAATACCAGCTAGCATCGCAAGAATCAGTAGCCACCAGTACCACATGAGGCCAAAGATCTTCCAGCCTTCTGATACTACCGCCCCTGTAGAAGCTTCACCCTCTTCACCTGTCTGCGCACCAAGCACGTCACTTGCGTCGTCATCAGACGCTTCGGTCTGCGCACCAGCTGCTTCTTCGCCAGGAAGGGTGAAGAAGCTGACGAATGGACTGGCAGCCGCAGCAGGGCTACTATTACCCCCCGCCGGCAGAGGACTCATTAGCTCTACTGGTTCATTTACCTGCGGGGTCTCTACTAGCGCAACAACGACCATAAATCTGCTCGTCACCTCTTCCGATCGATTCCCAAGGGTGTCCTCCGCAAAAGCGTGCGCGGTTCGCTGTCCTGGTGTAATGTTCTCAAAACGAACGCTCCACTCACCACTTTCGTCAACTAAAGTCTCTTTCGTAACACCACCCACCGTAACAAATACGGTCACGCCTGGTTCAGCAATACCAGAAACTACGCGAGTAGTACCCGAGCCGACAACAGAATTAATTGTTGGGGTGGTCGTTTCATTATCTACCTTAATAATATATTGATGAGTAGCATGCTCACCTGCTGCATTCTTTACCTGGACCTGCACGATGTAAGTCTTGCCGTGATTGCCGCTCACAATACCTGTTAGGTCGAACTCATACCGACCTTCTTCTCCAGACTCGTCTTTAAGTGCAAGAATGTCCTTACCACTCCACTCAGCACCTTGCTTTGCACGGACCTCAACATGCACAATATCTGTGCCGCCGTTTTTGCTAACATTAAAGCTAATTTTAGTGTTGCCATTCTCGCTCATAACAGTTACCCCATCAGCGCCGACGCCTTGAACGTCAGTCACTTTAGGTCCCAGTTGGTGTAGCTCAAAATATACTGGCTCTGATTTATTATTAGCCCCATCGGTATGGACAAGATAGAACCGCCCCTGAAGACTACGATCTTTATCTAGATTAAAAACCGCCCCTTCGTGTGTTTGGATAGCCTCAGTTTCACCAGCACGGAAAAGCTCCGTCTTGCCTAGATTATCATCCTTAACCTCGACCTTAACATTCTCCGACCACTTAAATGAAGGGGATCCATTCACAGTGCCCTTTGGTGCACTGACAATAAATACTTCAGGCGGGGTCTGATCGATTGTAAATCGAATAGTATTGCCATCTCGAGAATTACCAGCCAAGTCTGTAGCAGTCGTATAGAGACTGTAGCTACCTTCTGGCAAATCTAGCTTACTCGGTAGTGCAAAAGTAGTCGTAAAACTTTCTCTCTGCCCAGCCGGTACAGCTCCGCCTGCACTAAAGATTGGTGATGCACCAGGAACACGAGTGCCATCGCGCCAGAGAGTGACGTCAAAGCGCCTTAGCCCACTTTCATCAGCTGAACTGAAGGTAACTTCTTTGCCGTTAACGGTCTGGAGGACTTTGCCATTAATTGACGATTCTGCTACGGCTACCGGAGCAATACTGTCGACCACAAAGTCATCAGTCCAACCGACGTTATCGGTATTACCAACAGTGTCAGTTACACTAACGTGAACTGCATACCTGCCGTCAGGCAGACCACTATAAACCTTTGACCATGACTGACTGGTGCCGCTAAGGTGAATCGTAGTACCGCCGACTCGACCGCCAGTTTGCCGGTCGACTAGCTGGACGTAAACTCGACTGAGGCTACGATTATCGGTCGCCTGCCCGCTAACTCGGAAGGTTCCACCGACAACTCCTTCACTGAGACCTTCTACTACCAAGCTAGTAGAAGGGGTGTCGTTGTCGATAAAGATTTTACGCTCCATCCGCTCAGTGACGCCGCCTGTAAAGTCTGTACCCGTATAAAAGATGCTGTAATCGCCACTTGGTAAACTAGCGTCTACTGGGAGGTTATAAGTATAGTTACCACTTTCATCAGCATAAGTCGCAGCTGGGTTGAAAACCGAACCGTACCCATAGATAATACCGACACCCTTACTCACGCCAGCGCCAACTAATTGAAAATTAGCATAGTTAGCCTTAATATCGTCCTTAAATACACCCTTAATCTCGATTTTATCGCCCCGTGACGAAACCGAAGCGCCTTCTCGTGGGAAATTAATCTTGAGATCTGGGTTCTGATTGAGAGCCCCATTGCTGTTAATAGCCCCCGCCACCTGCTCGCTCACCAACCCGTACATCGGCTGCGCCACAAGCGCCAGCAAGAGCATCGGCAACGCAATTAATTTTGATATCCGCCCACTCGCTTTGGTACGTACCTGCAACGCCATATAACTCTCACCTTACTGCCTCACTCCACATGCGGCACTAATTTAATTATCAGAGCTATAATAGCACGACTGAAGCAAGAAATCTAACTACTGTTGCAGTGCGTCCATATCGTCGTGGCTCAATCCATAATAGTGCGCCATCTCATGCCACAAGGTGCGCTTAATCTGCTCAAACAGCTCAGACTCATCACCTACAGCTGACATAATTTCATGCTTGAATAGCGTGATTTTATCTGGCAACATACCACTCCAGCCGCTACCCCGTTGCGTGAGTGGCACGCCCTCATACAAGCCGAGAAGTAGACCGTTTCCAAGGTGCATCTTTTGCCGCTGCTCATCCGTCGGCTCATCCGCCATAACAATAGCAACATTCTTTAGGCCTTTGATATACTCCTGTGGCAACTCATCCATAGCGCGTGTAATAAGAGCGTCGAACTCTGCATCAGTAAGCTGTAGCGGCTCCACCACTACCCCTCTTCTCTACTCTGAAGAATACTGCTCCATGAACGATCAAGCGCATCGCCATCAATCGTATCATCAAGAGTAATTTCAACATGATTAAAAACATCTAGCTCGCTTGTCGCGTCTTCTGGCTCGACTTCTTGAAGTTGGAGGAATTGAAATAATGACATACTATATCTTTTTGTTTTACTATTTTTCTATGATTACATAATAGCATAAGTATAATAAAAAGTCAAGGAGCCCCTGAGGGCTCCTTTTTTATCGTGCGCAGTCTAGCCTGCTTTTTCGAGTGACACCACGAGTTCAGCACCGTCAACTGAAACTTTCTGAATGTGAGCATAGGTATCGTTCGCGAGTGCGGTCGCCAGTGTCTCATCTGCAATCGTCCCAGCATGTGTCGCTATCGCCTGCTGTATATCCGGTGATGCTGTCACGAGACTCAAGCGTATACGATCATCGACGTTCAACCCGGCGTTTTTGCGGGCTGCCTGTACGTGGCGGATCACTTCGCGCATGACACCCTCTGCCTTCAGCTCTGGTGTCAGCGTTAGATCAAGCCCCAGCTCATCGCCCACGAGTACCTGCTTGACGTTAAGTTCCTCAGTCAAAATATCCACAAAATCAACATGATTACCAAGGCTTGGTATCGTCACACTCGCCAAAGGTTGACGCACCTTCATGCGCTCCTTTGCTCGGATACTAAGACCCTCGTTGACATAGCTCCGCACCATCTCCATATCATCGACTACCGCACTATTCACTGTACCAGCCTGCGGCCAATCCAGCAGGTGCACTGAGCCGTCACCTGTCAGTTTTTGGTACAATTCTTCTGATAGAAACGGTGTAAATGGCGCGATGACCTGCGCCAAGTGCGTCAGCACATAATGAAGCGTACGATAGGCGTTATGCTTGTCAATGTCATCGCCTGATTTCCAGAATCGACGGCGACTACGGCGCACATACCAATTACTCGCATCCTCGATAAACGGCAAAATGGGCTTCATTGCGCTTGGCACATCATACATATCCATATGCATCTCAATATCGAGATTCAGTTGATGTACACGACTGACGATCCATTGGTCAAGCGGATTCACAAGCTCGCTCGAAGGGTCAGACAAATCACCACCCCACTCCCAGCCATCTACCTCAGCATACATCGTGAAAAAGTCATACATATTCCAAATCATTGACAATTTTCGTGCCACATCACCAACGTCTTTATCTTGTAAATTAAAATCTTCACCATTCATCACCGGACTCGACAGAAGTAAGAAGCGCAAGCTATCGGCGCTAAACTTATCCATCAGCTCATTCGGGTCAGTGAAGTTACCGAGACTCTTGCTCATCTTGCGGCCATCATTGCCCGCGAGCGTACCAGTTGTGATAACGTTTTTAAACGCCTCTTCACCAAACAGTGCCGTATTGACCGTATGTACATAGTAAAACCACGCACGAATCTGGCCGATATATTCGACGATAAAGTCACCCGGAAAGTTCGCCTCAAACTTTTCTTTATTCTCGAACGGATAATGGAACTGCGCAAACGGCATACTGCCGCTCTCGAACCAACCATCAAGCACCTTGTCGACACGCGTAAAGGTCTCGCCGTCGATCTCAAACGTAATATCGTCGACCCATGGGCGGTGGTAATCATCAAGCTCTCTGCCACTCAGCTCCTTCAGCTCGGCGTAGCTACCGATCACCCGCACTGTTCCGCGGTCGCCCTTCCACACTGGCATTGCTGTCGCCCAAAAGCGATCACGGCTCAGGTTCCAGTCAGGTGCCTGCTCGATGTTCTTGGCGAAGCGACCATGCTTCAGGTGAGTCGGGAACCAATTGATGTTTTCATTCTGCTCGAGCATCAATGGCTTACTACCCTGTACGTCAAAGAACCAGCTCGGGATAGCACGGTACATAATGCGCTGCTTACTGCGTGGGTTAAACGGGTATTCGTGGCGGATGTATTCAATCTTCCAGCCAATGCCTTTTTCCATCAAATCTTTGGCGATTGCTTTGTTGTTGTCCCACACCTCAAGGCCTTTGTAGTTGGTGTCGGTATAATAGCCGTTGTCGTCGATCACATGAAACGCTGCAATACCGAGCGACTTAGCCAACTCAAAGTCGTCCTCGCCGTACGCTGGGGCGATGTGTACAATGCCCGTACCAGACTCGTGGCTCACAAAATCCGCCGCGTAGATTGTATGTATACCCTTGGTCGTTGGCCATGTTGAACCAGTGTCGAGTGGCTCATACGCCTTACCCGCTAGTTCACTACCTGAAAATTTGCGGACAACCTCATACGCAAGCGGATTATTCTTTTTGTCCTTCATCACGCGCCCTAGTGCGTCCTCGGCGACAATTAAGTTCTCACCATCAACCAACACTTCAACATAGACCAGTTCAGGACTCACTGCCAGCATCAGGTTAGCTGGTAGTGTCCAGGGCGTGGTCGTCCAAGCCAACACATACGCATCTTGGTCTACCAGCTTAAATTTCGCATATAAACTCGGATCCGTCACCGTCTGGTACGCATCATTATCCATCGTCACCTCGGCCTTACTGACAGGCGTAGCGAACTTGGTGTCATACATCAGCACCTTTTCGCCCTCGTATATCTTACCCTTGTCGTACAGCTCCTTAAATGCCCACCAGACGCTCTCCATAAAGTCCTTGTCCATTGTGCGGTACGCACCCGCAAAGTCGACCCAACGCCCCACGCGGTCGATGACGCCTTCCCAGCTAGCGCTGTTGGCCACCATACTCTCACGCGCTTTGGTGACATATTGCTCTAGGCTAATCGTCGGTAGCTCGTTGCCGTCACGATCGAGCGGCGCCGGCTCATCGTCACTCGTCACAATCTGGCGACGGTCAACAATACCAAGCTGCTTCTCAACAAAGTTCTCAGCCGGCAACCCATGACAATCCCACCCCCACACACGCTCTACGCGCTTACCTTTCATCGTCCAGTAACGCGGCACGGCATCCTTCACAATACTGCTTAGCAGTGTACCGTGGTGCGGCACACCCGTAATAAACGGCGGGCCATCATAGAATACATACGAATTATCCTTCGGTCGGTTCTCGACTGATTTTTCGAACGTTTTATCTTGCCGCCATCGTTCTACCCAATCTTTTTCATACTCCAGCGCTCGCCGACGCGTACCATGTTTGAATTTCATTACTGCTCCTCTCTTACTATTTCGTGCTCTGTCTTTACTTCATACTGATCTGGACTAAACGACGGCCGACATATCATCGAAATTGCCATCTTACCATCCCATGCAAACCATTGACCAGGCTCAATAACAACTACACGATTGTCTCGACTCGATGAATCGAGAGGAAAATTTTCCTGACCACGCAATATAATGTTCCCGACACCATGAGCAATGATAACCTGCTCCTGAGATTTACGGTTCCTCGCCCAAGCGCCCTCCTCAGGATATCGTCCGGTGATTTCGATGACGTCATGCGATATATCCGCACCACCCGACACACCAACACCTCTGCATGTCTCACTATTTTCGAAAAGATATAGTTCTGGCCGAATCATTGCCCCCCCCTTCCGAATCATCTTCTCGACAGGAATATTATCCTTGTGCAGGTATTCTGTCCCTGCGATGCGTTCAAATCCATGCCGCTCATAGAAGCGAATGGCTCGTTCGTTATAAACAGCAACCTCGAGACTCATCTGCACACCATCAGCCCAATCCTGCACGAGCATCATCATTCGATGACCGAGTCCACCACCAAAGAGGTCGGGATGAATATAGATCGCCTCAAGCTCCTTTGTGTCATCAGCTTTTGTCGCTGCATGAATAAATCCGACAATCTCCCCACCGCGCTCCGCTACTCGATAAAATCCCTTCGGATCGTTAATCGCCGCCTCGACATACCCTCGCGATCGCTCCAACTGATCGGGTGTCAGCCAGTTATCTGTATACTCCTTCACCCATGCATAAGAAATACCATACACATCATTTGGATACGTATCAAGCCATGAAGCTGCTTGCATACGACGAATCGCCTCGGTGTCATCAACCGTTGCTCGTCGTACCTTGACCTGCGTTCCCAGCTTCTGCTTCATACTTTCTCCAAATAAAAATCTCTTCTTCGCTACTGGAATCCGATGGATCGGACGGTACCATCCAGTTTCGAAAAAGAGAATATCTTTTCGCACTTCATTGCTCGATCTAACGGGCCGATGTCCGTTGGGGTCTAGTTTCCGGCTGGATTTCTTCCCAAAACTCGTGGGTGATAGCCACTCAAACGTTTCTATACGGTAGTATACCGCGAAATACTACTATTAGGCAAATAAATCAGCACCGAACTTGAGGAAAACGAGTGCAATCATAATAACAATCCAACTCGCGACAAGAAGTTTATGGTAGTCTTTTTTAAGAAAAATTTGCACTGTCTTGTTCGTCTTTTTCGCAATGCCAAGATAATTCTCCTTGAGTGTCATATGTGTGACTGCCGCCAACATTAGCGTACAGGCTGTCGTCACAATCAAGCACCACGGACAAAGAATCTCGATTACATAGACACTATTAAAGAACAGCCAATACGCAAAGACCGTCCCGAGCAGCACGCCTACATTCATTGCGACCATAAAGCCACGTGTAAATCTTGCCCCTCCCCAGAGAGCGGCGACTGCCACCGTAATGATCACAGGGAAAGCCATCAAACCAATAAACATATTAGGAACGCCAAAAAACACACTGGCTTGCCATGTATCCATGACACCAGCACAGTTCAGGACGAGATTAAACGAACACGACAGAACCGCGTCAGGGTCCTTGATGAGGCGAAGCTCCTCGATACTCAGCACAAAGGATGCAATCAGTGCAAACACGGACGCCACCAAGAGTGTCATCCACGAGGCACGATAAAGAATTACGCCTCTCTTAGACATAAAAACTCACCTCACTAATCGTCGGTAGTGGTCGTCCTCGCCATAACTGCCGGAGTTGCCCATCGTCACTCACCGCAAGCACGGTCGGATATTCAACAATGTCATACGTACGACACGTATGTGCCCCATCTGGGGTGTCAGGACTAACCTCCTCAATAGTATGCCCTGTCTGGCGCTCAAAATCTCTCAAATAATCAAGCACTTCACGCGCATGATCACTCTCGTACCGATAGATAACCCGCACTGGCATCTAGTGTTACTCCTTCACCCTGCGTTGCTCGAGAATTTTAACGAAATCATCAAGTGTCTTGAAGTCATGATATACACTTGCAAAGCGCACGTAGGCAACCTCATTTTTAGACGCAAGCTCATCAAGGACCTTGTCACCAATTGCCTTTGAAAAAACTTCAGACTCACCAAGTGCATACACAGCATCTTCGACATCGGAGATAATTTGCTCAACCTCAAGTTCAGATTCAAAAAACTTGCCGACCGAACGCCTCACTGCACTCGCTAACTTATCGCGATCGAATAGCTCACGTGCGCCATCTTTTTTTATAACAGCTAGGTTAGGCTTCTCAATACGCTCATATGTCGTGAATCGATGACCGTCTGGTGACTCACGACGACGACGAATTGTAACACCATCACCGACCTCTCGTGATTCTATGACCCGACTGTCGCCAATGTTGTATGATGCCATTTTATTTCCCTTCTAGGAATTACCCTTGTCTTTACGGCGCTTGTGGCGACGGATAAAGGCAGGCGTGTCATCCTCTTCATCCTCTGCTGGCTGATTCCAGATATCTTCCTTCGGATCGCTTGCAAACTCCTCGGCAGCCTCTGCCTGATCAAGCTCAAGGTCCATCGCAGCAACCACGTCGTCACTTACTGCTTCGACAACAGGAGTCGCAGGACCTTGGGCTACACTGGCTGCTGTACTGCCAAGGAGCTCGTCAGCCTGCTGATGTAGATAAGCACTATCGAACCCTGTTGCGATAACTGTAATAATCAACTCATCTTCGAGATCAGGCTTGAGTGTTGCACCGAAGATAATATTTGCATCTGGTGAAACAGCACTTGTGATAATCTCTGCAGCCTCTTGAATCTCACTCATACTCATATCGTAGCCGCCCGTCACATTAAAGAGTACACCCTTGGCGCCATCAATTGACACCTCAATGAGCGGTGACTCAATCGCCTGCTGTGCAGCCTGTGCGGCTCGATCATCACCGCTAGCGCGTCCGATACCCATCAAAGCAGAGCCGGCATTTGAGACAATTGCCCGTACGTCAGCAAAGTCAAGGTTGATAAGTCCATGCTCGGTAATGAGTTCCGATATCCCCTGGACACCCTGTCGTAAAACATCATCAGCAATCTTGAATGTCTCAAGAAGTGGGGTGCGACGATCAATTGTCTGGAGGAGTCGATCATTTGGAATCGTAATCAGCGTATCTACTTTGCGCCCAAGCTGAGCAATCGCCCACTCAGCATTCTGACGACGCTTCTCGCCCTCAAAACTAAACGGCTTTGTTGCAACACCAATCACAAGAATACCCATCTCACGCGCTACTTCAGCGATTACATGCCCCGCGCCAGAACCAGTCCCGCCGCCAGCTCCAATTGTGACAAAGATCAAATCAGCACCCTGAAGCACCTCTTTGAGTTCACTGCGTGACTCTTCAGCTGCAGCCTCACCCTGTGTTGGGTCAGCACCAGCACCGAGGCCGCGTGTTGTGTCGCGACCAATATGCACCTTGACATCAGCCTTGCTGTTATGGAGAGCTTGCGCGTCAGTATTGACCGCAATGAACTGCACACCAGTCAATCCAGCGTCTTTCATACGGTTAATGGCTGAACCACCAGCACCACCAACACCAACAACCTTGATGTTTGCAAATGATTGTATGTCACTCGGTTTTATCTCTGGCATGCCGCTGTTATCTCCCAAAATTCTTTTCTTCTCTTAGTATACTACCACTTGTCCGTAAATTGCTACACCCTTATCTGCTACTTCACCTTACCAAAGGCTCTTGAAAACGCCGACACAACCCCCTTCATCACACTACCGCCAGACTGCTTCTTGCTACGAGGTGTATTCCTTGGTGTGTGTTCGCTATCAAGCAAGACGAGGCCTGCCGCCACGGCAAAGGATGGACTCTCAACTGCGTCTGCCATACCGCCAAAGCCAGTTGGCTTGCCGATACGTGCCGCGACACCAAGCGCCTGCTTCGTGTATGCAACAATGCCCTTGAGCTGCGCCGTCCCACCAACAAGCACAACACCACTTGGTAACTTACCGGCACGCCCAGCTTTCTTGAGCGCCTTCTGGATTGCCTCGAACATTTCTTCAAGGCGAGCCTCCACGATGTCATCAATCTCTTGTGTCTGAAACACAAACTCTTCGCCGTCATGCTTTACCGTTACCTGCTCATGCTCAACTCGAGGCGAAGCAAGTGCATGCTTGAGTTTGACTTGCTCAGCGACCACTGGATCCGTCTTCAGTCCGATTGCGAGATCATTTGTGATATTAATACCACCATATGGCAATACTGCCGTAAACTGCAGGTCGCCCTCATCATAAATCGCAATATTCGTCGTAGATCCGCCGATATCAATCAACCCGACTCCATTCTCAATCTGCTGCTCTGCTAGAACAGCGCGCGCCGAGGCAACACTTGGCACAACGATATTATTGGGATGGACATTTACCGTCTCCATCACCTTATAAAGGTTTGCAAGATGTGGTGTCAACACCGACACGACGTGCGCATCAATCTCAAGACGCGTGCCAGTCATACCAAGTGGATCTTTGATATTATCTTGCCCATCAAGACGATAACTATGCGGTATCACACCAAGTGTTTCACGATTTGGCGGCACCTTGCCAACGGTTGCAACCTCTTCGATTCGCATCAAATCATCATGTGTTATCTCATGGTCTGCCGCACCAACCGCAATCATACCATCGGTATGTGTACTCAAGATATGCGTACCATTAATAGAGATTGTTGCGTCTTTCACCTGATGGCCACTGACTCGCTCTGCATCTGCGAGTGCACCATCAACACCTTGCGCAGGACCATTAAGTGTTACGACAGTACCTTTGCGCATACCACTATTCGGTGACACCCCTACACCAACTATCGTTGATGCTCCTGTCGTCGGATCAAGATGCGCTACGACAGCTCGAACTGTCGTCGTGCCAATATCAATACCAACGGCATATCGAGAATTTTCTTGCATACTATCATTATACTGCTTATGGTGATTTTTTAACAGTACTTACGCGACGATGTCGCCACAATCCGAGCAGTATTGATCCGATATTAATCATGTCACTCGCAACTGCTGTCGGCGACACGACAAGGATATTGTGCACAATCCAAAATAAAGAACCAGGCAGCATCAACCAACGAATACGCTGCGCAGACGCCATCCATAGGGCATATGTACCTATTAGCCCAGCCATAAATGGCAACAAACTAATAATCCCCTGCCATGTTACGGCCGTCGACAAAACGAGTATGCCTGTAAAGATCACCGGAATCGCCCAAGAGTCGCGACGCTTATTTCGATAATATACATATGATTTTATCGCTGCGATTACATTAATAGCTGCGGCCGTATATGCACCGAGGAGAATAAAATGGATTGTCATCACGACACCTCCAAGCACGCGCAAGAATAATAGATGACGAGGTGACGAATACTGAAATGACAGCGCAAATAAAATAAGACCAAGAACCCCGATCGCATGCGCAATAATCAATAGTAAGCCCTCATCCATAACCTAGATTTGTGTCAAAACTTCCACACCATCGTCAGTCACAAGCACCGTATGCTCAAAGTGCGCCGCAAGACTGCCATCACGTGTCATAATCGTCCATCCGTCTTCACGATCGGTTACGATCCTCTCGCTCCCGAGACTAGCCATCGGCTCAATCGCGATTGTATCACCCGCCACGAGTACCGTACCGGTGCCCTTTTTACCATAGTTTGGCACCTCTGGTGGCATATGCATTTCAAGTCCAACCCCATGCCCGACAAGCTCGCGCATCACGCCAAGCTTACCCCCAGTAAGAACTGCTTCTATCGCTGCCCCGATATCCCCCGTGTTCACACCTGCGCCCCTGATCGCATCGATACCGGCATAGAGGCTACGCTCTGTCGTCTGAAGGAGGTGCTTGACCGCACCCTGTGGCTCCTCGTCGACCACCATCGTAAATGCAGCGTCGGTCTTCATACCTTTGTACTCAATGACGAGATCAAAGCTCACCACATCACCTACTTCGAGCACGTAGTCGCTCGGAACACTATGAACAATTTGTTCATTCACACTAATACAAATATGCCCAGGAAACTTCACTTCACTCGTTTTGTATGTCGCAATTGCTCCTCGAGCAGCGATCTCTTTGCCGACCCAGGTGTCGATTTCGCGCTCAGACATCCCCGCATGAACATATGTCTTCAAGTCAGCAAGAAGTTGACCAAGAATCAGCCCCCCCTCACGCATTGCATCGATTTGAGCTGGCGTCTTTGTAGGCTGTGAGCTCATACCTACTACACCAGCCCGTTTGCTGCTAATTCTGCATGAAGCTTATCGTGCACTTCACCAGCTGTACCGATACCCTCAATATGTACAACACGAATACCACCTTCTGCAAACGTACCGAGCACAGGATACATCTTTTGACGATAAATATTCATACGTCGTGCAATCACCTCTGGACTGTCTTCCATACGTGCACGCCTCTCTAGGCGTCGCATAATCTCACTCTCTGGCACTTCAAGTGCTATCACAATATCAATCTTCTCACCTTCACGCTCTATATAGCTAGCAAGCCATTCAGCCTGTGCCTTGTTGCGTGGAAAGCCATCAACAATAATCTGTGGGTAGTTATTATCATGTGCATCCTTGACAGCAGCCTGAAAGACATCATATGTCTGCTCGTCGCTGAGAAGTTCACCTGTTTTGAGCTGCTCAATAATCTGTGAATCTTTACTTGCACGGAACATCTCTCCCGTCGAGAGCCATTTCCACCCCTGACGAATTGCCATCATCTGCCCCTGCAGGCTTTTTCCTGCGCCTGTCGGCCCAAAAAGTAAAATCATTATCCCTCTCCGTTCGTTATTGTTTCTGTCTGATGATCTACTGTAGTGTTGCTCGCACAAGCCGAGCAATAACTGCACCATCAGCAGCCGTACCACACCTTGCCTTTACCGCACCGATCACCTGCCCCATCGATTTCATATCAACATCACCAAGCTTAGCGAGTACCTCGTCGATGACAGCTTGCACTTCATCATCAGTTAGCTGTGCTGGGAGATATGCCGAAAACACCTCAATCTCACGCTGTTCGTCAGCTGCCAGTTCAGGGCGATCATTCTGCTCATAGAGCATCTTACTCTCGGCACGCTTCTTTACCTCACGGGCAATGACTACCTCGATTTCGCTATCATCTAGCCCTTCTTCGCGCTTATTCTGCGCCACTTCTTCATTCAAAAGTGCCGCCTTGAGATTACGAAGATTATCAGCAACAAAACGATCGCCGCCTAACAAGGCGGCTTTGAGATCGTTATTGATTCGCTCCTTCAGAGCCACCGCTTAGCGAATCCCCATACGCATTTGCGCGGTCTTAATCGCCTTTCGCTCACGGCGAATAATCGCCTTTTTGCGCCGCTCAATCTTGCTGAGTGGCTTGCTAAATCGCATTGTAGCCTTCGCCTCTGCGAGCTTGCCGCTCTGAAGTACCTTGCGGTTGAAGCGACGAATAATGTTTTCGCCTGCTTCTCGTTCGTCTTTACGTGTTACTTGTACCATATCGGTATGTATTGTATCAGATATACTGGCGTACTGCAAGACCTAAGAAAAGCGCGACGTAAATCCCTGAACAAGACGACCAACAACCTCACGGACGACCCCTTTTCGCTGCTCGGGCCCACGACTTGGATAGCGCTACTCCAGCAGATCCCCTACGTGGAAATACAAAAAATTAACCCATGCTACACTAGATATATGAAAAAATCTATCGTAAGCGTAAAAGACTTTAGCCTCACAATCGGCAGCAAAAAGATTGTTGAGCAGCTCGACTTTGAGGTGTTTCCAGGTGAGGTATTCGCCTTTCTGGGAGCCAACGGATCGGGCAAAACCAGTACGATTCGAAGCCTCCTCGGTATCTACGAAGCCAGTACAGGCAAGCTCCTCATCAACGGCAAGAAATTAACACCAGAAACAGCTGGTATCGTCGGCTATCTACCAGAAGAGCGCGGTCTCTACACCCGCGCAAAGGTCATCGACGCCATGACATACTTTGGCGAACTAAAAGGCATGGATCGCGACGATGCACGCGATGAAGCTATGACATTCCTCGAACGAGTCGAGCTTGCCGACAAAGCCAACGTAAAAATCAAGAAGCTTTCAGGTGGACAGCAGCAGAAAGTTCAGCTCGGCGTCGCCATTATGGGTAATCCGAAGTTACTTATTCTCGATGAGCCAACCAAAGGGCTCGACCCAGTTAACCGTAAACTCCTGCTCGATATTGTCGATGATTTACAGCAAAAAGGTGTGGCTGTCATCTATATCACTCACCTCATGGAAGAGGTCGAACGCCTCGCTGATCGCCTATTGATTCTTAAAGACGGCAAAGCTCGTGCGTACGGCACCGTGGCAGATGTAAAGAAAGCATTTAAGAGTAAGTCGATTGAAAACATTTTTGTATCAATCTACAAAGAAAAAAGTACGGAGGTGGCTCATGGCTAAATTATCAAGTGTGGTTCGCCATGAGTACATGACTATCGTCAAACAACCAAGCTTTTGGATTGCCATGATTGCGATTCCAGTCCTTATTGGCGTCGTCATCGCGCTTAGTATTATCGGTAATAAGGCGAGCGTTGACCGCATCGAAGAGCTTGCGAAAGATTTACAAAATATCGTTGTTGTTGATGGCAGTGGCCTGGTGGACGAGCAGACTGTTGCGGGTGCAGGGCTCACAATGAAACCAATATCCGAGGCGCCCTCGCTTCGTGATGAAGTCCGCCAAGGTAAACGAGAGGCCGTCGTTGTCTTCCCTGAGACACTCAAGCAAGAACGCACCTACCAAATCTACCTCAGCGGTAACGACCTGACAAAAATGGGAAGTGTTTCAACTCTTGCAGATAATATCCTCAAGACAAGTGTGTTCCTCCCACTCAAATCACCAGAGATCATCGCACTGGCACAAAACGGTGCAACCAGCCAGATCACCTCGTTCAAGGATGGTGAAGAAACCGCTGGATTTAACGAATACATTGCACCAGCGATCTTTGTCCTGCTCTTTTACATCATCTTCGCCTTTTCTGTCAGTTACATGCTCACCAGTGTCAGTGAAGAAAAAGAAAATCGCTCAATGGAAATGGTGCTAACCTATGTAAAGCCACGAACATTAATTGTCGGTAAGCTACTCGGTGTCAGTCTCGTGACGCTGACACAGATTGCATTTTTTGCCATCCTTGCACTTGCTGGATTCCTCATCCTGCAGCAAACAAATGGCAGTGTGTCGCTTCCGATGGGTATTGAGCCAAGTCGCATCGTTCTCGACTTTTGGCCAATCTTCTTCGGCTTCAGCTTCCTAGTCGTCGGCTTCCTCATGTTCGCTGGTTACATGACCGCAACCGCTGCTGCTGCCCCCAGCAGTAAAGAGGCGAATAACTTTTCAGCCGTCTTCTTTATTAGCGCGTTTATCCCGTTCTATTTCATCATGCTCCTCGTGACCAACCCAGACAATCCAATCGTGAAATTTCTCACGTTCTTTCCGCTCACATCGCCAGTGGTTGCGCTCGTGCGCAACACTGTTGGCAATATGAGCTTGCTAGAATCATGGCTAGCACTCCTCACAATGATCATATTCATGATCATCAGTATCTGGATTGCCGTCAGAGCCTTCCGGCTTGGCGCGCTTGAGTTCGGCTCAACAATTAAATTATCGAAGCTATTCAAGAAATAGGCGGCACCCCTATTCTCAACCTCTACACTTGCGTCTCGAGATGCAATAAGCGACCCTCTACGCTGCGTCGACCATTCCATTCATTAATGTCCGGCTGATACCATACTGAGATATATTCACCAGGTTCAACAAAAAAATGTTCTGGTGCATTAAATGCAAGCAGTTGCAGCGACACACCACTGGCAGCCTGCACCTCAATCTTGACATGCTGTGCGTTGGCGCCCATGCGACGTTGCTGTACAACAAGAACATTATCACTCTTGAGAATTGGCTGCGGGTTGCCGCTACCAAAGGGTTCGAGACTGGCAACTTTTTCAATAAGCTCTTCGGTGACGTCGCGAAAGTCTGCACTGGCATCGGCTTTTGGTAGTAGTAGAGCCTGTTGGTTGAATAATTTTTGGTCATGATAAAATTTATTCACGCGCTCTCTGAAAGCTTGAATATTTTTGGTCGGCAGCGTCACACCAGCTGCCATCTTGTGACCACCACCTTTGGTGATAATATCATCTGCTGCTCGAATCGCATCTGCCGCAGAGAAGTCACCATAGCTACGGGCACTCCCCTTCGCCTCGCTACCCATCTCCTCCAGTACATACGTCGGCTTCTTGTACCTCTCGAGCAGCTTCGCCGCTACAATACCGATAATACCGTGACTCCATCCTTTACCACTTACCACAAGTACAGGATTATCCGCCTGCTGCTCTGCTTCGACAATCGCCTCTTCGAGGATCTTATCCTGTTCTGCCCGACGGGTTTTGTTCATGTCATCGAGAAGCTGTGCTTTTTCGAGTGCCTCTTCACCATCGCGCGCCCGTAGCATATCGAGTGCATACTGTGCCGTATCGAGCCGCCCCGCTGCATTCATGCGTGGACCAAGGCCAAACCCAAGGCTCCGAGCGTTCACCATCTCAGGCTCTACGCCAGATACCGCCATGAGCGCCCTGAGTCCATGCCGACGTGTTTTGCTCATCACCTTGAGTCCCCAATATACATTGGTTCGGTTCTCATCAATTAACGTCACGATATCGCACACAGTCCCAAGCGCTACGAGATCAAGCAGCCATTTCTCCTGCCCATCCTCCAGCCCATCGAGACGCGTCTGAAGCGCTTGTACAAGCTTAAATGCTACGCCAACGCCTGCAAGATCAAGAAACGGATACACCTTGCCTTGCATCGAAGAACCTTCTCGTAGGACGAGATGGTCATACTCATCTGGATAATCCTGCAGTAGTCGCTTCGGATTAATGACAGCTACTGCCGGTGGTTGTACGGGTGCCACATTGTGATGATCGGTCACAATAATATCGACCCCCAGCTCATTCGCCCGACTAATCTCTTTCTCGCTCAACGACCCACAGTCGACAGTTACGATCAGGTGAGCGCCTGTTACTGCAATCTTCTCGACCGCATCGATCGTCAATCCATACCCCTCTACGAATCGATTAGGAATAAAGATATCGACATTATCAAAACCGAACGACTCGAACGCATCAAGCAGTACGGTACTAGCTGTCAGTCCGTCAATATCATAATCGCCGTATATAGTAATCTTCTCCTGTTTGTTGCGGGCTATGACCAGTCGCTCGACTGCTTTATCCATATCTGGCAACAAGAAGGGGTCATGACGCGCATTATAGCTTGGATGCAAAAAAGCGTCGCGCTTTTCACCACTCAGGCCGCGAGCTTTGAGGATCGCTTCGAATACACTAGACATCTGCTACGGGGCGCTTCGGTCGGGCTGAGTGCTGCTGAGACTTAATAACAATACTCTGAAGCTCCTTAAAGATAGGAAACTGCTTGTTAGTTGAATAAATTTTCGTATTACCCTGTCGCTCACTCGTGAGAAAGCCAACCTTCTCGAGCTTCTTGAGCTCACGCTGGATATTGCCTGGATCTTCCTTGATAAGCTTTGCAAGTCCCCGCACGTGTGTTCGAAAGTCAGGATATTTTGCATAGACAACAACGATCTTGCGTCGTACCCGAGATGTAATAAAAACGTCTAGCATTGCTCTCCCTGCATTTCTTCCTTAGCTCTTTTTATCTTACACAATTCTACAACGCTTTACAAGGTTGCCTTATTTCCACTTTAGAATAATCTCGCTAATGTGCGCGATAGTGTCTTCCCGTGATGGAATATCGTTGTGATCGTAGTAGTGATTGACACCCATCCAGTTCGATTTCACATCGAGAATATGTAGCTCATCTGCCGCAACATGCATACGATCAACTGCTGATACCGTCGCAGTCGGCGATACAACAACAAGACGCTGGATGCGAATAGGCTTCAAAAAATCGAGCGCTACATCAATTGAAGCGTCATCGCCAAATCCATCAGACACAAGAATCACCGTATGATCCCGAAGAAGATCTTTATCAATCGTACCTCCGTCACCAATAAGACGATTGAGTCGCTGAAAAGCCTCTCGCTTCTTCTCGTCAAGATAGCCATGGAACTCACTCGTGTATGCATAAATCTCACCGCTCGAGAGCTCACTGTTATACGTAAACTGACCGCTCTGTGACACACCACCAAAATTCATACCTTCACCAGGTATTTCAATATCTTCACTCACGATGAGCATGAGTGCGCAGTGGAGCTGGGCTGCAATCTCCTCACCCACAACTACACCGCCATTTGATAGCGCAACGACAGCACAATTTTCATACCGGTACTTATCGAGTAGTTGTTCAGCAAGTAACCTGCCGGCATGAGTTCTATCTTCGAAATACATAATCTACACCATTGTATCAGCTTTGCCCCAATACGTTGAACTCATTAGCATAGTATACTGAGGTTATGAAGTATTATGAGGTGAGTCCTGTTGGTATTGTTCGCGCAGAAAGCGCATCGTTTACCTACGCCTCAGAAGACCCACTTGAGATTGGTACGATTGTCCGTATTGAAGTCGGCAAGAAGGAGAGGACAGGCATTGTCATCGCCGAGACAAGTAAGCCAAGCTATGCTACGAAACACATTGCCGTCGTGACCGAAAATATCCCACTTCCTCATGCACTTGTTCAGCTCGCCCGATGGCTCAGTAGCTACTACGAAACCCACCTTGGTCTTGTGTGGCAGACCATCCTACCACGGGGCATCGAAAAAAAACGCCGTGAACGCAAAGCTACCCAGCACACGCCGCTGCGCGATCGAACACATTTTATGCTCAATAGTACACAGCAATCTGCCCTTGTACAGATTGAAACGATGAGTCCTGGCTCGGCTATTCTTCACGGTGTAACAGGGTCAGGAAAGACGGCCGTGTATATCGAGCTGGCAAAAAAAGTTATCGCTGCAGGAAAATCTGTTATCGTTCTCACGCCAGAAATTGGCCTCACATCACAACTTGTTGATGACTTCTCAGGACACTTTGAAAATATCCTCCTCACCCATTCGAGACAAACCGAAGCCGAACGTCACGCCGTATGGCGTCAAGCGCTCACCTCTCAGCAGCCTCATATTGCAATCGGTCCACGATCGGCACTTTTTACACCCTTGTCTCATGTCGGCCTCATCGTGATTGACGAAGCCCACGAACCGAGCTATAAACAAGAACAGTCGCCGCGCTACTCCGCTCTTCGTGCTGCTAGTATTCTCGCCAGGGAGCAGTCTGCTAAGCTTGTTCTTGGCAGTGCCACTCCCCTCGTAACCGACTACTACACAGCTCACCAGGCAAAGCGCCCTATTGTTGCCATGTCAGAAACCGCACGAACTACAACACCACCAGATATCACCCTGATTGATATGACAAAACGCGAATCGTTCGGCACGCATCGCTTTTTGTCAGATGCCCTCTTGGCGAGTCTCAATGAAACGTTTGCCTCCTCTCACCAAGCACTTATTTTTCATAACCGACGCGGTAGTGCTAGCGTGACACTCTGTGAAAACTGCGGCTGGCAGGCTGGCTGCCCGCGCTGCTTCATACCTCTCACGCTCCATACTGATACGCACCAGCTACGTTGTCACATTTGCGGTATCGCCGACCGTGTACCGACCAGCTGCCCTAGTTGCGATGACGCCAATATCATCCATAAAGGCATAGGCACCAAGCTAATTGAAGCTGAGCTACTAAAACTATTTCCCGACAAAAAAATCATGCGCTTTGATGGTGATAGCGACCAGGAAGCTTCAATTCAAGCCAAGTACAAGGAGCTCTATTCGGGTGACATCGACTTGATTATTGGCACTCAGGTCGTCGCCAAGGGTCTCGACTTACCGCATCTACGAACCGTTGGTATCATCCAGGCAGATGCAGGTCTCAGCCTCCCAGATTATAGTGCGAGCGAACGAACATTCCAGTTGCTCGCTCAGGCTATCGGGCGGGTCGGTCGCAGTGAGCATCCGACATCAGTCATCGTCCAGAGCTACCAACCCACACACCCTGCCGTTACACTTGGTCTCGCCCAGGACTATGCAAGATTTTACGACCATACCCTCAAAGAGCGACAACGGGCCACCTTCCCGCCATACACCTTCCTCCTTAAACTTACCTGTATCTACAAGACCGAAGCTGCCGCTATTCGCAATGCGCAGAATCTTGCACGCAACCTACGAACGGCACTGCCTCATCATGTCGAAATCATGGGACCTACACCCTCGTTCTATGAGCGCCAACGCAACACTTATCGCTGGCAGCTCGTTCTCAAGAGCACCAAACGCCATGACCTGACCGCAGCCCTAAAGCACGTGCCAAACTCTCACTGGCAAGCAGAGCTTGATCCTATTAGTCTCCTCTAACGACACCCTGCCCACCACGATTTGCGGGTCTCTATGCTTCCGTAACCACCTCTGATATACTAGAGTGTAATGAAAAAAGAAGACATTATCACGCTGCCACACCCCCACCTCCGTGAGAAGTCAGCACGCGTTCATGTAATCACAGACGAGATACGCCAGCTCATAGATGATATGACCGCGTCCGCACTCGATTGGGAAGATAGCCGGCCTCATGAGATTAGTGCTGCGCTCGCCGCCGTTCAAATCGACCGTATGGATCGTGTTGTTATCGTACGTAGTGACTTTGATGATAAATCGATACGCGAATTCACCCCGCTTATCAATCCCGAAATCGTTAAATATGAAGGCACCCTTATTGATGACTTCGAGGGCTGCCTCAGTGTCTCTGGGGTCTACGGCAAAGTTCCACGCTATTCGCGTGTTCGCGTCAAGGCACTTGACATTGATGGCAATGAAATTCGCCTGAAAGCCGATGGATTTCTTGCACGCGTCTTGCAGCACGAGATTGACCACATCAACGGTACTGTCTTTATTGACCACATTCGAGACAATCATAGCTCATTCTATACGCTTGATGAAACAGGTGAACTAAAAGCGCTCGACTACGAGGAGCACATCGCGAACAATCATGACCTCTGGCAAGACTAATCGGCATATTATCTTTTTTGGCACGGAAGAATTCAGCGCAACATCGTTGCGTACACTCATTGAAGGTGGCTTCACTATCGCTGCTGTTGTAACGAAACCTGATAGCAAAAAAGGACGCGGACATAAACTTGTAGCACCGACAGTGAAAATAATTGCTCAAGAGCATAATATTCCCGTATGGCAGCCGGCAAAACTATCTGATATAGCTAGTAGGATCAAGTCGCTACAGCCTGTCACGGGCGTACTTGTTAGCTTCGGTAAGATTATTCCACAAACCATTATTAATCTCTTTAATCCTGGAATTATTAACGTCCACCCATCAAAATTACCAGCATACCGCGGACCCTCGCCAATTGAGTCGGCTATCCTACACGGTGATCGTCAAACCGGTGTCTCTATCATGCAGCTTTCTGCTGCAATGGACGCTGGACCAATCTATTCATTCGCCCCTCATGATCTTACTGGTACAGAGACACAATCAGATCTATACGAGACACTTAGCGATATCGGCGCTACTGAACTCATGAAGGCTTTACCGGGGATTATATCAGGTGAGCTACAGCCAACACCACAGGATGAGCCAGCAGCCACCTACTGCCAACTAATCCAGAAGAACGACGGCATTATCGACTGGAATAAATCAGCACATCAACTTGAGCGAGAGATTAGAGCTTACAAGGAGTGGCCTGGGAGCCGAACAATGATTGGTACTATCGAGGTCATCATCACAAAAGCGCATACAGAAGAGCGCAGTAGTGCTATGATGCCAGATTCAACCGAACGCCTCGGCAAACAGTGTGGTGACGGTAACTGGCTTTTTATTGATACCCTCAAACCTATCGGAAGAAAAGAAATGCCCGTTCAGGCATTTCTTACTGGCTACAAAGATAGGCTCTAGAGACTCCCGAGAATTTCCTCGCGATTCGTCATAATCTCCTGCTTGAGCCCTTCGAGTACACGCGCTACAACGTCACGATAGTCGGGGCGATTGACTTCGAGCCACTTTGTTGCGACAAACTCATCACGAAGATTCTGGTCATTCACATCAAGCCCTGTTGTCTGCTGAAGTCGCTGAAACGCCGGATCATTATGATACTCTGGTGCATACTGAGCAAGCCAATTAACAATTATGTCTTCTTTTTTATCGATAATCGACTCAAACTCTTCAAGCTGCGCATCACTCATGCCATCACTGAGCTGTGTGCCGACACGAAGTTCGAGCTCTTCATAAATATGCTGCAAGAACGCCTGTCGCTGCTCTTCTGGCAACTGATCAAGGCCTAGGTCTTGCAGGAATCTATCATCTAGTTGAAACATATACCCTCATACCCCTCTTCTTATTTACACTCATTGTACCATTATGATGCTTACGCTGTAAACAAGGTGGATTATTTTAATGTCCGCTTCACGAGCTCTCGTGTAAAGAACTCGAGCGTATCACCCTCTTCAAGGAGAAGCTTCTTAGAAGTCTTTAGCGAGAGGCCACACATCTCACCCTCAAAGACCTCTTTTGCCTCTACCTGTTGCCGTTGAACTTTGCTAACTTCCACCTCAGCGACCTGCTCATCACCACGCTTTACTCGCGCAAGCACATCAGCCATCGCCTTCCCGCTCGTCACCTCACCTCCAGCGATCACTTCCTCTTTCATCGTACGGAAAACCCCCTTCACGGTCAGTGTGCCGATCTCCGTCTCAACCACCTCTGGTGCAAGCATAGATTCCATACTCGCACGAGCATCATCGAGTAGCTCATAGATAACCTTATAGAGACGCACCTGTGCTTTGTCTCGCACCGCAAGACGCTTCACTGCTGGAGGTAGATCAACATTAAATCCATACACTACTGTATCGCTATCTGCTGCCAGGCGAATATCATTCTCAGAAATATTACCGACACCGCTACCAACAACCCGCAATGTCACCTCTCCTCCTGTATCAACAAGTCGAAGACTATCGAGCACCGAAGTGAGCGAACCCTGTACGTCAGCCTTGACGATAACATTAAAATCTTGAGATTCGTGCTTCTGACTCATCATCTTGAGAAGATCAGCACCCGTTACATTCGTGCTTGCCGCATTACGCTCGCTATCGATACGAGCTTGAGCAACCTGCTGCCGAGCTTCTTTTTCATTCTTAACAATCAAGAAAGTATCACCAAACTGCGGCAACTCCTTAAATCCTGTGACTGTGACTGGCATTGAAGGACCAGCCTCCTTCAAGACATCCCCTTTGTAGTCAAGCAACGTCCGCACCTTGCCGTACGCCGTACCTGCTACGAGGAAGTGTCCTGGACGCAGCCTACCATGCTCAACAAGTAAGCCAACAACCGACCCTCGACCCGTCTCCATGTGCGCCTCAATGACGAGTCCCTCGGCAGGCGTATCAGTATCAGCACGCAACTCTTCCATATCTGCAACAAGCAGTACCGTATCAAGCAATTCATCAACACCCTTGCCTGTCTTGGCGCTGAGCTCAATCATCGGCACATCACCACCCCATCCCTGCTGGTCAGCAACAACTCCGTGTTCAGCTAGCTGCCCCATCACCATGCCGGGATTTGCAGTTTCTTTATCCATCTTGTTGATGGCTACAACGATCTTTGCATTTGCATTACGCGCAAACCGAATCGCCTCAACTGTCTGCGGCATAACACCGTCATCAGCTGCTACGACAATAACAACGACGTCCGTCAATACAGCACCATGCTGACGTAGCGCGGCAAACGCTTCGTGCCCAGGTGTATCTAGAAGCGTAATGGCACGATCTTTACGAACTACCTGATACGCACTGATATGCTGCGTAATACCGCCAGCCTCACCATCAACAACCTTCTGTGTCATAATTGCATCAAGAAGACTCGTCTTACCATGATCAACGTGCCCCATTACCGCCACAATCGGCGGGCGCTCAGAGGCATTTTCGGTAAGCTCATGCTTTCGTCGCTCAGTTGCACCCTCAACTGCCTTTCGCTCTAGTGTCACATCGAGCCCGAGCTCTTCGACAATAATCGTTGCCGTCTCATAGTCAATACGCTGATTAATCGTAGCGACAATGCCATTCTTAAACAACTCACCAATCAGTGTTGTCACGGGCAGATTGAGCGTCTCAGCAAGTTCGCCTACCGTAATTGAATCAGCTACAACAATAACTTTTTCAGCCATGGTCATGCTCCTTTCTGCCCGTGCTAAACACAGGACTATGTTATATCTATGTTACTTTTTGCCTTTTGGGAGGCTCAGTGAAATCTTACGACTGTCTTTTTCGACATCAAGAACAATAAAGCTCTTGCGCTCATTCAACGTAAAGACCTTCTCAGGATCAGCACCATCACCGCCAAGCTCCGACACATGCACGAGCGCCTCAACTGCAGGGCTAATCTGGACAAATGCACCAAATGGCGTAATGCGAGTTACTGTTCCTTCGACCGCATCACCTGCCTTAAATTGATCAACCTCGCTCATCCATGGATCTTCAGTCAGCTGCTTCATACTAAGGCTGAGGCGATCCTTATCAATTGCGATAATCTTTGCCTCGATCGACTGACCAACCTTTACGTAGTCACTCGGATTATTGACACGCTCCCAGCTAATTTCTGAAATATGAACGAGACCTTCGATACCATCAACATTCACGAAGACACCAAAGTCAACTACACCTGTCGCAACACCAGTCACTGCATCACCAAGCTTGAGGCTCTCAAATCGTTCTGCAAGACCATCCTTAATCGCTTCCTTCTCAGAGAAGATAAGTTTATTTGCCTTGCGATCAACATCAAGAATACGAACTCGAAGCACCTTATCAACAAGTGCGTTGAGACGCTGGAGAATCTCATCCTTATCACTTGAGCCGACACGTGGGTAGTGCTCAGCAGACAGCTGCGATACTGGCAAGAAGCCACGCACGCCTTCGTACTCAATCAGTAGTCCGCCTCGATTCGCATCGTATGGCGTCACTTCGATAATCTCACCCTCTTCGAGTTTCACTGCTACTTCATCCCAGCCGCGATCTTTCGCTGCCTTGCGAAGACTCAAGAGAGACATGCCATCATCAAGCTCGGCATCAACCACACTGGCAGTTACTTCGTCGCCCTCATTCAGGCTTCGCGCATGACCTACTTCACGACGTGGTACCAGCCCGACACCCTGTGCGCCAAGATCGATAAGTACCTCGTGCTTACGAACCGTCAAGACAGTTCCTGTAATAATTTCTCCTGCTGTGAGCTGCTTGACACTGTCGCCAGCGAGCAGATCGTCCATTGTTATTGTGGCATTTGTCGCCATAAGTCTATTCAGACTCCTTCCTTAAATTATTATTCCCGAGGGCACATAAAAAACATGCCTCCTAGATTACCTCTATTGTACCTCAGTGGAAGCCATAAGTCAAAGTACGCCCCTAGAGCACAGCCACGCCACGAGAAAGCTCTCGACGCGACACAATATATCGTGTAGTCATGTACGCTACGAGCCCCAAGATACCGGCAATAGCAGCCGTATCACCAGGGCCCGTCTCTGGTAGATCTTGTGGCTGTCGTGTCGTATTAGTAGCCTTTTCCTTTGCAGGAGCAGTATCTGATTTTGATTCGGCAGTTGAGCGAGAGCTAGACGACACGCTTGCGTCATCCTTTTCGCCGCCCCGTGAGGCATCCGACGATTCTACAGGAGTATTACCCGATCGACCCTCCGAATTGTCATTATCAGGAGAAACACCCTCTGGCGCCTTCGTACCTTCAGATTGCGCCGCCGAACCGCTTGCCACCTGCGCCTCACGAACTGCAACGCCACGGTGTCGTAGCCAGAAAATCCCGCCAACAAGTAGCGCAGCGACAACGACTGTTATGATAATGAATGAAAAAATTGCCCCACCCTGATAGCTTCTCGCTCGCGCTCCCATACTCACACCTCTGCTTATCAGTTTTCCTCAGTGTAACACAGAAGTATATTCTGTGGTATGCTAAAGACATGATTATAGCAGTCGACACAGGTGGAACGAAGACGCTCCTCACACTTTTTTCAGATACAGGATCCGTTATCAAAGATTACCGGCTCCCAACACCAGCAGATCAGAACAAATACCTCATAGAGCTTGCCCTTCAGGTTGCAGACTTCATCAAGGATATCGACCCGAAGCAGATTCGAGCACTTTCACTTGCTTCCCCTGGCATCATAAAGAATAATGTCATCGTCTGGGGCGGCGGCAATCTCGGCTGGAAAAACGTCCACGTCACTAACGCGCTTCGGCAAGTCCTCCCGACAGGAACTCCTATCTTCGTCGAAAATGATGCTAATCTCGGCGCGCTCGGGGAAGCACGCACTCTCAAGCGAAAATATCGTATGGTACTCTATGTAACAATCAGTACTGGCATCGGAGCTGGTGTCGTTACTGACGGCATTCTTAACCCTTACCTGCTCAGTAGTGAAGTTGGACATATGCCACTTGAGTATGACGGGACCGTCAAGCGCTGGGAGACATTTGCAAGCGGTAAGGCAATCAAGAAGGCATATGGCAAATATGCTAAAGATATTTCAAGTAAGCGAGCCTGGAATCACATCACCGACCGCATGAGTCGTGGCCTTCTTGCTATCATCCCCGTCTTACAGCCAGACATCATCATCATAGGGGGTAGTATTGGCACTCATTTTGAAAAATATGGCGAACAACTCCAGCAGCTTCTGCGCGAACGCACCCTGGCAAGTATTGCTGTACCCCCTATCGTCCAAGCATCAAAGCCAGAAGAAGCCGTCGCTTACGGCGGGTACTACCATGCCCTCAATTGCCTCGCTCGTAAATAACATTTCTATCGACCACCCGCATCTTCAGCTCATCAAAGGTGATACGTTTTCGTGGAACCCACAGGAGAGCACCCTCACATACACCAACAGCTCGGGTGACGCTGATAATTTTCTCCTACATGAACTTGCTCACGCCCTCCTCGGACACACAGCCTACAGTCGCGACATTGAACTCCTCAAGATCGAACGTGAAGCGTGGGACTATGCTGAAGCAACCCTTGCCCCACATTATAATGTCACGATCAATGAGACCGCCGCCGAAAATGCCCTCGAAACTTATCGAGACTGGCTTCACAAGCGCAGCCTCTGCCCTAACTGCGCCCTCAACGGAATGCAGGAAAGTAAGACCGTCTATCGCTGTGTCCATTGCCATACGCGCTGGCACGTCAACGAGGCGCGTTCATGTCGTCTTAAGCGTACAAAAATAAAACACCCCTCGTAATTGAAGGGTGTTTTCTGTATCGCAATACCTTAAGCTGCAAGCGTTACGTCTGACTGCTTCTTCGCCTTGCCTCGGCGACTAATACGTCCGCCCTTTGCGCCTGCGATCCGCGCAAGCTCTGGGTTGGCAGCAAATCCACCAGTATTTGATGCTTTACCACCCTTTGCGCCAATCTTCGCGTAGAAGTTTGGATCTTTCGCGAGATTCTTTGCTTTTGCCTTTAGTCCACCTGCTTTTGTTCCTGCCATTTGAGTTATCCTCCTCATTTAAAAAGGTTTCCACATGCCATTACGGCGGGAAACCCTCACTTTTACCTCACACGTGATATACCTCTCACTTGTGTATGATTTCATCATATCATAGCTTAGCCTTTTTGTCAACATTTACGTAAGCGTTTATTTATTGTGAAAAAGTCTTGCACAGAAAGAGGCATAGGTGTACACTGGTGACAGTCAGTAATGACGGCACCTGTTTTGAAACCAAAATTAGTTTCAAATCAAAACGACCCTATCTGCGAGATGGGTCGTTTTTATATTTCATGACAAAATGAAAGCTACATTTGACAGCCTCACTACAAGCCACTACTGCGCAGGCAGATCATCTCCTGTTGGCCTATGAGCCTCGTCGTCGCCCCGATACAGCTCAGTACCTGTATCAATACCTTCAAGTACCAACTCTCCGTCGGGCCCTTCTTTCGCACGCACAGGAGTACTCTCGGGTAATCCAGTCGCTATAGCACCCATCTCTCGCGCAGTCGACACGCGAATAGTCTTCGGCTCCGAATCATTCATCTCAATAGTAATCTTTGTTTTTTCTGACATATGCTACCTTGTTTGTTTTGTTACTTTATCTATACTCTCAGTAATAATACACTGAAATTAAATAAAAGTCAATAGCAACATCATGCAGACAGCGTATTACTGCACCGCTACCGCCATATTGGCAGCTCCGGCGCGCTGCGCATTGTAGACCATATAGTCGGCCGTCCAGTACATTGGACCAGTGATTGGGTCGTGGATATAGAATCCAACAGGGTTATCGGCCCGCCCCTTCACGCCTACCACCAGCCGCACGTGCATTGGAATTGGCCCGCTGACCTTCTTACCCTCTGGCGTTTTCCACGACTTCTGTGCGGCCGATTCATCCCAGATGCCCCACAGGATCACCGGGTTGCCTTTATGGACATTCTGCGCCACAAACGATGCAGTAACACCATACTGCACACTTGCCTGGCGACCAAAATACCGCGCCGCCTTGGCAACCGGCTGCGCATAGACACCCCAGCCGGTCCCCTTACCCTGGTTGCCATGAACATCACCAACAAATTGCTGCTCAGGGTCGTCCCACACTCCCTTCTTGAGTGGTCGCGGATCGTAGCCAATCTGCTTGAGGATTGTCATGTCGCTTCCGATACTCTTCCCTTTATACGCTAGCGCCATCCTGAGACTGGCGGATTCACAGCTCTGAGCGTACTGTTGATAATACATTGGTACATTCAGCTTTTTCGTAGGGATTTCGGTTGTGAACGAATGGCCAAACTGCTGAGTACTCGCCAACCCAAAAATCGGCTTCACCCCGGCCTTCACGGCTATTGTCACAGTGCGCTGTGCACCCATATCGACCATTGTCAACATCAGGGTGTTACCGCTCCACGAACGACCTTGTATCGTACCCCGTGATACCGATACGCGCTGCTCAGCGCTCTTTTTATCAACTGGCTGATTAAATGTTACCTGCACCGTCTGCCGCGCCTGCGACAGCTCCTGCCCATGAGGAGAAAAGGCCACCGCACGCACAACACCAGGTGTCGAAAATGTATATTCCTTCGCCTTTGCAACAACTCCACCCTCTTTGCTGCGTAAGTTTTTAGGAATCGTATAGTGATAGGTCGCACCAGGTGCCACTGCCTCCGGCGTAAAGACATAGGTTTTGTCGTCCTTCCATTCGCCTTCGCCCTTCAGGTCAAACTCTAGCGTACCGCTATCGGGGTTGATGGGTCGCGAAAACACCAACTTCACCTGGTCGTCTTTGCCAAAATTCGTCTCCTGAGGCCTGCTGACGAGCTTCGGCTCGGCAGCAACTACAACCTCACGCTCAACCAGTATCTCCTCTGAAACACGATCTACAATCGTTACAGCCACTGTTTTTCCCTGAGGAAGACGTTGCTTCGGCGTCCACGTAAAGTGCCTGTCGTCCTTTACTGCTAGTGTAGTCTCTATAGCTGGCTTTGTGCGCAGCTCAAGCCGCCTCAAGCCACGATTGGCCGCACTCAGCGACATCGAAAACGCCGCATCGCTCGCCAGTATCGCTCCATCTTCAAATGTTACCCCCTCAACTCCAGGCGCCGCCTCGGTTGTAAAAGTCACCTCCGGCAACTCAACACCCAAGCCCGTAACACGCTTCACGCCGTTGAACTTCACGACATACGTGGTGTCTGCGACAAGAGCGTGCTTAGGTACAAATACCAGTGCATCACCATCAAGAAGCGACCGTTCGAGCGTCCACTCACCCTCAACCTCTGGAGTGACCGTAATGTGATCAAGCGGAATCCGCAGCAAGCGCTGATTGAGACTAACCCTTAGCTCTTGGTCGACGCTTACTGCCGACTTCACGTAGGATGGCTCAATCCTACCGTGTGTCAGCCACCCGAACATACCCAAACACACGGCTAAAATCACCCCGCTTACTGTTGCGCTAATAATAACTATCTTTTTTCGGCGCCGCATAGCGGTCGCCTGACTATTGTTTTCTACTTCTTGCATGTTTGTGTTCGTGTATATTCATGTAAAGTATAGCATACGCACGCTCCCCATTGCGAGAGCGAGACTGCAACAATCCATAGCAACCCAGTACCCTACGTTGCCTTTTCTCTAGAAAAAGATAAAACCCATCCTACTCGGATGGGTTTTATATAATTCGGCACCGTGCTAGTTTCCCACTTGTGGCAGTATAATCGCCGCTACAAGGCTTGACTTCTGTGTTCGGAATGAGAACAGGTATTTCCCTTGCGCCATGGGCACCGAAGTAAGGCTTTTTAAGACACTTTGAGCCGACGTACAGAAGTCGGTGGGTCAAAAGCCTTACTTCGATGTCCTTGATTTTGGACACGGTAGTGTGTAAGTTTTTTAAAAACTGACGTTGGTGATCT
>CAYYWC010000003.1:0-982 GCA_964475295.1 uncultured Candidatus Saccharibacteria bacterium
GCCTGCTGCACGTGCACCGCAACGTGCCGGGTGTGTTGTCCGACATCAACCGCATTTTCTCGGACAACCAGATCAACATCAGCGCGCAGTACCTGCAGACCAACGAAAGGATCGGCTACGTGGTGATCGACATCGACGCCGCATCCAGCAACCTGGCGCTGGAGAAGCTGGCCAACGTGCAAGGCACTATCCGCAGCCGCGTGCTGTTCTAAGGGTCAGTTCGGGAATAAATGGTGCATTTGGCCTTCTGCTGCGGGCGCCAAGCCCCGCAGAGCTCGGCACCTTCGATCTAGCTCGTAACAGCCAAGCCTATACTCATTAACGGGAGCCGAACGCCATGACGGCTGCGTTGCGAGCATTGTTTGTGGTCAGCACCAGAAGTTGATCGCGCCCTTCAGCTCGAGTGACAACACCGATGCCGTAACCGCTCTGGCCAGGCAGTGCGCACGGTGAGCCACCGAAGGTGATAGACACATCGAACACGTTCTTTCCGGTGCTGCGTGGACGCACTGAACCGGTGAATATGCAGCCGCGACTTTCCGCCCGCAAAGTACCGTTGGTAATGGTTGCGCTAACCGAGTCGCCATGCATCGTGGTCAAAGACCAGTTGCCTTCTACTTTGCTCGGTTGTGCGGGGACGCCATAGTCGTACACCGACGCGGCTGGCACAGTACCTGCAAACGTCAATGTCAGCGAGCCTTCGTTGATGGTCCCTTCAATGCTCGTCCCGGCCGTATAACGCGCGTTAACTGTTGCTGGGATGTAGCTGGTCATCGACGCAGGGAAGTCGCGGACCTGGGAGCCAGTGAAAACACCGTTATCTGACACTCCAAATCCGTGGATGAGCCCCTGAATTCGGACCACGCCATTAATGCTTGGACCATAGTACGTGTAGAACGAATCGTCCTCCAGAACCAAGGTGGAGAAAGTTCGCCCATCGGAAAGAGTGCCCGCGTAGACGCCTTCTGCAGCGGCGACTGGA